>NZ_JBHVMF010000006.1:0-302778 GCF_042797055.1 Streptomyces sp. NPDC057854
GGCCGGGGCCGCGGGCGCGGGCGGCGGGGGCAGGACCGGGCGGGCCGGGTGGGCCGGCCGGGGGGTTTCCGCGGCCGGCGGGGCGGGCACGGCCGGGTGGGCCGGCGGCGGGGGCGCCGCGGGGGGCGCCCCGTCGGGCGGCGGGGTCACGGGCTCGGGTGCGGTGGCGCGGGTGGCGGAGGCGAAGCGGGCGTCGAGGGTGTCACCCGCGGCGGCCGGGGAGGCCGGGGCGGTGTCCTCGGCCGTGTCGTCGTAGAGAGCGTCCCACCAGTTGTCCCCCTGCTGCGTCATGCCCTTATTGTCCACCGCGGGCGGCCCGGGAAAACGGGACACGAGAAAACCGTTGCTGCGAATGGGTGGTCCGCCGGACGACCCCACCCCCCACGGGAAGGACGTCCGGCGGACCGGCGTGGTCAGCGCACGTCGTAAGCGCGGACCACGGTCTGGGTGACGGAGTTGCCCCCGGCGTCCGTCAGTTCGGTCTTCAGGGTGACCTGCGCGCCGGCCGCGCCCGCGTGGTCCACGGTCGCGACCCACGCGCCGCCGTCCCGGGCGACCGGGGCCTCGGTCCAGGTCTCGCCCCCGTCGTAGGAGTACGAGAGCCGTGCCGAGGTGAGCGTGCGTGCCTCGTAGCCGGCGTGACCGGTGACGCCGAGGCGGATCCGCTGGCCGTCGGTGGCGGCGAGGGTCTTGAGTCCGTCCACCGGCAGGTCGTACCGGGGGAAGAGAATCGGGATGCCCTGAGAATAGACCGTCTCGTCGAGCTGGGAGGTGAATTTCCAGATCGACCGCACGGAGGTGGAGCGGGCCCAGTTCCGGTTGCCGAGCTTCATGGTGTTCTGTTCCAGCTCGTACGTGCCGCGCTCGGCCGGCACCTCGAAGACGCCGGACGGCCAGCCGGTCTCGCCGATGGTCTCGCCGTCGCGGCGCAGCCGCAGGTTGCCGATGTCGCCGAAGGAGCCGGGCTCGGCGTGGTGGCTGCCGTCGCCCCACATCGCGGCGGCGAAGCCGATGAGGTTGCCCTGGCGTTCGGAGACGAGGACGGGTGCGCCGGCGTCGTCGAGCGGGGCGGTCGGGACGAGAACGCCGCCGTACCAGTCCTCGGTGCGGTGCTCGCCGGGGGCGTACCGGTGCAGGTCGCCGATCATCAGCTCGCCGTAGGGGAAGCTGCTGCCGGTCATCTGCTGCCAGGTGGTGTCGCCGGGCGTGTGGTACTCGGTGCGGGTGCCGGGGGCGGGCACGGTCTCCAGGCCGGCGAAGCCGACGCGGAGGCCGTTCGGGCGGTGCGCGGCGGGGAAGTTCATGAAGTCCGCGGCGACGCCGGCCGATCCGTAGGTGACGTCGGAGCGGCCGAGGCGGGCGTCGCGGACCCGGTGGCGGCGCTCGCCGTCGATCTCGCCGGTCTCGGGGAAGGCGAGGCTGTAGACGTACGGGGACCGGGCGGTGGCCCGCCAGTGCAAGGTGACCTCGCCGGCGGCGAGCTTCTCCCGGAGCGCGGCGGCCTCGGCGGCCGGGACGGCGAGGACGGGCAGGCCGGCGCCGGTGAGGCCGCCGGCCGGGTACCAGCGGGCCGGGGTGGTGTGGTGGACGACGACGCCGAGCGCGCCGGCGGCCTTGGCGTTGCGGGCGAGGGTGCCGACGGCGGTGGTGTCGTCGGGGATCCGGACGAGGGCGAGGCGGCCCCGGACGCCGGCGGCCTTCAGCTCGTCGGGGGTGCCGCCGCCGGCGTCGGCGAGGGCGGCGGAACCGGTGCCGTCGAGGTTGTCGGAGCCGGTGGAGGCGGTCACCGGGTGGAGGGCGAGGCCGTCGCCGGTGCGCAGCGAGGTGATCTGCGGGGCGGCGGCGCGCCAGTAGCTGCCGGACTCGAAGGAGCCGTCGCGGGCCTCGCCCTCGACGGAGGCGTAGTAGGCGCGGAGGGTGCGCGGGCCGATGGCGGTGCCGGCGTGGGCCCAGGTGTCGTCCCAGGAGCGGGCGAACGCGAGGGTGGCGCCGCGGAGTTCGGTCGGCCGGTCGGTGCGGACGGAGAGCCGGGAGGCCGTGCGGGCGTCGAGGACGACGGTGGTGTCGTCCCTGATCTCCAGCTGCGGGCGGGCGAGGTGGGTGAGGGAGTCGTCCAGGGTGGCGCCCTCGCCGGTGTCGCGGGTGGTGACGAAGGAGGTGAGGAAGTAGGAGCCGGGGCGGACCCGGAAGACCTGGTCGGCGGCGCCCTCGTTGAAGCGGCGTTCGCCGGTGGCGGTGTCGAGGCCGATGACGTCGAGCGAGGAGGCGCCGTCGGCGGGCCTGCCCTGGCGGTCGATCAGCTTGACGCGGAGGGTGACCGTCTCGGGCTCGACGTAGAGCGCGAAGGGGGTGGAGACGTGGACGCCGCCGGGGCCGGTGGCGACGACCCGGCCGGTGACGTCGCCGTACTGGGCGCGCTCCAGGCGGGCGGTG
This sequence comes from Streptomyces sp. NPDC057854, assembly GCF_042797055.1. NCBI lineage: Bacteria > Bacillati > Actinomycetota > Actinomycetes > Kitasatosporales > Streptomycetaceae > Streptomyces > Streptomyces sp. NPDC057854. The sequence goes on from NZ_JBHVMF010000006.1 coordinate 2,434, forward strand.
GGGTCGAGGGCCAGCGGGACCCGGACGGTGGCGCCGGCCGGGACGGTGACGGTGCGCCTGCCGAGGCGGGCGACGGTGGACCGGACGGCGGAGCCGTCGTTGCCGGTGACCTTCTCGACGGCGAGGCGGAGGGTGACGGGCCGGTCGCCGGTGTTGGTGTAGGGGACGGTGACGGTGGTGCGGTCGGTGCGGTCCTGAGGCCAGGCGAAAGTGCCGCCCTGGACGGCGGGGGCGGAGAGGACGGTCTGGTCGACCGCGGCCTTGACGTCGAGCCGCCCGCCGCCCGTCTCCCGGACGTCACCGGGCACGGAGCTGTCGGCGGAGGCGACCAGCGCCGCCTTCAACTGCTGTGCGGTCCAGTCCGGGTGACGCTGTTTCAGGATCGCGGCGGCGCCGGCGACGTGCGGGGTGGCCATCGACGTACCGGACATGGCCCGGTAGGCGTGGACGCCCCGGCCGCCGGCCGCTGCGGCGGAGATGCCGACGCCGGGGGCGGCGATCTCCGGCTTGAGGGTGTGGGCGTCGTTGGCGGCGGGGCTGCGGCTGGAGAACCAGGCGGTGGTGTCGTCGCGGTCGGTGGCGCCGACGGTGAGGACGCCGGGCGCGCAGCCGGGTGAGGAGACGGAGTTGAGGGCGGGGCCCGCGTTGCCGGCGGCGACGACGAACAACGTGCCCTCGTTCCGGGCGAGTTCTTCGGCGGCGGCGCTCATCGGGTCGTCGCAGTCGGTCTCGGAGGGGTTGCCGAGGCTCATGGAGACGACGTCGGCGCCCTGGGCGACGGCCCACTCCATGCCGGCGATGATCCACGAGGTGGCACCGGAGCCGTAGTCGTTGAGGACCTTGCCGTTGAGGAGCCGGGCGCCGGGGGCGACGCCCTTGTGCGTGCCGCCGCTCGCGGCGCCGGAGCCGCCGACGGTGGAGAGGGTGTGGGTGCCGTGGCCGCCGCGGTCCTCGGCGGTGTCGGAGTCGGTGAAGTTCTCGGAGGCGGCGATCCGGCCCTTCAGGTCCGGGTGGCCGGTGTCGGCGCCGGTGTCGAGGACGGCGACCGTGGTGCCGGTGCCGTCGTAGCCGGCGGCCCACGCCTCGGGGGCGTGCACCTGGCGGGTGGAGTGCTCCAGGGTGGCCTCGACCTTGCGGTCCAGCCACAGCTTCTCGATGCCGGCGGCGGCGGAGCGGGCGGCGGGGGCGGACACGTCGGACCAGAAGGCGCCGGCCTGCTTCTTGTCGGCCTGCAGGGCGACGCCGTCGATGGTCGCGAGGACCTGGCCGCGGCGGGCGCCGCGCGGGGCGGCGGGGGCGGTGCGGGCGGTGACGCCGGAGCCGTAGACGGCGATGAGGGGGAGGGTGGCGGTGGAGGCGTCGTCGTAGCCCTGGCGGACCAGGCCGGTGACGTTGAACAGCTCCTCGTCGACCCGGTCGGCGGCGAGCGCGCCGGTGGCGTCCTCGGGGTAGACGTACAGGTCCCGGCCGGAGCGGCGGGTCTGGACCAGCGGGACGGTGCCGTCCTCGCGGGGCAGCACGGTGGCGGCGGGGTTGCCCCGCTCGTCGCGGGTGACCAGGACGCGGTCGCCGGTGACCAGGGTCACGGTGGCGGGCCTCCCCCGGGCCCCCGTCTCGCCGCTCTCTCCGGCGCGGGCCTGGGCCTCGCTGCCCACCAGCGGGCGGTCGGTGGCGCCGCCGGCCGGCGGCTGGGCCGCGGCGGACGGCAGGGCCGCGGTGACGGCCAGGACGGCGGCGGTCGCCGCCCCCAGGGCCGTACGCGAAATCGGGCGCATCGCTCTCCCCATCTGATTCCGGACAACTGGGCGCAAGTCACCTGTATCCGGAGGCGGTTGGTGCTGCGGTGGCGCCACCTTGGCAGAGCCGGGGGCGGTACAGGGATGATGGGAGAGGCGGGAATACGCCGTGGCCGTTTCCCGCCAGGTCACCAACGGAACGAATGCCTCCGGAGCACGGGCGCGGACCCTCGCGCGCGACGCGCCGGCGGCACGGCGAGGGGCGGGAACCGATGCTGGGAGCGATAGGACTGGACGAGCGGCAGGAGTCCGCGTACCGCGCGCTGATCGCGCTGGGCGCCGCCGAGGTCACCGACCTGGCGCACCGGCTCTCCCTGCCCGAGCCCGACGTCGAGCGGTCGCTGCGCCGGCTGGAGGCGCAGGGGCTCGCCGCCCAGTCCTCCGCCCGCACCGGCCGCTGGGTGGCCGCGCCGCCCGGCGTCGCGCTCGGCGCGCTCCTCACCCAGCAGCGGCACGAGCTGGAGCAGGCCGAGCTGGCGGCGGCGATGCTCGCCGAGGAGTACCGGGCGGAGGCGACCGAGCCGGCCGTGCACGACCTGGTCGAGGTGGTGACCGGCGCGAGCGCCGTCACCCACCGCTTCCTCCAGCTCCAGCTCGGCGCGCAGGAGGAGGTCTGCGCGCTCGTCACGGGCAAGCCGATCGCCGTCTCCGGACTGGAGAACGACGCCGAGGAGCTGGCCGCCGGGCGCGGCGTGCGCTACCGGGTGGTGATCGAGCGGGAGGTGCTGACCCTCCCCTCCGGCCTGCTGGAGCTGTCGGCGGCGCTCGGCCGCGAGGAGCGGATCCGGGTCGTCGACCGGGTGCCGACCAAGCTGGTGGTGGCCGACGGCAGCCTCGCGATGGTCCCGCTCACCGGCCGCGGCGCCGAGCCGGCCGCGCTGGTGGTGCACGCGAGCGGGCTGCTGGAGTCGCTGATGGGCCTCTTCGAGTCGGTGTGGCGGGAGGCGCTGCCGCTGCGGCTCGGCGCGGGCGCCCAGATCACCGAGGACCAGGCCCCCGGCCCGGACAGCACCGACCTGGAGATCCTCTCCCTGCTGCTCGCCGGGATGACGGACGCCAGCGTGGCCAAGCAGCTGGACCTGGGACTGCGGACGGTGCAGCGGCGGGTGAAGGGACTGATGGAGCTGGCCGCGGTGACCACCCGGCTGCAGCTGGGCTGGCACGCGTACGAGAAGGGCTGGGTCGCCCGGACCTGACCGGCCGGCCCACCCCATCGGCCCTCGCGGCCTGCGGGAACGGCCCGGCCGGGAGAGGCTGGCACCGTGGGTGTGTGGCAGCTCCTGATGGTCGCGGCGGTCATGCTCCTCGGCCTGTCCGGGGTGCTCGCCCCCGGCGTGCCGGGCAGCTGGTTCGTCTGGGCCGCCGTGCTGTGGTGGTCGCTGCACGAGCAGACCGGCCTCGCGTGGATCCTGCTGGTCGCCTCGACCGCCCTGCTGCTGCTCACCCAGGTGGTGGTCTGGCAGCTGCCGCCGCGCCGCTTCCGGGGCGCCGGGCTCACCCGCCGCACCCTGGGCTACGCCGGCGCGGGCGCGCTCCTCGGCTTCGTCCTGCTCCCGGTGGCCGGCGCCGTCCCCGGCTTCGTCGGCGGGATCTACCTGTGCGAGCGGCGCCGGCTCGGCGGCCACGGCCAGGCCCGCGCCGCCACCCGCGCGGTCATGCGGGCGGGCGGCACCAGCGTGCTGGTGGAGCTCTTCGCCTGCCTGCTGATCGTCGGCGCCTGGGCGGGCGCCGTCATCCGGGGCTGAGCTCCCCGTAGCGCTGGGCGTACGACCGCCACGGCGCCCACTCCGGCGCGTCCGGCCCGTCCGGCGCCGGCACGTCCGGGTCGCCGAGGGACCGCACGCGGATCCGGGCGGCGGCGCGGGCGTCCACGCCGGGTACGGCTCCGAGGACGCGGGCGGCCTCGTCGCGGTCGGCCCCCGGGTCGAGGCGCAGGGCGCCGCCGGCGAGCGCGCGGGCCAGCGGACCGGCGACCGGGTGGCCGGTCAGCGCGGCCGGGGCGGGGAACAGCGCCCGGAGCGTCCCGTCGGGGGCGTCGAGCGGGACGCCGGACGCGGCCAGCACCCGGGCCGACTCCTCGGGGCCCAGCACGGTCCGCAGGGCGTACTCCTCCGGATCCGCGGCGCCCGGCGAGCGGACGCCCGGCCGGGCGGCGACGGCGGCGGCGAGCCGCGGGTCGGCGCCCAGCCGCTCGGCGACCGCGTACGGGTCGGCGTCGAGGTCCAGGAGCCGGCGCAGCCGGTGCACGGCGGTGGTGAGGTCGCGCAGCTCGGCGAGGTGCAGCCGGGCCTCCAGCCAGCGGCCGGCCGACCGCTCGCCGACCGCGACGACGCCGGGCCCGTACGGCAGCCGCAGGGTCCGCCGGTAGGTGCGGTCGCCCGGCGGCCCGGTGACCTCCTCGACGCCCGGCAGCGCCTCGGCGGCCAGCAGGTCGAAGACCTCCCCGGCGGCGTACGGCCCCCGGTACGCGAGCCGCAGCGGCACGCCCGCCGCGTCCTTCGGGCCGGGCGCGCCCGGCGTCTCGGCGCGCAGCTCGGTCGGGGTGCGGGCGTACACGGCCCGGATGGTGTCGTTGAACTGCCGGATGCTGCTGAAACCCGCCGCGAACGCGACCTCGGTGACGGGCAGCGCGGTGGTCTGCAGCAGCAGCCGGGCGGTGTGCGCCCGCTGGGCGCGGGCCAGCGCCATCGGGCCGGCGCCCAGCTCGGCGGTGAGCTGGCGCTGGACCTGCCGGGCGCTGTACCCGAGGCGCACGGCGAGCCCGGGCACGCCCTCCCGGTCCACGACGCCGTCGCCGATCATCCGCACCGCCCGCCCGACGACGTCGGCCCGCACGTTCCACTCGGCGGAGCCGGGCACGGCGTCGGGCCGGCAGCGGCGGCAGGCCCGGAAGCCGTGGCCCTGGGCGGCGGCGGCCGTGGTGAAGAAGGACACGTTCCGCCGCTTGGGCGTGACGGCGGGGCAGCTGGGCCGGCAGTAGATGCCGGTGGTCCGCACGGCGAAGAAGAACTCCCCGTCGAACCGCGCGTCCCTGCTGCTCACCGCCTGGTAGAGGGTGTCGCCGGTGGCGTCGGTGTCCGTCATGCCTCCAGTGTGCGGCGGTGCGCCGCCGCACACTGGCGGGATTCGGACACGGCGCTCGGCGCCTACCGCAGCCGGCCCTCGCGCTTGAGGGCCAGGGCGGCGCGCCCCTCGGCGCCCTTGCGCTTCCAGTCCCTGCGGATCTCCTGGCGCATCCGGGCGTCGGTCTTGGCGACGAGCCGCTGGTTCTCGCGGAGCAGCTTGCGGTAGCTGTCGAGCCGGCGTGCGGACAGCGTCCCGTCCTCCAGCGCGGCGGCGACCGCGCAGCCCGGCTCGGACTCGTGGGAGCAGTCGTGGAAGCGGCAGTCGGCGGCCAGCTCCTCGATCTCCGCGAAGGTCTGTCCGACGCCGGCCTCGGCGTCCCACAGCCCGACGCCGCGGAGCCCGGGGGTGTCGATGAGGACCCCGCCGGCGGGCAGCACGAAGAGGTTGCGGGTGGTGGTGGTGTGCCGGCCCTTGCCGTCCACGTCCCGCGCGGCCTGCACGGTCATGACGTCCTCGCCGACGAGGGCGTTGGCGAGGGTGGACTTCCCGGCGCCGGAGACGCCGAGGAGGACGCTGGTGCCGCCGGAGACGAGCGCCGCGAGGACGTCGATGCCGTCCCCGGTGGCGGAGCTGAGCGGCAGCACCTCGACGCCGGGGGCGACCGCCCGCACGTCCTCGACGAGGTGTGCGAGGACGACCGGGTCGGACACGAGGTCGGCCTTGGACAGGACGACGGCCGGCTGGGCGCCGGACTCCCACGCGAGGGCGAGGAACCGTTCGATCCGGCCGAGGTCCAGCTCGACGGCGAGCGAGACGGTGATGACGGCGTGGTCGACGTTGGCGGCGAGGACCTGTCCCTCGGACCGCTTGGACGAGGTGGACCGGGCGAACACGGTCCGCCGCGGCAGGCAGGCCCGCACGTACCGGGGGTCGCCGGCGCCCTCGGGGTCGACGGCCGCCCAGTCGCCGGTGCAGATCACCCGCAGCGGGTCGTGCGGCGTGACGAACGCGGTGTCGGCCCGGACGACGCCGTCGGCGGTCGCGACGTCGCACTGCCCGCGGTCGACGCGGATCACCCGTCCCGGGACCAGCCCCTGGGCGGCGTACGGCGCGAAGCTCTCGGCCCAGCCGGAGTCCCAGCCGTGCGCGTCGAGCGAGGCGGAGGTGTTCGAGGTGGAGGTGGTGGTGCTGGAGGAAAGCGGGAAAGACAAGGGAAACCCTTCACAGGGTGGCCCCGGCCGGATCGCGCGCGGCGCGCGCGGAAGAGTCGAGTGGCGTCAGCCGGAGACCACAGGGGTGGGAACGATGAACTCCTGCATGCGGGCAGAGCCCGGCACCGTGACCGTCATCAATGTCCTCACCTCCTGCTTCTTCTCTACGTGCTGACGCGTGCTGACGCGTGCGCGTGCCGTCCCCCGGGGACGGACATGGCTGCACCATAGTCCGCCCCGGGTCACGCGCACCACCGAATTAAGTTCAGCGGTTGGCCGGGCTGCTGCCGAAGGTCTTCACGGCCTGGTAGTAGGTCCAGGCGGTGGAGTCGCAGGAGGTGCGGGTCAGGCCCGAGTAGCGGGTGCAGACGCGCTTGAGGTCGGCGTAGAAGGCGTCGTCGAGGCGGGCCTTGTTGGCGCTGAAGGTGCCGGCGGCCTTGTAGTTGCGGTAGCCGAAGTCGTGGCGGGCGCAGGACATCTGGAAGGGGAAGCCGAACGGGTTGTCCGGGGAGGAGGAGCAGTAGTCCGTCGACCAGTCGAAGCCGTAGGCGGACCAGGCGCTCTGGTTGGAGCGGGCGGCGGCCCAGGCGTTGTAGCTGGTCGCGGTCGTCTGCGTCCAGCTGCTGAGCACCTGCGGCTTGTCGGCGGGGGCGGCGGAGGCGGGGGTGGCCAGGGCGATCATTCCGGCGGCCACGGTGGCGGTCACGGCGGCGACTCGACTGCGCATCAGGGGTCCTCCCAGGGGAAGGCGCCGGGGATCTCCCGGCGCCGTGTCGCGATCCTGGGAGAACGGGTATCACGCTGCGCTGACGTGGCGTCACGGAATCGGCGCGCCTGGCGTCATGTTGCCGGTCCAGCTGCCGGGACCGCCGAACGGATGCCCGCCGGGCGGCAGCGGGAGCGGGCGCGCGTGTCCGATCCGTACAAGACCGGTGGCGTGCGGCGCGCCTAGCGTGGCGGCATGGAACTCACCCCTCGTCTCGACCTCGTCGGCCTCGTCGTCTCGGACATGGCCGCCTCGCTCGCCTTCTACCGGCGCCTCGGGATCGACGTCCCGGCCGGCGCGGAGGCCGCCCCGCACGTGGAGGCGGTGCTGCCGGGCGGGCTGCGGATCGCCTGGGACACGGAGGACACCGTCCGCTCCTTCGACCCCGGCTGGACGCGGCCGACGGGCGGCGGCCGGGTCGAGCTCGCCTTCCGCTGCGGGGCGCCGGAGGACGTGGACGCGGCGTACGGGGAGCTGGTCGCCGCCGGGTACGCCGGGCACCTGAAGCCGTGGGACGCGGTGTGGGGGCAGCGCTACGCGGTGGTGCTGGACCCGGACGGCTCCGGGGTGTCGCTCTTCGCGGACGCGCCCGCCGCCCGCGCGTAGGCGGTGAGGGTCGTGCCGGCCAGGGCCCGGACCTCGCGGGCGAGATGGGCCTGGTCGGCGCAGCCCGCGCGGAGCGCCGCCTCCGCGTACGGCACGCCGGACCGGACCAGGGCGAGGGCGCGCTGGAGGCGCAGGACGCGGGCGAGGGTCTTGGGGCCGTAGCCGAAGGCGTCGAGGGAGCGGCGGTGCAGTTGCCGGGCGCCGAGTCCGACCGCGCCGGCCGTCTCGGCGACCGTGCGGCCGGCCGCGAGGCGGGCCACGACGGCCCGGAGCAGCGGATCGGGTGCGGGGGCGTCGGCGGCCCTGCGCAGGGCGAGGGCGTCCAGGGCGGCGGCCCGGTCGGGCGCGTCGGTGATCCGTTCGGCGAGCCGCCGCGCCGCGGCGTCGCCCCACAGTGCGGCGAGCGGCACCCGCAGGTCGCGCAGTTCGCGGGCCGGGACGCCGAGGAGGCGGGGGGCGTCGCCGGGGGCGAAGCGGAGGCCGGCGTAGCGGGCCACGGGCGTGTCCGCGCGGTACGCGCGCGTGTCGGGGCCCGCGACGAGGAGGCGGCCGTCGGCCCAGATCAGGTCCATGCACCCGTCGGGCACGACGAGGGCGTCGGAGACCACGGGGGCGGGCGCCGTCCGGGTCCACAGGACGGCGCCGCCGAGCCGGGCGGGGCGCTCCTCGTACATCCGTCCCAGGGTAGGCGCGTCAGTCCTTCTCCCAGCCCGTGTGGAGGCGGGCCTTGACGTCGTCCGGGGGGAGGAACCTGGACCAGCGTTCGGGGAACTCGGAGGGCATGTCGGGGTCGTCCTCGTCGACGTCCTCCGCCTCCGCGCGGATGCGGGCGACGAGCTCCGCCGCCTGGACGGCGCGGGCGCGTTCGTTGGCCTCGCGGGCGGCGGCGGTGGCGACGGACGGCCAGACGCGGTCGATCGCCGCGTTGACGGCCGCGCCGACGAGGACCGCGAAGGCGGCCACGCCGATCCACAGGAGGATCGCGATGGGGGCGGCGAGGGAGCCGTAGATGGTGGGGCCCTCGACCTGGCTCGTCAGGTAGATCCGCAGCAGGAAGCTGCCGAGCGCCCACATCGCGAGCGCGACGAGCGCGCCGGGGATGTCCTCGATCCACGGCGACCGGACGGGGACGGACACGTGGTAGAGCGTGGTGAGGAACGCGATGGAGAGCAGGATGACGGCCGGCCAGTAGAGGACGGAGACGACGTCCGTGCCCCAGGGGACGAGTTCGACGACCCGGTCGGGGCCGACGACCGCGAGGGGCAGCACCACCGCCCCGATGAGCAGCGCCACGAGGTAGAGGAGGAAGGCGAGCAGCCGGGTCTTGACGATGCCGCGGTGCCCGTCGAGGCCGTACATGACGGTGATGGTGTCGATGAAGACGTTCACCGCGCGGGAGCCGGACCACAGGGCGATGGCGAAGCCGAGGGAGACCAGCTCCGGACGTTTCGCCTGGGTGATGTCGTCGAGGACGGGCTGCGCGATCTCCCGGACGCCGCGGTCGGAGAGGACCGTGCCGGCCGCCCGGAGGATGTTCTCCTGGATGCTGGCGACCGTGTCGGTGTTGGTCCAGTCGTCGGCGTAGCCGAGGAGGGCGATCAGGCCGAGCAGCAGGGGTGGCAGGGACAGCAGGGTGAAGAAGGCGGCCTCGGCGGCGAGGCCGAGGATCCGGTACTCGATGCACGAGTTGACGGTGTCCTTGAGGAGCAGCCAGACCATCTTCCGCTTGGAGACGTTGCGGTAGAGGACGCGGGCCCGGTGGAGCCTGCTCCACGGTCGCCGCTCCGGCCGTTCGGGTGTTTCGCTTGCTGCCTGCACCTGCTTACCGTATCGGCATGGAAGCGGCCTCCCCCACAGTGACCGACCAGGCTCCGCCCCTGGTGGGGTACGACGTCTACGCGACCGACCGCGCGCTGTCCGAGGCGGTCGCGCGGCACCTGCCGGCGGAGCTCGCCGACGAGGCCGGCCGGGAGCTGCGGGAGCTGGGCCGGGCGACGGGTTCGGCGCAGGTCCGGGAGTGGGGCGAGCAGGCGAACGCGTTCCCGCCGCGGCTGCGGACCCACGACCGGTACGGTCACCGGATCGACGAGGTGGACTTCCATCCGTCCTGGCACCGGCTGCTCGGCAAGGCGGTCGCGTCGGGGCTGACGGACGCCTGGGGGCGGCCCGGGCGGTGAGCGCGGTGGCGCGGGCGGTACGTCCGCGGGGCGGGCGGCGCGGGAGGCTGAGCCGCGCGTACCAGGGGTGGACCCGGCGGCCCGGTCGGCGGGGTGCGGGGTCGGCACGCGCGGAAGGCGGGGGTGGTGCTGCGCCGACACGGCACCACCACCCGCCGTCATCACCCTCACCCACGGGGGCGGTCCGGGGACAGAGTTGCAAAGGGTTGCAGGATTACCCGAACCGGGCTCCGTGGAGGGCTTCCGGACGGCACGATGGACCCGCGACACTGCGAGCCCGTCCCGGGGCGTTCCGGACGGGCCGTCAGGCGCCTTCAGGCACGACCGGTCATCCGCCCGGAACTGCAGAACCGATACAGCACCCCGGGTGGCGGGGAGGGACCGATGAACAACACGCGGCTCGACATGAAGCGTCTGGCCACCATGGACGCCGTCCAGGCGGCCCGTCTGCTGCACGTCGTCCGGGAGGAGACGCTGGCCGGGCGGACGCCGCCGATCGCGCCCCGCCCGGAGATCGACGCGTCCTGGCGCCGGATGGCCCGGCTCGGCCTCGACCCCGACCAGGGCACCAGCAGCGTCCTGCTGCGCCGCGACGAGCTGGAGCAGCGGCGGCGGAGCACCCTGCTCGCCGAGGTGATGCAGACGCTCAGCTCCGGTCTGGCCGGGATCGCCGACGCCTCGCTCCAGATCATGGTGGTGACCGACGAGCACGGCCGGGTGCTGTGGCGGGAGGGCCATCCCTCGGTGATGCGGCAGGCGAACGGGATCTGCCTGGAGGAGGGCGCTGCCTGGACCGAGGGCACCACCGGCACCAACGCGGTCGGCACCGCCCTCGCGACCCGGCGGGCCGTGCAGGTGCACTCCGCCGAGCACTACGTGCACGCGCTGCACAACTGGACCTGCGCCGCCGCGCCCGTCCACGACCCGCGCGACCAGCGGCTGCTGGGCGTGCTGGACGTCAGCGGGCCGGCCTCCACCTTCCACCCGTCGATGCTGGCGCTCGTCGGCTCGGTCGCCCGGCTCGCGGAGGCCGAGATGCGGGAGCGGCACCGGTCGACGGTGGAGCGGCTGCGGCAGGTGGCGGCGCCGATCCTGTGCCGGGTGGGCGGCCGGGCCGTCGCGGTCGACCCGCACGGCTGGACGGCGGCGGTGACGGGGCTGGCGCCGGTGGACCGGATCGTGCTGCCGAAGTCGTTCGGCGCCGGCACGGTCTGGCTGCCGTCGCTCGGCCTGTGCGCGGTGGAGCCGCTGCCCGGCGGCTGGCTGCTGCGGGTCCAGGAGGACACCGCCCCGGCCGGTACGGAGTCGGGCGCGGCGAGCCGCGTGGTGCTGGACCTGAGCCGGCCGCGCCGCTGGACGGTCGCGGTGTCCGGGGCGGCGGGGAGCTGGCAGCAGGAGCTGAGCCCGCGCCACGCGGAGCTGCTGTACGCGCTGGCGCTGCACCCGGAGGGGCGGACGGCGGCGGAGCTGGCGGAGGACGTGTTCGGGGACCGGACGCGGACGGTGACGGTCCGGGCCGAGATGTCGCGGGTGCGCCGCACCCTGGCGGGCGTCCTGGCGCACCGCCCGTACCGCTTCCGGGAGGAGATCGCGGTAGAGGTGCTGCGCCCGGACGACCCCGTGGACCTGCTTCCGCACTCGACGGCCCCGGCGGTCCGCGCGGCGACCCGCGTCTGACGCCCGCGCCGAGGGGCCCGCCCACCTCCTGTCCGCATGCTGGACACCCCGTCCGGGCCGCGGGGCGGGGTGACGGGTTCGGGACCCGTCCGCCCTGGGAATCCGCCGCTCCGCATGATGCGATAGGCACATGAGCATCACTCTCACCACCTGGTCCCTCGAGCAGACCTCGCCCGACGACCTCCGCCCGGCCCGGGTTCCCGAGGGCGACGGGATCGTCGTCCGCCGGGCCGAGGTCCCCTCCCCCGAGTTCAGCCGCTTCCTCTACACCGCGGTCGGCGGTGACATCCACTGGGGCGACCGGCTGCCGCTGAGCTACGCGCAGTGGAAGGAGATCGCGGAGAAGCCGGGCGCCGAGGTGTGGGTGGCGTACGACCGGGGGACGCCGGCCGGGTACGTGGAGTTCGACCCGCAGGACGACGGGGTCGTGGAGATCGTCTACTTCGGGCTGATCCCCGCCTTCCGGGGCCGCGGCCTCGGCGGCCACCTGCTCACCGAGGGCGTCCGGCGCGCCTGGGACCTGGCCGAGCGCTGGCCGGACCGGGAGCCGACGAAGCGGGTGTGGCTGCACACCTGCTCGCTGGACGGTCCGCACGCCGTCGCCAACTACGAGCGCCGCGGCTTCCGCCTCTTCGACACCAAGGTCGAGGAGATCGAGGAGACCGCAACCCCGGGTCCGTGGCCCGGCGCGCTGGCCTGAGCCCTCCGCGTCGCACCGAAGGGGCCCTGATCAGGGCCCCTTTCGCGTGACCCAGACCACACCGTCTCATGAAGTGAGACTTTCATGTCCACATAACGGACGATGCTGGACTGGGTCCAAAGTCCCGTGACACGCTTCCGCCATGCCTGGAACTGGAACTGCCTTGGTGAGTCGGCGGCACGTCGACCTCGGCCGCATGTCCAGCGCCATCTGTCCGGCGCGCTGAACACGCCAGCACCGCCGCTCCCCCCTCTCTGCCCGACCCTGCTGCGCACCGCCGCGCCACTCTCTGTTCTGCGCGCGAGTGTGCAGGTCAGAGCCGCCCTCCCGCAGTCCCGAAGGACAAGACGCCATGGCCGCCACCCCGGAAAACCCCACTCCCGCCGCCGCCCGCCGCAAGACCGGGCGCCACCGTGGCGAGGGTCAGTGGGCCGTGGGGCACTTCACCCCGCTGAACGGCAATGAGCAGTTCAAGAAGGACGACGACGGTCTCAATGTGCGGACACGCATTGAGACGGTCTACTCGAAGCGCGGCTTCGACTCCATCGACCCCAACGACCTGCGCGGCCGCATGCGCTGGTGGGGCCTCTACACCCAGCGCAAGCAGGGGCTGGACGGCACCAAGACCGGCGTCCTGGAGCCGGAGGAGCTGGACGACGAGTACTTCATGCTCCGCGTCCGCATCGACGGCGGCCGGCTGACCACCCGGCAGCTCCGGGTGATCGGCGAGATCTCGGAGGAGTTCGCCCGCGGCACCGCCGACATCACGGACCGGCAGAACGTCCAGTACCACTGGATCCGCATCGAGGACGTCCCCGAGATCTGGAACCGCCTGGAGGCGGTCGGCCTGTCCACCACCGAGGCGTGCGGCGACACCCCGCGCGTCATCCTCGGCTCGCCGGTCGCCGGCATCGCCGAGGACGAGATCATCGACGGCACCCCCGCCATCGACGAGATCCAGCGCCGCATCGTCGGCAACAAGGACTTCTCCAACCTGCCCCGCAAGTTCAAGTCCGCGGTCTCCGGCTCGCCGCTGCTCGACGTGGCGCACGAGATCAACGACATCTCCTTCGTGGGCGTCGTCCACCCCGAGCACGGCCCCGGCTTCGACGTCTGGGTCGGCGGCGGCCTCTCCACCAACCCCAAGCTCGGCGTCCGCCTGGGCACCTGGGTCTCCCTGGACGAGGTCCCCGACGTCTACGAGGGCGTCATCTCGATCTTCCGCGACTACGGCTACCGCCGGCTGCGCAACCGCGCCCGGCTGAAGTTCCTCGTCGCCGACTGGGGCGCGGAGAAGTTCCGCCAGGTCCTGGAGGACGAGTACCTGAAGCGGAAGCTCACCGACGGGCCCGCCCCGGCGGAGCCGGCCGGCCGCTGGCGCGACCACGTCGGCGTGCACCGCCAGAAGGACGGCAACTTCTACGTCGGCTTCGCCCCGCGCGTCGGCCGCGTGGACGGCCCCACCCTCACCAAGATCGCCGAGATCGCCGAGGCGCACGGCTCGGGCCGGGTCCGCACCACGGCCGAGCAGAAGATGCTGATCCTCGACGTCGTCGAGGCGCAGGTCGAGTCGCTGGTCGCCGCCCTGGAGGCGCTGGACCTGCGGGTCACCCCGTCGCCGTTCCGGCGCGGCACCATGGCCTGCACCGGCATCGAGTTCTGCAAGCTCGCCATCGTCGAGACGAAGGGCCGCGGTTCCTCGCTCATCGACGAGCTGGAGCGCCGCCTGCCGGACTTCGACGAGCCGCTGACCATCAACATCAACGGCTGCCCGAACGCCTGCGCCCGCATCCAGGTCGCCGACATCGGCCTCAAGGGCCAGCTGGTCCTGGACGACGACGGCAACCGCGTCGAGGGCTACCAGGTCCACCTGGGCGGCGCCCTCGGCCTGGAGGCCGGCTTCGGCCGCAAGGTCCGCGGCCTCAAGGTCACCTCCGCCGAACTCCCCGACTACGTCGAGCGGGTCCTCACCCGCTACCGGGCGGAGCGCGAGGACGGCGAGCGCTTCGCCACCTGGGCGGCCCGCGCCTCCGAAGAGGCGCTGTCATGAGCGAGCGTGCCGCGCCGTTCTTCTGCCCGTACTGCGGGGACGAGGACCTGCGGCCGGGCGAGCAGGGGCACGGGGCCTGGGAATGCGCCGCGTGCAGTCGAGCCTTCCAGCTGAAGTTCCTGGGGCTCCTCGCCCCCGGCACTTCCGGCAACACCACTGGAGGGGAACAGATATGACGAACGCTCAGGTCACCGAGGCGACCACCGACGCCGAGCTGAAGGCGCTCGCCGAGCAGGCGGGCCGGGACCTGGAGGACGCCTCCGCGCTGGAGATCCTCCAGTGGGCCGCCGCCACCTTCGGCCCGAAGTTCTGCGTCACCTCCTCCATGGAGGACGCGGTCGTCGCGCACATCGCCTCCCGCGCCATGCCCGGCGTGGACGTCGTCTTCCTCGACACCGGCTACCACTTCGAGGAGACCATCGGCACCCGCGACGCCGTCGAGGCCGTCATGGACGTCAACGTCATCACCCTGACCCCGCGTCAGACCGTCGCCGAGCAGGACGCCGAGTACGGCCCGAGGCTGCACGACCGCGACCCCGACCTGTGCTGCGCGCTGCGCAAGGTCCAGCCGCTCCAGCAGGGGCTGACCGCGTACACCGCGTGGGCGACCGGGCTGCGCCGCGACGAGTCCCCGACCCGCGCGAACACCCCGGTCGTCGGCTGGGACGAGAAGCGCCGCAAGGTGAAGGTCTCCCCCATCGCCCGCTGGACCCAGGACGACGTCGACGCCTACGTCACCGAGTACGGGGTCCTCACCAACCCGCTCCTCATGGACGGTTACGCCTCCGTCGGCTGCGCCCCCTGCACCCGCCGGGTCGAGGCCGGCGAGGACGCCCGGGCCGGCCGCTGGGCCGGCCGCGCCAAGACCGAATGCGGGCTGCACGGCTGATGACCACCCCCGACACCCCCCTGGAGAAAAACGTGACCGGTGCCACCGTCTGGCTCACCGGCCTGCCGAGCGCCGGCAAGACCACGATCGCCTACGAGCTGGCCGGCCGGCTGCGCGCGGAGGGCCGCCGCGTCGAGATCCTCGACGGCGACGAGATCCGCGAGTTCCTCTCCGCCGGCCTCGGCTTCTCGCGCGAGGACCGGTTCACCAACGTGCAGCGGATCGGCTTCGTCGCCGAACTGCTCGCCTCGCACGGCGTGACCGTGCTGGTGCCGGTCATCGCCCCGTACGCCGACAGCCGCGAGGCGGTCCGCAAGCGGCACCAGGCCGAGGGCACCGCCTTCGTCGAGGTCCACGTCGCCACCCCGGTCGAGGTCTGCTCGGTGCGTGACGTGAAGGGCCTGTACGCCAAGCAGGCGGCGGGCGAGATCTCCGGCCTGACCGGCGTCGACGACCCGTACGAGGCCCCCGAGGCGCCCGATCTGCGGATCGAGTCCCAGAACCAGACCGTGCAGGAATCGGCGGCGCAGCTCCACGCGCTGCTCACCGAGAGGGGTCTCGCATGACGACCGTCGCTCACGCCCACGACACCACCGACAGCCCGTTCGCGCTGTCGCACCTCGACTCGCTGGAGTCGGAGGCCGTGCACATCTTCCGTGAGGTGGCGGGCGAGTTCGAGCGGCCGGTGATCCTGTTCTCCGGCGGCAAGGACTCCATCGTCATGCTGCACCTGGCGCTGAAGGCGTTCGCCCCCGCCGCGATCCCCTTCACGCTGCTGCACGTCGACACCGGCCACAACTTCCCCGAGGTCATCGAGTACCGCGACCGCGTCGTCGCCGAGCACGGACTGCGCCTGCACGTCGCCTCGGTGCAGGAGTACATCGACGCCGGCAAGCTCCGCGAGCGCCCCGACGGCACCCGCAACCCGCTCCAGACGGTGCCGCTGACCGAGGCGATCCAGCAGCACCGCTTCGACGCCGTCTTCGGCGGCGGACGCCGCGACGAGGAGAAGGCCCGCGCGAAGGAGCGGGTGTTCTCGCTGCGCGACGAGTTCTCGCAGTGGGACCCGCGCCGCCAGCGCCCCGAACTGTGGCAGCTGTACAACGGCCGGCACGCTCCCGGCGAGCACGTCCGCGTGTTCCCGCTGTCCAACTGGACCGAGCTGGACGTGTGGCAGTACATCGCCCGCGAGGGCATCGCGCTGCCGGAGATCTACTTCGCCCACGAGCGCGAGGTGTTCTCCCGCAACGGCATGTGGCTGACCGCCGGCGACTGGGGCGGCCCGAAGGAATCGGAGCCGGTCGAGAAGCGGCTGATCCGCTACCGGACCGTCGGCGACATGTCCTGCACCGGCGCCGTCGACTCCGACGCCACCACGCTCGACGCCGTCATCGCCGAGATCGCCGCCTCCCGCCTCACCGAACGCGGCGCCACCCGCGCCGACGACAAGCTGTCCGAGGCCGCGATGGAAGACCGCAAGCGCGAAGGGTACTTCTAACCATGAGCACGTCCACCGAGCAGTTCGCCGACGTCTCGGCCACCACCCTGCTGCGTTTCGCCACCGCCGGCTCCGTCGACGACGGCAAGTCCACCCTGGTCGGCCGCCTCCTGCACGACTCCAAGTCGGTCCTCGCCGACCAGCTGGAGGCCGTGGAGGCGGCGTCCCTCCAGCGCGGCCAGGACGCGCCCGACCTGGCGCTGCTGACCGACGGCCTGCGGGCCGAGCGCGAGCAGGGCATCACCATCGACGTGGCCTACCGCTACTTCGCCACCGCCCGCCGCCGGTTCATCCTCGCCGACACCCCCGGCCACGTGCAGTACACCCGCAACATGGTCACCGGCGCCTCCACGGCCGAACTGGCCGTGGTCCTCGTCGACGCCCGCAACGGCGTCGTCGAGCAGACCCGCCGCCACGCCGCCGTCGCCGCCCTGCTGCGCGTCCCTCACGTGGTGTTGGCCGTGAACAAGATGGACCTGGTGGACTACGCCGAGTCCGTCTTCGCCGCGATCGCCGCGGAGTTCACCACGTACGCCTCCGAGCTCGGTGTCCCGGAGATCACCGCGATCCCGATCTCGGCGCTGGCCGGCGACAACGTCGTGGAACCCTCCGCGAATATGGACTGGTACGGCGGCCCCACCGTCCTGGAACACCTCGAGACCGTCCCCGTCAGCCACGACCTGACCGCCTGCCACGCCCGCTTCCCCGTCCAGTACGTCATCCGCCCGCAGACGGCCGAGCACCCCGACTACCGCGGCTACGCCGGGCAGATCGCCGCCGGCGCCTTCCGCGTCGGTGAGGAGATCACCGTCCTGCCCTCGGGGAAGAAGTCGACGATCACCGCGATCGACGCGCTCGGCGAGTCCGTCGACATCGCCTGGGCCCCGCAGTCCGTGACGATCCGCCTCGCCGACGACATCGACATCTCGCGCGGCGACCTCCTCGCCCCGAGCAGCGACGCCCCCGCCACCAGCCAGGACGTCGAAGCGACCGTCTGCCACGTCGCCGACCAGCCCCTCACCGTCGGCCAGCGCGTCCTCCTCAAGCACACCACCCGCACGGTCAAGGCCATCGTCAAGGAGATCCCGTCCCGGCTCACCCTGGACGACCTCTCCCAGCACCCCAACCCCGGCCAGCTCGTCGCCAACGACATCGGCCGGGTCAAGGTCCGCACCGCCGAACCGCTGGCCCTCGACGCCTACGCCGACTCCCGGCGCACCGGCTCCTTCCTCCTCATCGACCCCGCCGACGGCACCACCCTCGCCGCCGGCATGGCAGGCGAGTCGTTCGCCTCCGCCAAGGCCGTCGCGGCCGGCGACGACGAGGACGGCTGGGACTTCTGACCATGACTCAGGACTTCTACGGGACCTTCGCGAAGGAAGGCGGCCGGGTCGGCTCCGGCGCCCTCGGCGCGGGCAGAGGAGGCGTCGCGCGATGTGCGTGCTGACCGCCTCCGCGCACGGCCCGCGCCGTGCGACGCCGCTCCACCCGCACCGCCGTAAACGCAGACTTCACTGAATCGAGGGGAAGACCTCCCGTGCCTGCCACCACCCGTACCATCCCGCTCCGCGGCCTCGCCGCCGCCGCCACGCTGCCGCTGCTGATCGGCGCGCTCGCCTCCTGCGGCTACGGTTCACAGGCCAAGACCGACGAGAAGAAGGTGGCGGCGACGGGCGAGAAGCTCTCCGCCGACTCCGTACGGCTCGGGTACTTCCCCAACCTGACGCACGCCACGGCACTGGTCGGTGACCAGGAGGGCATCTTCCAGAAGGAGCTCGGCGGCACCGAGCTGAAGGTGTCGACCTTCAACGCGGGCCCGTCCGAGATCGAGGCGCTCAACGCCGGCTCGATCGACATCGGCTTCATCGGCCCCTCGCCGGCGATCAACGGCTACACCAAGTCCCGGGGACAGAACCTGCGCATCGTCGGCGGCTCCGCCTCCGGCGGCGTCAAGCTCGTGGTGAACCCCGCGAAGATCAAGACCCTGGACGACGTCAAGGGCAAGCGGATCGCGACGCCGCAGCACGGCAACACCCAGGACGTGGCCTTCCTCCACTGGATCTCCGAGAAGGGATGGAAGGTCGACGCGGAGAGCGGCAAGGGCGACGTCTCGGTGCTGCGCACCGACAACAAGGTCACCCCGGACGCCTACAAGTCCGGTTCCATCGACGGCGCCTGGGTGCCGGAGCCGACCGCGTCGAAGCTCGTCAGCGAGGGCGCCAAGGTGCTCCTCGACGAGTCGACGCTCTGGCCCGACAACAAGTTCGTCATCACCAACATCATCGTGTCCCAGAAGTTCCTGAAGGAGCACCCGGACGTGGTGGAGGCCGTTCTGCGCGGCTCGGTGAAGACCAACGCCTGGATCAACGCCAACCCGGACAAGGCCAAGGAGTCCGCCAACTCCCGGCTCAAGGAGCTGTCCGGCAAGCCGCTCGGCGCCGAGGTGATCGACGGCGCCTGGCCGTCCATCACCTTCACCGACGACCCGCTGGCCGCCACCCTGCAGGCGCAGGCCGACCACGCGGTGAAGGCCGGACTCCTCAAGGAGCCCGACCTGAAGGGCATCTACGACCTGCGGCCGCTCAACAAGGTCCTGAAGGCCGAGGGCGAGCCCGAGGTCTCCGATGCCGGTCTCGGCGTGAAGTAAGCAGCCCGCAGCTCATACCCAGGAGGTGACGACCATGGCCACGACCACGACGCCCGCCAAGGCCGAGGACCGCGCGACCCGGACCGGGCACGCCGCGCGCCTCACGCACGTCTCCAAGTCCTTCGGCGGTCCCGCCGGCGGCCAGCTCGTCCTCGACGACATCTCCCTCGACGTCGCCCCCGGCGAGTTCGTCACCCTGCTGGGCGCCTCGGGCTGCGGAAAGTCCACCCTGCTCAACCTGGTCGCCGGGCTCGACCGGCCGTCCGCGGGGTCCATCGAGACCCCCGGCGGCCGGCCGGCCCTGATGTTCCAGGAGCACGCCCTCTTCCCGTGGCTCACGGCCGGCAAGAACATCGAGCTGGCCCTGAAGCTGCGCGGCGTGCCGAAGGCCGAGCGCCGCCCGGAGGCGGAGCGCCTCCTCGAACTGGTACGGCTCGGCGGCTCGTACGGCAAGCGGGTCCACGAGCTGTCCGGCGGCATGCGTCAGCGGGTGGCGCTGGCCCGCGCCCTAGCGCAGGCCGGCGACCTGCTGCTGATGGACGAGCCGTTCGCCGCGCTCGACGCCATCACCCGGGACGTGCTGCACGACGAGCTCACCCGGATCTGGCGGGAGACGAACCTCTCCGTCCTCTTCGTCACGCACAACGTGCGCGAGGCCGTGCGGCTGGCCGAGCGCGTCGTTCTCCTCTCCTCCCGGCCCGGCCGGATCGCCCGGGAGTGGACCATCGACATCCCGCAGCCGCGCCGCATCGAGGACGCCGCCGTGGCGGAACTGTCCGTCGAGATCACCGAAGAACTCCGTGGGGAGATCCGCCGACATGGCCAGCACTGAGACCACCGTCCGCAAGAGCGACGACCTCGCGGGCCTGGAGGCCGGACTCGACGCGCTGGACAGCGTGCAGGTCAGCCGCACCCCGCTGCGCGAGGTCCTGCTGAAGAAGGTGCTGCCGCCGGTCCTGGCGATCGCGCTGGTCCTCGGCGTCTGGCAGCTGCTCGTCAGCCTGGAGGTGGCCGAGCCCGGCAAGCTGCCTTCGCCCGGCGCGGTCTGGGCGAGCCTGGAGACGATGTGGCTGGAGGGCACCCTCCTGGAGGTGCTGTGGACCAGCGTCTCCCGGGCCCTCCTCGGATTCCTCCTCGCCCTGGCGATCGGCACTCCGCTGGGGCTGCTCGTCGCCCGGGTGGGAGTGGTCCGGACGGCGATCGGCCCGATCCTCTCCGGGCTCCAGTCGCTCCCGTCGGTCGCCTGGGTGGCGCCCGCGGTGCTCTGGCTGGGCCTCAACGACTCGATGATGTTCGCGGTGATCCTGCTCGGCGCCGTGCCGTCGATCGCCAACGGTCTCGTGGCGGGCGTGGACCAGGTGCCGCCGCTCTTCCTGCGGGCCGGGCGGACGCTCGGAGCGACCGGGCTAAAGGGTGCCTGGCACATCGTCATGCCGGCCGCGCTGCCGGGCTACCTCGCCGGCCTGAAGCAGGGCTGGGCGTTCTCCTGGCGGTCGCTGATGGCCGCCGAGATCATCGCCTCCTCGCCCGACCTGGGCCTCGGCCTCGGCCAGCTGCTGGAGAACGGCCGCAACAACTTCGACATGCCGGGGATCTTCCTCGCGATCTTCCTCATCCTGCTCGTCGGCATCGCGATCGACCTGCTGCTCTTCAGCCCGCTGGAGCGCGCCGTGCTCCGCCGCCGCGGCCTGCTGGTGAAGTGAGCGACCGCCCATGACCGCCCCCGTCCTCCTCGTCATCGCCCACGGCAGCCGTGATCCGCGGCACGCGGCGACCGTCCAGGCGCTGGTGCGCCGGGCCGGCGCGCTGCGGCCGGGGCTGCGGGTGGAGACCGCGTTCCTGGACTTCAACCTGCCGTCGCCTGCGGGCGTCCTGGACCGGCTCGCCGCCGACGGGGTGCGGGACGTGGTGGCGCTGCCGCTGCTGCTGACCCGTGCCTTCCACGCGAAGGCCGACGTCCCGGCCGTGCTGCGCCGGGCGCCGGCCGGGCTGCGGATCCGGCAGGCGGACGTCCTCGGCCCGTCGCCGCTGCTGCTCGCGGCGGTGGAACGGCGCCTGTACGAGGCCGGGCTGACGCCCGGCGACCAGAGCACCACCGGGGTCGTGCTGGCCTCGGCGGGCTCCACCGACCCGGAGGCGATCGCGGCGATCGCAGAAACGGCGCGGGAGCTGCGGCGCACCGGTTGGTGCTCCGTGCGACCCGCGTTCGCCTCCGCTGTACGTGCCGAGGGCTTCCCGCGCACCGAGGACGCCGTACGGGCGCTGCGCGCCGAGCCGGGCGTCCGCCGGGTGGCGGTGGCCCCGTACGTGATCGCGCCCGGCCGGCTGCCGGACCGGATCACGGCGGGCGCGGCCGGGGCGGACGTGCTGGCCGAGGTCCTCGGTCCCGCCCCCGAAGTGGCCCGGCTCCTCGTGGAGCGGTACGCGGAGGCGGTCCGCTCCCCGGAGCGGGTGGCGGCCGCGGTCGGCTAGGCGGTCATCTCGACCAGCTTGCGGACGGTGTTCCAGTTGCGGGCGGTGGCCACCACGCCCTTGTTCAGGGACGGCCTCATCACGGCCTCGGCGAGCTTGGAGCGGCCGAGGCCGTCGGGCGTGTGGAGGTACATCACGCGGTCGCCGAGGGCGAACGCCTCGGGCGCGAAGGACTCCGCGTCGACGCTCGCGAAGCGGTCCGGGGTGACGGGCGCGGAGTAGTAGACGGCGTGCAGCTGCTTCCCCTCCAGTTCGCCGGCGGGGTAGGGGCAGGCGTCGGCGACGGCGGCGAGGTAGGCGCCGTCGCGGACCAGACAGTCGCAGCGGAAGCCGAGGCGCCGCTCGATCTCCTCCTCGATCGCGGCGGCCAGGGTGTCCTCGGAGGCTCCGGTGCCGGTGGTGAAGACGGCGTTCCCGCTCTGGAGGTAGGTCCGCACGCCGGTGTGGCCGAGGTCGCCGAGGAGGGCGCGCAGGTCGCCCATGGGGAGCTTGCGCCGGCCGCTCACGTTGATGCCGCGGAGGAGGAGCGCGTACGTCGTCGTCATGCGGTCAGCGTAGAAGGCCACCGCGCCTCGTGGGGGGTGGCGCGGTGGCTGGTCCGAACCCTCTCCGATGGACGGCGCGGAGGGGAAGGGCCTTCACGAATCTGTGACCTTTATTGAACAAGGTTGCGTAATGCGGGGAGGTGTGGCCAGGGATGGAAGACTGCTCGCGCAGACGTACCACCGGGTAGGGAGTGAGTGATGGACGAGGCGAGGGCGCGGGAGATCCTGGCCGCGGCGGGGCTGCCGGCGGGCGGGGCGCGACTCCTCGCGCTGGGCGAGAACGCGGTCTTCGCCGTGGACGGCCTGGTCGTCAAGGTGGGCCGGTCCGCCGAGCTGTTCGCGCGGGCGGAGCGGGAGGTGGCGCTGGCCGGCTGGCTCGCCGAGGCCGGGGTGCCGGCGGTGCGGGCGGCGGAGCGGGAGCCGCGGCTGGTCGGGGGCCATCCGCTGACCTTCTGGCATCCGCTGCCGGAGGCCGTCCGTCCGGCCGAGCCGCGCGATCTGGCGCCGCTGCTCGCGGCCGTGCACGCGCTGCCGGAGCCGGCCGGGTTCCGGCTGCCGCGGCGGGAGCTGCTGGGCGGGGTGGAGCGGTGGCTGCGGCTCGCCGGGGACGCGATCGACCCGGCGGACGCGGCCTTCCTGCGGGAGCGCCGGGACTCCTTCGCGCCGCAGGCCGCCGCCCTCACCCCGCACCTGGTGCCGGGCCCGATCCACGGCGACGCCCTCCCGCGCAACGTCCAGGTGGGCCCGGACGGGCCGGTCCTGATGGACCTGGAGACCTTCTCGTCGGACCTGCGCGAGCACGACCTGGTGGTGCTGGCGCTCTCCCGGGACCGGTACGGCCTGGACCCGGCGGCCTACGACGCCTTCACCGAGGCGTACGGCTGGGACGTGCGGGAGTGGGAGGGGTGCGCGGTGCTGCGCGGGGCGCGGGAGACCGCGAGCTGTGCCTGGGTGGCCCAGCACGCCCCGCACAACCCGAAGGCGCTGGCCGAGTTCGAGCGGCGGGTGGCGTCGCTGCGGGACGGGGATCCCGAGGTCCGCTGGTATCCCTTCTGACCGGCCTGTCATCATGATCCCGTCGAACAGGCCGAGGGGAACGGGGTGTTGTGATGCGGGTCGAGCTGACCGAGGTGACGCTGGACGTCGAGGTGAGCGGTGAGGGACCGGTGGTCCTGCTGCTCCACGGCTTCCCGGACAGTCACCGCCTGTGGCGGCATCAGGTTCCGGCGCTGAACGCGGCCGGCTTCCGGACGGTCGCGCCGACCCTGCGGGGCTTCGACGGCTCGGACCGGCCGGAGGGCGGCCACGAGGCGTACCACCCGGCGAAGCACGTCGGGGACGTGCTGGAGCTGCTGGCGAAGCTGGACGTGGGCCGCTTCCATCTGGTGGGCCACGACTGGGGGTCGGGGGTCGCCCAGGGGCTGGCGTCGGTGGTGCCGCACCGGGTGCGGAGCCTGAGCCTGCTGTCGGTGGGGCACCCGGCGGCGCTCCGGGGCGCGGGCTGGGAGCAGCGGCAGCGCTCCTGGTACATGCTGCTGTTCCAGCTGGCGGGGCTCGCGGAGGAGTGGCTGTCCCGGGACGACCACGCGCAGCTGCGGGAGATGCTGGCCGAGCACCCGGACGCGGAGGCGGTGATCGAGCCGCTGCGCGCGCCGGGCGCGCTGACGGCGGCGCTGAACATCTACCGGGCGGGCGCGTCGCCGGAGGCGCTGTTCGGTCCGGACGGTGCGGTGGTGCCGCTGCCGGAGCGGGTGCCGGTGATGGGTGTCTGGTCGCCCGGCGACCGGTTCCTCACCGAGCGCTCGATGGCGGGGACGGGCGCCTTCGTGGACGGTCCCTGGCGGTACGAGCGGGTGGAGGAGGCGGGGCACTGGCTGCAGCTGGATCAGCCGGAGGCGGTCAACGAGCTGCTGCTGTCCTTCCTGAAGGAGCACGCCTGACGGGCGCCCCGGTCAGGGGCTGACGGCCGCCGGCTCGCCGCGCAGGGGCCACACCGGGTCGACGAAGGCGTCCGGGTCGCCCTTGCGCCGCAGGAAGTCCTGGAAGTTCTCGGCCCAGGCGCGGTACCAGCCGATCTGCCGCTCGTGCAGTTCGGCCGGGTCGAGGGCGGCCACCTGCGGGTGGCGGGCGGCTATCGCGAGGGCGACGCGGACGGCGGCGAGCGCGTCGGCGGACGCCTGGTGGGCGCTGGTGAGCTCGACGCCGTACTCGCCGCAGACCGCCTCCAGGGTGCGCTTGCCGCGCCGGTAGCGGTCGACGGCCCGGTCGATGGTGTACGGGTCGAGGACGGGTCCGATGCCGGCGCCGCCCATCCGCTCGGCGAGCGAGGGCAGTCCGTGCCGGCGCAGCTCGGCGGAGAGCAGGGTGAGGTCGAAGGAGGCGTTGTACGCGACGACGGGGACGCCCTGGGACCAGTAGCCGGTCAGGGTCTCGGCGACCTCGTCGGCGACCTCGCGGACCGGGCGGCCCTCGGCGGCGGCGCGCTCGCTGCTGATGCCGTGGATGGCGGACGCCTGTTCGGGGATGCGAACGCCGGGGTCGGCGAGCCAGTCGCGCTGCCGGACCACCGTGCCGCGGTGCACGCCGACGACCGACGCGGTGACGATGCGGGATTCGAGCGGGTCCGTCCCCGTCGTCTCCAGGTCGAAGCCGACCAGTGGTTCCCCATGCCAGGCCATCGGGTCCTCCTTACGTGATCTCCCCCGTGGTGCTCACACCCTCGCACGCGCCTCTGACAACGCGGCCGGAGGGGCGGGGCACCCGGGCTACGAAACGGGCCGGGAGTCCAGCCAGACGGACTCGAACTCCTCCCGGTAGGTCTCGAAGAGGCCGTGGTCCGCGTCACGTCCGGGCCCGTCGGGCCGGACGACGGTCCGGCCGCCGCCGCGCAGCACGAGGACGGGCGCCTCCATGCCGCGGGCGCGGCGGAGGTAGGACTGGACGACGCCGACGCCGTCGGGGCCGTCGCCGTCGACGAGGTAGGCGGTGAAGCGGGGGGTCTCGTCGAAGACGTGGATCTGGAAGGCGTCGGGGTCGCGGAGCTTGGAGCGGACCCGCCGCATGTGCAGGATGTTCATCTCGACGGACCGGCTGAGCTCGCCCTTCCGGATGCCGAGCTCCCGCTCGCGGCGCTTGACGGCGCTGCTGGCGGGGTTGAGGAAGAGGAGCCGTATCCGGCAGCCGGACTCGGCGAGGCGGACCATGCGGCGGCCGGAGAAGTTCTGGACGAGCAGGTTGAGGCCTATGCCGGTGGCGTCGAGGCGGCGGGCGCCGCCGAACAGGTCCTCGGCGGGCAGCTGGCGCTGGAGCCGGACCCGGTCGGGGTGGACGGAGACGACGTCGGCGTACCGGTCGCCGACCAGGTCCTCGACGGCGTCGACGGGCAGCCGGTCGGCGGAGGGGACGCCGGCGCCGCTGCCGAGGATCTCCAGGATGCGGGCGGAGGCCCGTTCGGCCTGGGCGAGGACGGTGGGCGAGAGGGCCCGGTTGCGGGAGACGACGTTGCGGGTCACCTCCAGCTCGTCGAGGGCGAGTTCGACCTCGCGCCGGTCGTCGAAGTAGGGCTCGAAGCAGGGCCAGTGCTGCACCATCAGCTCGCGGAGCTGGGGCAGGGTGAGGAAGGAGAGGACGTTGTCGTCGGCGGGGTCGAGGAGGTAGCCCTTGCGGCGGGACACCTCGCGGACGGCGACGGCCCGGCGGACCCATTCCTGTCCGGCGGGTCCGGCGGCGGCGACGACCCACTCGTCGCCGTGGACGGGTTCGTAGACCGGCCGGAGGACGGCGGCGACGACCGCCCGCATCCGCTGTTCGACGAGATTCAGCCAGATGTAGGCGCGGCCGGCGCGCTGGGCCCGGGTGCGGACCTCGCCCCACGCCTCGGCGTCCCAGTCGAGCTCGGCGCCGATCTCCACCGGGCGGACCACGGAGACCGCGCCGGTGCCGACGGCGCTTGGGGGGAGGATCACCGTGGGCGGCTCCTCCCCGGGACCGGCCGGTCCCCCCTCGTGACCCGCGTCACCGGGGGGCAGCTCACGACCTCCCGAGCTCACCCGCGCACCGCCTTCTGCTCTGGACGCCCGTTCCGATTCTTCCGACAAGATCAAGGAAGGGTACTCCGGGAGCGGGAGGCGGTGCAGCAGGATCGTCCGGCCGCTTCCTCAACTCCAGCCCCGTGAGCCCCCGTTCCGGGAGGCGAGATCGGGCGGAGTGAGGGGATTCATAGCGGTTGCGCCGCCGTCCCCCGTCCCGGGCGACCCGGCGGAACCCGATGTTGACGCCCGCGGCCGCTTTGGCCGAAATCATACGGTCGACCCGTTTGTCCCTCTCGTTCCGGAGCAGGCTCCCGGCGCACCATTCACCCGGTAGGACGGGGTGAGTTCCTGGGAGGTCGCCCCGATATCGGGCAGGATCTGGCCGAAGGAAACAGCACCATGAACCCGGACAGAAGAGGAAGATTCGAATCCATGCAGGTCTGGCCGGGACAGGCGTACCCCCTGGGCGCCACCTATGACGGAGCGGGCACCAACTTCGCGGTCTACTCGGAGGCGGCGCACCGCGTCGAGCTGTGCCTCATCGACGACGACGGCACCGAGACGTCCGTCGAGCTGCGCGAGACGGACGCCTTCGTCCGCCACGCGTACCTGCCGGGCGTGATGCCCGGGCAGCGGTACGGCTTCCGGGTGCACGGGCCGTACGCGCCGGAGCGCGGCCTGCGCTGCAACCCGGCGAAGCTGCTGCTCGACCCGTACGCGCGGGCGATGTCGGGTTCGATCGACTGGGGCGAGGCGGTGTACGGGTACCCCTTCGGGCGGCCCGACGCGCGCAACGACCTGGACTCGGCCGGGCGGACGATGACGTCGGTGGTGGTGAACCCGTACTTCGACTGGGGCGACGACCGGCGCCCGCGCACCGAGTACCACCACACGGTGATCTACGAGGCCCACGTGAAGGGCCTGACGATGCTCCACCCGGACCTGCCGGAGGAGCTGCGCGGCACCTACGCCGGGCTCGCGCACCCGGCGGTCATCGGCCACCTGAAGGAGCTCGGCGTCACGGCCCTGGAGCTGATGCCGGTGCACCAGTTCGTCCACGACCACCGGCTGGTCGACGCGGGCCTGTCGAACTACTGGGGCTACAACACGATCGGCTTCTTCGCCCCGCACAACGCCTACGCCTCCTGGGGCGACCGCGGCCAGCAGGTCCTGGAGTTCAAGTCGGCGGTGCGGGCGCTGCACCAGGCCGGCATCGAGGTCATCCTCGACGTGGTCTACAACCACACCGCCGAGGGCAACCACCTGGGCCCCACGCTGTCCTTCCGGGGCCTGGACAACCCGTCGTACTACCGGCTCGGCGACGACCCGCGCTACTACTACGACACCACCGGCACCGGGAACTCGCTGCTCATGCGGTCCCCGCACGTGCTCCAGCTGATCATGGACAGCCTGCGGTACTGGGTGACCGAGATGCACGTGGACGGCTTCCGCTTCGACCTGGCGGCCACCCTGGCCCG
Organism: Streptomyces sp. NPDC057854; assembly: GCF_042797055.1. NCBI lineage: Bacteria > Bacillati > Actinomycetota > Actinomycetes > Kitasatosporales > Streptomycetaceae > Streptomyces > Streptomyces sp. NPDC057854. The sequence continues at coordinate 30,043 of NZ_JBHVMF010000006.1, forward strand.
GCAGTTCCACGAGGTGGACCGGCTGTCGTCCTTCTTCGACCTGGTGCAGCAGGACCCGGTGGTGAGCCAGGTCAAGCTGATCGCGGAGCCGTGGGACGTCGGCGAGGGCGGCTACCAGGTCGGCAACTTCCCGCCGCTGTGGACCGAGTGGAACGGCAAGTACCGGGACTGCGTGCGGGACCTGTGGCGGGGCGAGCCGCGCACGCTCGCCGAGTTCGCCTCCCGGCTGACCGGCTCCTCCGACCTGTACCAGGACGACGGGCGGCGCCCGCTGGCCTCGGTCAACTTCGTGACCTGCCACGACGGCTTCACGCTGCGCGACCTCGTCTCGTACAACGAGAAGCACAACGAGGCCAACGGCGAGGGGAACCGGGACGGCGAGAGCCACAACCGCTCCTGGAACTGCGGGCAGGAGGGCGAGACCGACGACGTCGGCATCAACGAGCTGCGGGCCCGGCAGATGCGGAACTTCCTGGCGACGCTGATGCTGTCGCAGGGCGTGCCGATGCTCAGCCACGGCGACGAGTTCGGGCGCACCCAGGGCGGCAACAACAACGCGTACTGCCAGGACAGCGAGCTGTCGTGGGTGGAGTGGCCGAAGGACGACAGCGAGGCGGAGGCGACGCTGCTGCGCTTCACCCGGGCGATGGTGCGGCTGCGCCGCGAGCACCCGGTGTTCCGGCGGCGCCGCTTCTTCCACGGCCGGCCGGTGGAGGGCACCCACGACGAGCTGACCGACATCGCCTGGTTCACGCCGGAGGGCGAGGAGATGACCGCCCGCGACTGGCAGGCGGCACACGCCCGGGCGCTGACCGTCTTCCTCAACGGCAACGCGATCTCCGAACCGGGCCCGCAGGGCGAGCGGATCGCCGACGACTCCTTCCTGCTGATGTTCAACGCCTCGGCGCAGGAGCTGGAGTTCGCGGTGCCGGACAGTCACGGGCGGTGCTGGCGGACCGTGGTGGACACCTCGGACCCGGAGGGCATGCCGCCGCGGGAGGGGCCGGAGATCGCGGCGGGCGACCGGGTCACCCTCGCGCCGCTGAGTCTGACGGTGCTGCGCCGGCCGGCCTGAGCGGGCCGCGCGGCGCGCCCGTCCGCACGGTCCAGGACAGCGCCGCGCAGGCGACGGCCGCCCCCACCGCCACCGCGAAGGCGGCGGGGGCGCCGTGTTGTTCGGCGAGCCGGCCGGACAGCGCCAGGGCGAGCGCCTGGCCGCCGACGATCCCGCTGGTCAGGAAGGCCATGGATTCGGCGAGCCGGCTCGCCGGGACGGCCCGTTCGGTCAGCGCGAAGACGGTGATGAGGTGGGGGGCGTAGGCGGCGCCGAGCACGGTCACCACCGCGTACAGGCCGGGCAGCGAGCCGACGGCGAGCAGCGGCACGGAGAGCAGGACGAGCCCGGCGGTCGCGGTCCGCCAGCGGAGGGTGAGGCCGATCCGGGCGGGCAGGGCGGCGAGCGACAGGCCGACGGCCGCGCTCATCACGCCCATCGCCGCGTAGACGAGCCCGGCCTGGGCGGGGGCGCCGAGGGCGGCGGTGAGCGCGGTGATCCCGGCCTGGGAGGCGCCGAACATGGCGCCCTGGAGGACCATCGTCACCCGGAGGGCGTACGCGGAGCCGGGCAGCCGCGTCCGTTCGGCGGCGCCCGTGCGGGTGGCGGTGCCGGGCGCCGGGGCGAGGGCGCGGGCGGTGGGGTGGAGCGCGAAGCCGGTGCCGCAGAGGGCGAGCAGCAGGGCCGCGCCGATCAGGGCGGTGCCGGGGTGGGCGAGGGCGGCGGCGAGGCCGACGAGCGCCGGGCCGAGGACGAACGACACCTCGTCGAGGGTGCCCTCGAAGGAGAGGACCGCGCCGACGGTCCGGTCGTCGGCGCCGGCCCGGCGGGCGAGCGCCACCGAGCGGGTCCGGGCGAGCGGCCCGATCTGCGGGACGGTCGCCCCGGCGAGCAGCGCCAGCGGCACGAGGAGCCCGGTCGGGGCGCGGCCGACGGCGGCGAGGACCAGGGCGGCGACGGCGAGGGCGTTGGCGAGGGAGGCGGCGAGGACGGGGCCGCGCTGGCCGCGCCGGTCCGCCAGCCGGCCGAGCAGCGGGCCCGCGACGGTCTGCCCGGCGGCCAGCGCGCCGCCGGCGAGGCCCGCGGTGGCGAGCGAGCCGCTGGTCTCCGCGACCAGCAGCACGCTGCCGAGCTGGCACATCGCGGTCGGCAGCCGCCCCAGGAAGGAGAGGACCGGCAGGACGGGGCCGAGCAGGGCGAGGGTGGTGCGGTACATGCGGAGCATCGGCCGAAACTAGCGCGATGCACCCGAACGGGTGCATCGGGTGATGACACGGAAGCTTCCGTACGGGGTACGTACGTTCGCATGACGTCCCAGTCGCCTTCCCGTACCAGCCCGCCGCCGTCCCCGTCCGGGTACGCGCCCGCCGTCGTGCCCGCGGCCACCTACCGGCTCCAGCTCCAGCCGGCGTTCCCGTTCGCCGCCGCCGAGCGGGCCGTGCCGCACCTCGCCGGTCTCGGCGTCTCGCACCTGCACCTCTCCCCCGTCCTGGAGGCGGTGCCCGGCTCCCCGCACGGCTACGACGTGACCGACCACCGGTCGGTGCGGGCGGAGCTGGGCGGCGAGGCGGGGCTGCGCGCGCTCGCCGCCACCGCCCGCGCCCACGGCCTCGGCCTGGTCGTGGACCTGGTCCCCAACCACATGGCCGCCTCCCCGCGCCACAACCACGCGCTGCGCGACCTGCTGCGGCAAGGCCCCGTGTCGCCGTACGCCCGCTGGTTCGACGTCGACCGGTCGGCCGGCGACGACGGCCGGCTGCTGCTGCCGGTGCTGCCCGCGCGCCTGTCGGAGGTGCGGGACCGGCTGCGGGTCGAGGACGGCGTCCTCCGCCTGGACGGGCAGGAGTTCCCGCTCCGGGAGGGCACGGAGCACCTGCCGCTGGACGAGCTGCTGGCCGCCCAGTGGTACCGGCTCGGCTGGTGGCGGCTGGCCCGCACCGAGCTGGGCTACCGGCGCTTCTTCACCGTCTCCGACCTGATCGGGGTGCGGGTGGAGGACCCGGAGGTGTTCGCGGCGACCCACGCGAAGATCCTGGAACTGGTCGCCGACGGGGTGGTCGAGGGCCTGCGCATCGACCATCCGGACGGACTCGCCGACCCGCAGGGGTATCTGGAGCGGCTGGCGGAGGCGACCGGCGGCCGGTGCTGGACGGTGGTGGAGAAGATCCTCACCGGCCCCGAGACCCTGCCGGACGCCTGGCCGGTCGCCGGGACCACCGGCTACGACGCCCTGCGGCTGGTCGACGGCGTCCTCACCGACCCGGAGGGCGCAGCCGAACTCACGGACATCTACCGGGAGTTCGCCGGGAGCGCCGCGGACCGGGGCGGCGAGTGGGAGGCGACCGCCCGGCGTGCCGCGTACGAGGTGGTGCGGCACGACCTGGCGGCCGAGACGGCCGTGCTGACCCGGGCGGCGGTCCGGCTGTGCGCCGCCGATCCGGCGCTCCAGGACCACGCGCCGTGGGCGCTGCGGACCGCGGTCGAGGAGCTGCTCGTCCGGGTGCCGGTCTACCGGCCCTACCGGACCGGCGCCGAGCGGGTGCTGACGGAGGAGGCGGCGCGGGGCGCGCGGGCCGCGTTCGCGGTGCCGGAGGAGGCCGCCGCCGTGGACGCCGTCCGGGGGCTGCTGCTCGGCGCGTACGGCGACACGGCGGAACACCGGGCGTTCCGGGCCCGGTTCGCGCAGACGTCGTCGGCGCTGCGGGCCAAGTCCACCGAGGACACCGCCTTCTACCGGTACGCGCCGCTGCTGTCGGCGAACGAGGTGGGCGGCGACCCGGGCCGGCCCGGTGTCGGCGTCGCGGAGTTCCACGCCGCCTGCGTCCGGCTGGCCCGCGACTGGCCGGCCGGCGGCACGGTCCTCACCACCCACGACACCAAGCGGAGCGCGGACGTGCGGGCGGCGATCGCGGTGCTCGCGCAGTGCCCGGACGTGTGGGCCGGGCTGCTGGCGGAGGTCGCCGGGATCCCGGCGCCGGACCCGCACCTGGCCTGGACGGCCTGGCAGACGGCGTTCGGCTTCGGCGTCCCGGACCCGGAGCGGATCGGCCCGGCGGTGCTGAAGGCGGTGCGGGAGGAGGGGCTGCGGACCTCGTGGACCGAGCAGGACCCGGCGTACGAGCGGGCGGTGGCCGAGTTCGTGGCCGCCGGGCCCGGCCGCGTCCCGCTGCGGACGGCGTCCGAGGCGGCGTTCGCGCTGGAGCCGCACATCCGGGCGCACGCGGACGGCGCGGCGCTGGTGCAGCTGACCATGCCGGGCGTGCCCGAGCTGTACCAGAACACCGAGCGGGAGTACCGGGCGCTGGTCGACCCGGACAACCGGGCCCCGTTCGCGCCGGGTCCGGACGACGGGCGGACGGCGCTGGTCCGGGCGGCGCTGCGGCTGCGCCGGGAGCGTCCGGCGGCCTTCGGTCCGGGCGGGACGTACGAACCGCTGACGGCCGGGGGCCCGGCCGCCGCGCACTGTCTCGCCTTCGCCCGCTCGGGCGAGGTGGTCACCGCGGTGACCCGGCTGTCGCTGCGGCTCGCGGAGGCGGGCGGCTGGCGGGACACCGAGCTGGTGCTGCCGGAGGGCCGGTGGGCGGATGTCCTGGACGGCGTGCGGGAGTTCACCGGCGGCCCGGAGAGCGAGCTGAAGCTGGCGGAGCTGTTCGCGGAGCGGCCGGTCGCGCTGCTGGCCCGGATCCGGTCCTGACCGGCGGGGCCGGCCGGCGCGGGACGTGGTGCCCGCGCCGGCCGTGCGCCGTCGGCGGGTCAGAGGCGGCTCGCGCGGGTGACCTCGCACCGGGTGTACTCGGAGCCGTCGCCGGTGCCGAGGTACGGGGTGGTCAGCTCGGCGGTCTGCGAGGCGCCCGCGGCGACCTCGATGCCGGTCTTCACGGCGGTCGCGGAGGTCGCGCCGGCACCGGTGAACTTGAGGGTGACGGAGTACGTGGCGTCGAGCGCGCCGTCGTTCTTGACGGTGATGCGGGCGGCCAGGTTCTTCATCGCCGCGTCGTAGGCGCACTTGTCGATGGTGATGTCGCGGATCGCCTTGTCGGCGCTGCCGCCGCCACCGGGGACGGAGCCGCCGGAGCTGGAGCCGTTGCCGTCGTTCGTGTCGTTGTCGTGGCTGCCGCCGCCGCTCGAACTGGAGCTGGAGCTGGAGCCGTTGCTGCCGTCGCAGCCGCCGCCGCTGGAGCCGCGGGCGCCGGTGAGGGCGAGGACGGCGATGCCGAAGACGGCGATCGCGCGGGCATGACGAAGCTTCACTTGATCGTTCCCCGTTGGTGTCGCGTAGGTGCGTGAAAGGGCTCGCTTGACGAGCGCACGTCACCCTAGCAGCGGGGCGGCACCGCGAAGAATCAGCCGTTCGGCAGGACCGTGAGGGTGCGCGGGGCACGGGTGATGAGGCCCGTCGGAGCCGGGCGGAAGCCGTCGGCCAGCCGCAGCCGGGGCATCGCCTGGAACAGCGCCCGGACCGCGTACTCCGCCTCCAGTCCGGCGAGGATCACCGCCGGGCAGAAGCCGGGACCGTAGGTCAGCTGGTGCGGGTCGTCGCGCAGCGGGTCGAAGCGGTCCGGCTCGCGGAAGCGCTCCGGGTCCCGCCCGGCCGCCCCGATGAGCAGCGCGACCGACGAACCGCCCGGCAGGATCCCGCCGCTGACAGGCACGTCCTCGCGGGTGCGCCGGACGGCGATCTGCACCGGCGGGTCGCGGCGCAGCGACTCCGCCCAGGCCCGGGCCACCAGGGCGGTGGGGGCGTCGCGGAGGGCGGCGACCTGGCCGGGGTCGGTGAGGACGTTGGCGAGGAAGGAGGCCAGCGCCTTCTCCCGTACGGCGATCTGCCCGCCGCACTCGCCGGCGAGCGCCGTCGCGGCCCGGCCGCGCACCAGCCGCATCATGTCCCGGTAGGGGACGCCGAGGGCGGCGGCGACGGTGCCGGCGGGCAGCCAGTGGCAGAAGTCGGCGACCAGGTCGGCCCGTTCGCGCCCCGCGAGGCGGCGGGCGAGCACGAAGGCGGTGCGTTCGGCCGCGGACCGCAGCTCGCCGAGGTCCACATCGGTGTGGGCGCGGGCGCAGGCCGGGTCGCCGGGCCGGTGCCCGTGGGTGAAGCGGCGGTCGGTGAGGGCGGTGGCCACGTCGGCGTACCGGCTGAGCACCCAGGCCCGCAGCAGCGGGTCGTAGGTGAGCGGGAACTCCTCGCGGAGCCGGCGGTGCACGGGGTGCGGGTCGAGCGCGGCGCCGGGGTCCAGCGGGCTCGGGGCGACGGTCCGGCCGCCGGGCGGCGCGGTCGGCTCGGTCCCGGACCGCACCCGGCCGGGCCCGGCGGCCCGTCCGGCGGGCGCCATCACCGGCACCCGCTCCCAGGCCCCGCGGCTCGCTCCGCCCTCCGTGTCCCGCCGCACCCGCCGGTGCGGGCCCGGCTCGCGCCGGGTCGTCGGCTCGTCGCGCATCGCGCCCCCTGTCGTCCGGCGGTGACTGACCGCGGCCGAGTGGCGGCGCGCGTCCCCCCAGCCCACCACCCCGGCCCGGCCGCCGCCCGCCACGCTCCGCCGAACGGGTGAGGCGGCACCGCGCTGACCTCGGAGGACCCGCCGCGGAAGGGCGGGTCAGTCGGCGGACAGCCGGAAGCTCATCTCGCCGAAGCCGACCACGTCCCCGGCGCGCACCACGACGGCGCCGACGACCCGGCGCCCGTTGACGGTGGTGCCGTTGGTGGAGCCGAGGTCGCGCAGCACCCACATCCCGCCCTGCAGGGAGAGTTCGGCGTGCAGCCGGGACGCGGTCTCGTGGCTGAGCCGCAGCCCGTTCACCGGGTCGCGGCCGATCCGCAGCGGGTACGGCCCCGGCTGCGGCAGCAGCAGCTTCGGCAGCCGCTCGGCGTGCCAGGCGCGCCGGAGGCGGGCGGTGAAGCCGGAGACGGCCTCGACGGCGCCGACGACCCGCCGGCTCCAGGCGTTCTCGCCGCGCAGGTCGGCGGTGAGCACGGCCAGTTCGTCGGGGCGGCGGGCCTGGAGGGCGCGCTCCATCCGGAACAGGAAGGTGTCGTGCGAGAGACGGCCCTGGGCGGCGCCCTCCCGGAGCAGCACCAGCGCGCGGTCCCGCTCGGCGTCGGTCAGCCGCGGGGAGTGCGCGGGAGGCTCGTAAGGGGTCGTCACAGGGAGATTGTCCGCGCGGCCGGGCCGGGCTGTCCAGAAGCGGCCCGTCCCGGGGACGTACCGGCTCCGGCACAAATCCGCGCGCCGCCGTCACAAGATCGCTGCTACGGTCTGCGGGCTCGACCGACCACACCCCTGGGGGAACCACCGCATGACCGACGGCCTCGTCGTCCGCCCGCTCGCCGGGCCCGGGGAACTGGACCTGTTCCTCGGCCTCACGTACACGCTCGACCACGAACTCGCCGACGACCTCGGCACCGGCCGCCGCCGCCCGGAATGGCTCTGGGTGGCCGTGCGCGACGGCCGGCTGCTCGGCCGGATCGCCTGGTGGACCAAGAAGGACGGCGGCGAACCGCTGGCCCTCGACTTCTTCGACCTCGACCCGGAGCTGCCGGCCGGGGAGGCGGCGGAGGTGGGCCGGCGGCTGCTGCGCACCGCCATGGCCGCCGTCGTCCCGGCGGGCACCGTGCCGCCGGAGTACAGCCGCTACCTGCCCGCCGACTGGCGGGAGGACGCGGCGGTCCGGGACCGGGTGGAGCTGCTGTTCTCGCTGCTCGCGGAGACCGGCGCCCGCCCGCTGGTGGAGCGGCTGCGCCTGGAGTGGCTGCCGGGGACGCCGGTGGCGGAGCGCACGGGCCGGCTCGCGTTCCGTCCGGTGCGGGACCGGGAGGACCTGCTGGCGCTGATGACGCCGGTGATGGCGGGCACGCTCGACGCGCACGGGCAGGCCGACCTGGCCGAGGGGCTGACCGCCCGGGAGGCGGCCGAGCGCCACTACGACGGGGAGTTCCCGCACTACACCACGCCGCGCGCGTGGTGGCGGGTGGCCGAACTGCCGGAGACCGGCGAGCCGGTCGGCTTCGTGATCCCCGCGCACAACGCGTACAACCCGGTCATCGCCTACATCGGCGTGCTCCCGGCCCACCGGGGACACGGCTACGTCGACGAGATCCTCGCCGAGGGCACCCGGATCCTCGCCGACGCGGGCATGCCGCGCGTGCGGGCCGCGACCGACCTGGGGAACGTGCCGATGGCCGCCGCCTTCGCCCGCGCGGGGTACGTGAACTTCCAGCGGCAGGTGGACTACGTGTGGGACGCGCCGGGCGCGTCGCCGTCCTGACTGCCAGGATGGGTCTGACCCGCCGAGGGTGACGAGGACCGTACCGACGTCTGCGAGGAGATCCGCCGTGCTCTTCGAGGTCTGGGCGCCGCACGCCCGCGACCGGGTGACCCTGGAGCTGAACGGCACCGGGCACCCCCTCGACCGCGATCCGCTGCGGGACGGCTGGTGGACGGGCACCGTCCCGGCCGCCGACGGGGACCGGTACGGCTTCCGCCTCGACGACGGGCCCGTCCGGCCGGATCCGCGCGGCCGCCGGCTGCCGGACGGGCCGGACGGGCTGAGCGCGGTCGTGGACCACGCGGCGTACGCCTGGCGGCACGAGCCGCCGCGGCTGCGGCTGCGCGGCGCGGTCCTGTACGAGCTGCACGTCGGCACGTTCACCCCGGAGGGCACCCTCGACGCCGCCGCGGCGCGGCTCGGGGAGCTCGCCGGGCTCGGGATCACCCATGTGGAGCTGATGCCGCTCTGCCCGTTCCCCGGGGTGCGCGGCTGGGGGTACGACGGGGTGGCGCCGTGGGCGGTGCACGAGCCGTACGGCGGGCCGGAGGCGCTGAAGCGGTTCACGGACACCGCGCACGGCCTGGGCATGGGCGTGGTCCTCGACGTGGTCCACAACCACCTGGGCCCGTCCGGGAACCACCTCCCGGTCTACGGCCCGTACTTCACCGAGACGCACCACACGCCGTGGGGCGCGGCGGTGAACCTGGACGCGCCGGGCTCGGACGAGGTGCGGGCGTACTTCCTGGGCAGCGCGCTGGCGTGGCTGCGGGACTACCGGATCGACGGGCTGCGGCTGGACGCGGTGCACGCGCTCGCCGACGACCGCGCGCTGACGTTCCTGGAGGAACTGTCAGCGGCGGTCGACGAGTTGGCGCGGGAGCAGGGCCGCCAGCACTTCCTGGTCGCCGAGTCCGACCAGGGCGACCCGCGCACCACGACTCCGCGCGCGCTCGGCGGGCTGGGCCTGCACGCCCAGTGGAACGACGACTTCCACCACGCCCTGCACTGCGCGCTGACCGGCGAGTCCCAGGGCTACTACGCGGACTTCGCGCGCGCCCCGATGGCCGCGCTCGCGAAGACCCTCACCCGGGTGTTCTTCCACGACGGCACGTACTCGTCGTTCCGCGGCCGGCACCACGGCCGGCCGGTCGACCGCGAGCGCACCCCCGCCCACCGCTTCCTCGGCTACGCGCAGACCCACGACCAGATCGGCAACCGGGCGCTGGGGGACCGCCTCTCGGCGTCGCTCTCCCCCGGGCTGCTGGCCTGCGCGGCGGCGCTGGTGCTGACCGGGCCGTCGGTGCCGATGCTGTTCATGGGCGAGGAGTGGGGCGCCCGCACCCCCTGGCAGTACTTCACCGACCACACCGACCCGGAGCTGGCGGAGGCGGTGCGCCGGGGCAGGCGGCGGGAGTTCGCCGCGCACGGCTGGGACGAGGACGAGGTGCCGGATCCGCAGGACCCGGCGACCCGGGACCGCTCGGTCCTGGACCGGTCGGAGCGGGAGCGGGACCCGCACCGGCGGATCCTCGCGTGGCACCGGGAGCTGATCGCGCTGCGCCGCACGCTGCCCGACCTGACCGACCCGGACCTGGGCGCGGTGCGGGTCGCCTTCGACGAGGAGGCCCGCTGGCTGGTCTTCCGGCGCGGCGACGTGCGGGTGGCGGTGAACCTGGGCGAGGAGCCGGCCGCGATCCCGCTGGGCTCCAACGGGCGGGACCGGGTCCTCGCGGCGTGGGAGCCGACCGAGGCGCCGGGCCCGGACGGGCTGCTGCGCCTCGGCGGCGAGTCGGCGGTGGTCCTCGCCGACGGGTGACCCCGGAGGGGCGGCCGGCTACTCGACGATCGCCATCTCGTGCGGGGTGTCGTTGAAGCGGCGGCCGGTGCCGTCCTCGGTGAGGGTGACGATGTCCTCGATGCGGACGCCGAAGCGGCCCGGCAGGTAGACGCCGGGTTCGATGGAGAAGCACATGCCGGGGACGACGGGCCGCGTCTCGCCCTCGATCATGTAGGGCGGTTCGTGGGTGGTGACGCCGATGCCGTGGCCGGTGCGGTGGATGAAGTAGTCGCCGTACCCGGCGTCGGTGATGACGCGGCGGGCGGCGCGGTCGACGTCCTGGCAGGCGATGCCGGCCTTCACGGCCTCGAAGCCGGCCTGCTGGGCCTCGCGGACGAGGTCGTGGACGCGGCGCTCCTCGTCGGTGGGCTCGCCGACGTGGACGGTGCGGGTGGTGTCGGAGCCGTAGCCGTGCTTGAGGCCGCCGAAGTCGAGGACGACCATGTCGCCGCGTTCGATGACCCGCTCGCCGGCCTCGTGGTGCGGGTTGGCGCCGTTGGGCCCGGAGCCGACGACGGTGAAGTCGACCTGGGAGTGGCCGAAGTCCAGGAGCAGCCGGGCGAGGTCGGCGGCGACCTCGGTCTCGCGGCGGCCCGCGAACCGCACCTTCAGGATCTCCTCGTACGCCCGGTCGGCGGCGGCCCCGGCGGCGGCGATCCGGTCCAGTTCGCGCGCGTCCTTCACGGCCCGCAGCATCGGCAGGGCCTCGGTGAGGGAGACGTACGAGGTGCCCGGCAGGGCCTGCTGGAGGCCGAGGAGGTGCAGGGCCCAGGTGTTGTCGCTGACGCCGAAGCGGCCCCCGGCGTCGAGCAGCGAAGCGGTGGCGGCGTACGGGTCCTGGCCGTCGGTCCAGTCGCGGAGGGTCAGCGCGGGCGCGCCGGCGGCCTTCTCGGCGTCCGGGGCCTCCAGGGTGGGGACGACGAGGACGGGGTCGCGGCCGGGGGCGAGCACGAGGACGGTGAGGCGTTCGGTGAGCGCGGTGGGCCGGTAGCCGGTGAGGTACACGAGGTCGGGGCCGGGGGCGACGAGCAGTCCGGCGAGCCCGGCGTCGGCGGCGGAGGCCGCCGCCCGGTCCATCCGGGCCCGGTGGTCGTCGGCGGTGAAGGGCACGGGGGCGTCGTCGGAGCGTGCGGCCGGGGTGCTCGTCATGGGGCGGTCTCTCCTTCGCGGCGGCGGGCGGGCGTCTTCCGGCATCCTCCCCGCCGGGCCCGCGCGCCGCGACCGCTCCGGGCGCCGGTCAGCGCGGACCCGGCCCCTGCGCGATGAGCCGTTCGAGCAGGTCCTGGAAGTCGTCGCCGACGACGATCCGCAGCCCGCCGCCCTCCTCGTCGTGCTCGCTGAGCTGGGTGAGGGTGCCGTCCCGCCACCAGAAGACGTAGGGGCTGATGGCGCCCGGGGTGTCCTCGTACTCGGCGGCGGCGAAGGAGGCCATGGCACCGAGCGCCGGGATGATCGTGGTGTCGCGGATGGGGTGGAAGGCGATCTGGTGCCGGAAGGGCAGGGCGACGAGCGCGCCGTGCTCGCCGAGCGGCAGCCCGGTGACCCGCTCGGCGAGGGCGTCGAGGTCGAGGACGCGGCTGGCGGTGTAGAAGGAGTCGCCGACGACGACCTCGAAGGTCATGCCGTCGGCGTCGCGGACGGTCTCGTGGTCCTCGACGGGCAGTCCGCGCAGGTTCTTCAGGGCGCGGGCGCGCAGCTGGGCGGGGTCGCCGAGCCGGTCGAGGGCGTCGTCGGTGAGCATCATGACGCTCTCCGGCAGGTCGAGCGCCAGCACCTCGTACAGCCCGGGGGCGAGGGTCCGGGCGTAGCCGAAGGCGCCGGGGTCGATGCCGTCGGCGCTGACGACCCGGGGGTAGAGCTGGGCGCGGATCTGCTCGGGCGGCAGCGTGTCGAGCGCGGACGGCCCGTCCAGGGTGCGGACGACGAGGGTGACGTGACGGCGGATCAGCTCGGGCCAGACGCGGGGTCCGCGCCGGTCGCGGTGGCAGACGGCGGCGAGGTTGCCGAGGCCGAAGCTGCGCTGCCGGTCGTCCTGGACGGAGTTCGCGTAGACGGTGACCTCGAGGCCGAGTTCGGCGAACGCCTCGCGGACGGTGGCCCGGAAGAGCGCCGCCTCGCGCTCGGAGAAGTAGGCGAACTCCGGGTCCCGCGGCGCGTCCTCGCCGTCCCGCCTGGGTCCCCTGCGCAGCCACCCCACGTCAGCCCGCCTTCCGTCGCCGTTGCGTTTCAGCGTAGCGAGTGGGGCGGGGCGTCCACCGGCCGCCCGGCGAAGTCGGCTCAGGAGCCGTCGGGGGCGGTGAGGAGGGCGCGGGCGTAGTGGGCGAGGGAGCGGTTGTAGCGGGGCAGCAGCGGGGCGAGGGCGCCGAGGGCGAGCGAGGCGGCCTCGCGGTCGCGGCCGGTGTCGGCGAGCGCGAGGGCGAGGAAGGCGTCGACGGCGGGGGCGAGGGCCCGCTCGTCGGCGTCGAGCCGCGCGTCGGGCAGGTCGCGTTCGGCGGTGAGCAGTTCGACGCTGCGGTCGGGGCGGCCGAGGTTCCGCAGGCTGCTGGCGAGCTGGATGACGGCGCGGCGGCGGCGCAGCCCGGTCAGGCCGAGGCCGAGCGCCCGCTCGTAGAGGGCGACGGCCTCGGCGGGCAGGCCGGTGGAGTCGTGGGCGGCGCCCTGCTCGAAGAGGGCGGGGGCGTCGTCGTCGCCGCGCTCGGCGGCGAGCGCGGCGATCCGGGCGCGGAAGTCCTCCGGCGCGTACGTGTCGATCTGCTCCCAGAGGGCGGCGACCCGCTCCTCCCACCCGGTGGCCCCGGCGCGCTCGTCGTTCATGGCGTCACCCTACTCGGCGCCGGGGCCGCCGGCCGGGGCCGGTCAGTCGCCGCCTCCGCCGCCACCCCCGCCGTCGCCTCCGCCGCCGCCGTCGCTCCCGGAGTCGCCGCCCGAGTCGCCGGCGTCGCCGCCGTCCGAGCCCCAGCCGTCGCCGCCGCCCGGCTCGTTGTCGGCCCGGTCGGTGCCGAGGTTGCTGTACCAGGGGCGCGGCCAGTCGGCGTCGGTGGCGCAGGGCTCGTAGCCCTCGCCGGGCCGCCACTGGGCGGGGAAGCGGGCGAGGCCGGTGGTGTCGCCGAGGCCGAACGCGGTGGCGAAGGCGTGCGCCATGACCGCGTCGAGCGGGTCGGAGGTCGCCAGGCCGACGGGTCCGAGCGGCAGCAGCTCTCCGGGCCGGCCGGCGGCGCGTCCGCGCGGCGGCCGGGCGAGGAGGGCGACCTCCCGGCCGTCGCGGAACAGCGCCGAGGCGGTCGCGCTCCGCCGGGTCAGCTCCCAGCGCTGCCCGGGGAGTTCGGCGAGGACGTGGCTGCGGGACTTGCGGATCTTGTGCCGTTCGAGGTGGAGGGCGGCCGGGACGTCGCTGACGGTGAGGGTCAGGCCGCGGGACGGGTGGGCCTCCTGCGGGTGGAAGCCGCGCGGCGCCCGGATCCGGACGACGGGGGCGTACGGGCCCCACACGTCGACTCGGACGAGGCGCCGGTCGACGGCGACGGTGACGTCCCCGGCGGGGCCGGGCGCGGTCCGCCGGGCCAGCCACAGCGGCACGCCCTCGGCGGCGGCCCGCCGGCCCAGCTCGGCGACCCGCTCGGGGCCGCCGCTCAGCCGGACGGCGAGCTGCCCCAGTTCGTGCGCGAACGCGGCGGCGCGGCGCACCTTGAGCGGGACGCCGGTGCCGGAGGCGCGCGTCAGCGGCACGACGCCGGGCCCGTCCTCCAGCCGGTCCAGCGTGCGCTCGGACCCGCCGCCGCCGAGCCACCGCCCGCGCTGGTACGCCTCCGCCATCGCGGCCAGGTTGAGTTCGGCGTGCGGGGTGAACCGGCCGCCCCTGCGGATGCCGCTCGCGGTCAGCTCGACCGTCCTGGCCAGCGGGTTCCTCGACCGCTCGCCGTAGAGAATGTCCGTCACGCGGGTCCCCCCTGTCGTCGTCGTGTCCATGGTGACGGACGCCGCCGGCCGGCCGGCAGTTTCCGCCGCGTCCGGTCAGTCCAGCGGCACGACGAGGTCGGCGCGGTCGCGGCCCCCGGCGACGAGCCGCGCGTTGGCCTCGTCGGAGCGGGCCACCCACGCCTCGGCGTCGGGCTCCGCCTTGCCGAAGCGGACGTGGCGGGCGACGAGCCGGGGCACGCGGACCGCGTCCGGCAGGTCGAGGTACCAGACCTCGTCGAGCAGCGGCCGGACCGCCGCCCAGGGGCCGTCCGCGTGCAGGAGGTAGTTGCCCTCGGTGACGACGAGCGGGACGTCCGGCGGGACGGCGATCGATCCGGCGACCGGCTCCTCCAGGGTCCGGTCGAAGGCGGGCGCGTAGACGACGGTGCCGGGCTCGGGGGCGCGCAGCCGGGCCAGCAGCGCGGCGTACCCGGCGGCGTCGAAGGTGTCGGGCGCGCCCTTGCGTCCGGTGCGCCCGAGCCGTTCCAGCTCGGCGCCGGCGAGGTGGAAGCCGTCCATGGGCACGAGCACGGCGAGTCCGTCCAGCCGCTCGACGAGCCGGGCGGCGAGCGTGGACTTCCCGGCGCCGGGCGGTCCGGCGAGTCCGAGCAGGCGCCGCCCCGGGCCGTCGGAGGCGAGTCGCCGGGCCCGTGCGACGAGCCGTTCGAACCGGGGTGCGTCCAGGGCGGCCATGGGCGCATTCTCGCACCGGGCGGCGGCGCGCCGGGGTCCGGGCGGGCGCTCCCTCCCCCACCCCTCGCACGGCCCCTGTCACGCCCCTGGTCCAGACCGGTGTCCGCCCCTCCCCCGACCCTCGTGCCGACCCTCGGCGGGTCGAGGGTCGTGGCGGGCGTGTCGCGGGTCCGCGCGGGTGGGGCGGCCGGGGGGCGCGCATTACGTTGGGGGAATGCCGTCCATCGCACTCGTCACGCTCGTCGTCCGTGATTACGACGAGGCCCTCGCCTTCTACACCGACGCCCTCGGCTTCGAGCTCGTCGAGGACACCGACCGGGGCGACGGCTCCCGCTGGGTCGTCGTCCGCCCGCGCGGCTCCGGCGGGCTGGGCGGCCTCGGGAACGCGGGCCTCCTGCTGGCCCGCGCCCGCACCGAGGACGAGGAGGCCGCCGTCGGCAACCAGTCGGGGGGCCGGGTCGCGTTCTTCCTGCACACCGACGACTTCGCCCGCGACCACGCCCGCATGACGGCCGCCGGGGTGACGTTCCTGGAGGAGCCCCGGCACGAGCCGTACGGCTCGGTCGCCGTCTTCGAGGACCTGTACGGCAACCGCTGGGACCTCCTCCAGCCGGCGGAGGGCTCCCCTAGCGGTACGTGAGCGGGGACCCGCCCCGGCCGCCCTTCATCCGGACCACGGGCGCCTGCCGGTCGCCGTTCCCCTGCGGGCCCATCCGCTGGACCACCGCGTGGAACTCCGCCGACGGGTCGCCGATCGCCCGGACGACCAGCCCGGCGAGGTGCCGCAGCTCGTCGAGGTCCGGCAGGGTCACGACGGCGGTGGAGCCGGCGGCCGTCTGCACGACCAGCACGGGCCGGGCGGGGGCGAACACGTCCTTCAGCGCGACGAAGGCCGCCCCGGCGAGGACGGCGACGAGCAGCGGGAACCCGAGGCCGGGCACCGCGCCGCCCTGCACGGAGCTGATCCCGATCACGGCCAGGCCGAGCACGAGCAGCCAGCGCAGCAGCGCGTCGGGCTTGACCCGGGCCACCTCCACCGAGGTCAGGTGCCGCAGCGGCAGCGCCGCCCCGCCGATCCACAGCACGCCCTCGCGCACCCGCAGGTCGACCGAGCGGGGGCCGCGCGGCTTCGCCGGCCCGCCGTGCGCGAGCCAGGGCCGCCGGGTCGGCGGATCGGCGGGCGGGGGTCCCGGGGCGTCCCCGGGTCCGGGCGGCGTGCCGGGGCCGTTCGTCGTGTCCATCCGCAGTCCCCCGTGTCTCGTCCGCGCGCGTCCCGCACGCGGGTCACCGTGCCGCACTCCTGTGCGCCCGTGACCATTGAGCATGCGAGCACCCGTTCTGCACAGGCGAGTTACGGCCATACGCGCGGGCCCCGGAAAACCGCTGTCGCGCCGCGCCCCCGGCTCCCTACACTCCCGTCACGGCCCGCCGACCGGCGCGCGCCGCAGCGAGCCGTTCCGTTCGACCGACCCGGAGAGGGGGGAAGCCGACCATGCGTCACCCGTACGCCACCGCCGTCGCCGTCCTCCCCCGCGCCCGCCGGTACGACGTGATCCTCGCCTCTTCCGCCCGCCGGTGACAGCTGCGCGCCCGTCACCGCAGGCCCGCCGACGCCCTCCCGCGTCCGGGAATCGCGCTGCCCTGTCCCGTACAGCAGCGAAAGGCACACCACCGTGCGCACCCTCACCGACACCCAGGTCCGCAACCTCGGCATCCTCGCCCACGTCGACGCCGGCAAGACGACGGTCACGGAGCGGATCCTGTTCCTGACCGGGGCGGTCCACAAGCGCGGCGAGGTCCACGACGGCACGACCGTCACCGACTTCGACCCGCAGGAGCGGGAGCGCGGCATCACCATCTCCGCCGCCGCCGTCACCTGCGCGTGGGCCGGCCATCGCCTCACGCTGATCGACACGCCCGGCCACGTCGACTTCTCCGACGAGGTCGAGCGCGCGCTCCGCGTCCTCGACGGCGCCGTGGCCGTCTTCGACGCGGTCGCGGGCGTCGAGCCGCAGAGCGAGTCGGTGTGGCGGCAGGCCGACCGGTACGGGGTCCCCCGGATCGCGTTCGTCAACAAGATGGACCGGGCGGGCGCGGACCTGGACGCGGCCGTCGCCTCGATCCGGCACCGCCTCGGCACCGTCCCGCTCCCCGTCCAGCTGCCGATCGGCCGCGAGGACGGCTTCCTCGGGGTCGTGGACCTCGTCCGGATGCGGGCGTACGCGTGGGAGGACGGCGTCCGGGCCGAGACGGAGGTCCCTGCGGACCTGCGCGACGAGGCGGTACGCCGCCGGCGCCTGCTGGAGGAGGCGGTGGCGGAGCTGCACGCGGACGCGCTGGACGAGTTCTGCGTGACGGGCGCGCTGGCGGAGGGCACGCTGGTCCGCGCCCTGCGCGAGCTGACGCTGGCCGGCACCGCGGTGGTGGTGCTGTGCGGCGCGGCGTACCGGGACCGGGGCGTGGAGCCGCTGCTGGACGCGGTCGTCGCCTATCTGCCGGCGCCCGCGGACCGGCCTCCGGTCGGCGGCGGCGAGCGGGCGGCGGACCCGGAGGCGCCGCTGGTGGCGCTGGCGTTCAAGGTGACCGCGGCGCCGACCGGCCGGATGACGTACGTCCGCGTCTACGCGGGCGTGCTCCGCCCGGGCGCCTCGGTGCTGGACACGGCGACCGGCCGGACGGAGCGGATCTCCCGGGTGCTGCGCGTGCAGGCCGACCGGACGGTCGACGTGCCCGCCGGCACCGCCGGGGAGATCGTCGCCGTGGTCGGTCCGAAGGCCGTCCGGGCCGGGGCCACGCTGTGCGCCCCGGACGCCCCGGTGGTCCTCGAACCGCCGGTGTCCGCCGCCCCGGTGGTCTCGGTGGCGGTGGAGGCGCGCCGGTCCACCGACACGGGCCGGCTCGCGACGGCCCTCGCCCGGCTCGCCGAGGAGGACCCGTCGCTGGTGGTGCGGTCCGACCCGGAGACGGGCCAGACGGTGCTGTCGGGCCTGGGCGAGCTGCACCTGGAGGTCGCGGTGGAGAAGCTGCGGCGCGAGCGCGGCCTGGAGGTCGCGGTCGGCCGTCCGCAGGTCGCCTACCGGGAGACGGTGACGCGGGGTGTGACGGGCCTGCTGTACCGGCACGTCAAACAGGACGGCGGCGCGGGCCAGTTCGCCCACGTCGTGCTCGACGTCCAGCCGGGCGGGGGAGAGGAGGAGTTCGTGTTCACGTCGACGGTGACCGGCGGGCGGGTGCCGCAGGAGTACGTCCGCGCGGTCGAGGCCGGCTGCCGCGACGCGCTCGCCGACGGCCCGCTGGGCGGCCACCCGGTGACGGGCGTCCGCGTCACGCTGACGGACGGCGCCACGCACCCGAAGGACTCCTCGGAGCTCGCCTTCCGGGCGGCGGGCCGGTTCGCGCTCCGCGAGGCGCTGCGGTCGAGCGCGATGGCGCTGCTCGAACCGGTCGCGGAGGTGACGGTGACCGTCCCCGCCGACTCCGTCGGCACCGTCCTCGGCGACCTCGCGGCCCGCCGCGGCCGGGTCACCGACTCGGAGGTGCGCGGCGGTACGTCGGTGGTGACGGCGACGGTCCCGCTGGCCGAGCTCTTCGGCTACGCGACCCGCCTCCGCGGCCGCACCCAGGGCCGCGGCACCTTCACCACCCGCCCGGCCGGCTACGAGCCGCTGAAGGGCTGACCGGCCCCCGGCCCGGTCCCGTACGGCACCCTCGCGGTCCGTGCGGGGCCGGGCCCCTCAGCGTTTCAGGTCCAGCTCGGCCCGTACGGTCTTCCCGACCGGTACGCGGTCGAGCACCGCCCACCGCGTCGCCAGCGCCTCCACCAGCAGCAGCCCCCGCCCGCCCTCGTCCAGCGGCCCCGCCGCCCCGGCCTCCGGCCGCCGCTCGCCCCGCGTGTCGGAGACGTCGATCCGCAGGTGCAGCCCGGGCGAGTAGAGGAGCGCCAGCTCGCAGTCCCGCCCGGGCACCCGCCCGTGCGTCACCGCGTTCGCCGCCAGCTCGGCGACGATCAGCGCGGCTGTGTCGGACAGCGCGGAGCCGTACGCGACCCCCCACTGGTGCAGTTGATGCGTCGTCAACCGGCGGGCGAGGCGGGCGCCGCGCGGGGTCGAGCTGAAGCGCTGCGTGAACATACGTACGGTGACAGGCCGCTTGCGCGCCAAGGGGGTCGTCATGCGGCCAATCTCGTCGCGATCATGGCCAGTTACCAGCTACTCGACTGGTACACCGCGGCTGTACCAGTCCACTCACTGGACGGTACCGGTCACCGTCCGTGAACCTTGATGCGTTCAACGCGAGTACATGGTGCGGGAGGTGGCGGGGTGGCAGACGACGAACCCAAGGGAAACGTGCCAGAGACGTCAGAGAGCCTGAAGGCGTTCGGGGAAGTCGTCAAGGCGTTCCGCAAACGGGCCGGTCTCACCCAGGAGCAGTTCGCACCGAGGGTGGGGTACTCGGTTCCGATGGTGGCGTCGATCGAGCAGGGGCGGCGATACCCCTCGAAGAGGTTCGTGGACAAGTCGGAGGAGGTGCTGGACGCGTTCGAGGTGATCCGCGCGGCGGCGACGCCTCTGACGCGCAAGGCGGGCTTGGCGAAGTGGTTCGAGGAGTGGGCGGATCTGGAGCCGCTGGCGGTGACGCTGTACACCTTCGAGAGTCGCATGGTGCCGGGTCTGCTCCAGACCCCGGCGTACGCCCGGACGCTCTTCGAGAAGCAGCTTCCCGCGATGAGCGACGAGAAGATCGAGTCGAACCTGACCATCCGCATGGAGCGGACGAACATCCTCACGGAACGTCCGGAGACGATCTACAGCTTCGTCATCGAGGAGCACGCCCTCCGTCGCGAGGTGGCCAGCGCGGAGGTCATGCGCGAGCAGATCGACCACATCCTCGCCCTCGGCGAGCGCCGCAACATCGACATCCAGATCATGCCGCAGTCGCGCGGATACCACGCGGGCATCGGCGGCCCTTTGTGCCTCCTGGAGACCGAGGACAACACCTGGTACGCCTACTGCGAGGGCCAGGAGACAGGCCAGCTCATCTCCGACTCCAAAGTGGTCAGCATCCTCCAGCAGCGATATGCCAGGATGCGAGCACAGGCTCTGTCTGTCGAGGCATCCGTGAGCCTGCTGCGGGAGATCCGAGGAGCACTATGAGCACCACTGAACTGGCCTGGTTCAAGAGCAGCTACAGCAGCGGTAGCGGCGACAACTGCGTGGAGGTCGCCCTCTCCTGGCACAAGTCCAGCTACAGCAGCGGTGACGGCGACAACTGCGTCGAGGTCGCCACCTGCCCCTCCACCGTCCACGTCCGTGACTCCAAGGTCCCGGACGGGCCGCAGTTCACCGTGGCGCCGGCGGCCTGGTCGGAGTTCGTCGCGCAGCTCGCCTGACGGGCGACTGTGCCAGGATGCGTGTACCTGCCCCCTACCGCACGCGGGCGGGCCGGTACACGCACGTCCTGAGGAGCGCACCTTGAGCACCGACTACCTCTCCCGCCTCTTCTCGCTGGAGGGCCGCACCGCGCTGGTCACCGGCGGGAGCTCCGGCATCGGCAAGGCGATCGCGGGGGCGCTGGCCCGCTCCGGGGCGCGTGTGGTGGTGCTGGCGCGCAAGGAGGCGGAGCTCGTCGCGACCGTCGAGGAGCTGACGGCCGACGGCTGCCGGGCGGACTGGGTGAGCGCCGACCTGGGCAGCCGGGAGGGCATCCAGGCGGGCGCGGAGGCGGCTGCCGGGGTGTTCGGGGAGCCGGACATCGTGGTCAACTCGGCCGGGATCAACCTGCGCCCGCCCTTCGGCGAGGTGGGCGAGGAGGTCTGGGACGCGACGATGACGGTGAACCTGGAGGCGCCGTTCCTGCTGGGGCAGCGGTTCGGTCCCGGGATGGCCGAGCGCGGCTTCGGACGGTTCATCCACGTGACCTCGCAGCAGGCGCACCGGGCGTTCGTGCAGAGCGGGGCGTACGGGGTGTCGAAGGGGGCGCTGGAGTCGCTGGCGCGTTCGCAGGCGGAGGCGTGGTCGGCGTACGGCGTCACCGCGAACACGCTGGTCCCCGGTTTCGTGATGACCCCGCTGAACCAGCGGCTCTCGTCCGACCCGGAGAAGGTCGCGGCGCTGGCGGCGCGCACGATGGTGGGCCGCAACGGCCTCGCCGAGGACTTCGCGGGCGCCGCCGTCTTCCTGGCGAGCGACGCGTCCGCGTACGTGACGGGCCACTCGCTCTTCGTGGACGGCGGCTTCTCCGTCCACTGAGCCCCCCCCCGGAGCCCCTGGCCGTATGCGCCAGGAGTTCGTCCGGCTGTTCCGTTCCACGGTGCCGGGCACGGTGAGTCGCGTACGGGGCGCCGGGGCGCGGCTCGTTTCGGGTGGGCGTGGGACGAGGCCGTGCCGTGGCGGGGCCCGGCGGGGCAGGCGACCCACGTCCAGGACGTCGTGTCCGAGGTGGAGCGCCGGGATCTGCGGGACGTGGTTCTGGTGGGTCCCGGCTACGCGGGCCTCCCGGCCGGCCGGGCCGTGGAGCGGATCGGTGACCGGCTCGCCCGCGTGATCCTCGTCGACGCGAATGTACCCGCCGACGGCGCGTCGTTCGCCTCCTCGTGGCCGGACGGCGGGGCGGCCCTGCAGGCGCCGGTCGCCGGGAACGGGGGGTTCTGGCCAGTCGCGCCGGCCGCTCACTCCGACGGCGAAGGTCTCGTCGACGAGCAGATCGCGCGCCTCGTGCGCGGCGCGGCGCCGCCCCCCGGGCGCCACACCGAGCGGTCCCGCCGAGCCGGCGGGACCGCTCGGCGGCGTACGTGTCGTGTGTGATGCCGGGGACCGAGCCCTACGAGGCCGGGCCCGACGGCGAGGTGGCCCACTGGTGGCCGGCGGTCGCCGGCGACCGGCCAGGACGCACTCCGGCGCCACGGGGGGCCTCTTCCGGAGCGGCAAGGCGCTGCCCCGGTGACGGGCGCGCGCCCCGGCCCCGCGCGGGGTGCCGGGGCGCGGCGGGGCGATCCGCTCAGAGCACGCCGAAGAGCGCCGAGCCGGGCGCCTCGGGGTTGGCGGAGTAGTAGTACTCGCGCAGCGTCCGGAGGAACTCCGGACGCGAGATCAGCCCGTCGCCGTCCGCGTCGATCGCGTCGAAGGTGTCCAGGGCCGCGGGGTCGGTGACCTGCCAGACGTTCCGGAGGAAGGTGAGGAACTCGTCCTTGCCGATCTCGTTGTCGCCGTCGGTGTCGATGAGGTCGAACATGGCGTGGCCGCCCCCTTCGACGACGTTCACCCGGCTGGTGTCGACGAGGAGCAGACGGAGGGCCAGGACGTACTCCTCGCGGTTCAGGCGGTCGCCCTGGACGTCCGAGTGACGCAGCAGCTCCAGCCAGAGCATCTGGTAGTGCGCGAGCAGCACCCGGGCGCGCCGGTCGTTCCGGTCGATGCCGTAGGCGGTGAGGTGCCGGTCGGCCAGCGCCTGGAAGTCGGGCCACTCCAGGTAGCCGCTCCCGTCGGCGTCCAGGAGGTCGAAGACCCGCCCGTACTTGGTGGCGGCGAGGTCGTGCGCGACGGTCGTCATGGTGGTGCCCCCTCGGTTCGGCAGGTGGATCGGTCGAACCGCATACTCCGGTCCGGCGAGCGCCGCGCGGGGCGATTCGGCGCATGATCACTCGCGGGCGTGAACCACTTCCGGCCAGACCGTCCGGACCTTCCTCGGGGGCGGCGAGCACACCGACGATGTGACCATTTAGCTCGATCGGGGGCGATGGAGCCGGATCTGTGGAAAGCGCGGTCCGGCAGCCGGGACGATCTTGGGCGTTTCCGCACCCGGAAGATCGTGTTCCGCTCCGGGCGTCCTCCGTCGTTCCCTGGAGCATTCATGCGACACCCCGTCTCCCGCCCGCGCCTGCGCGCCCTGACCGTCGGGCTCGCGCTGGCCGCGTCCGCCCTGCTGCCGGCCGGCTCGGCCACTGCCGCCGACACGTACGAGTGGGCCGCGCTGGGCGACTCGTACACCGCCGGCGGCTTCGTCGGCGACCCGCTGCCCGCGCTCGGCGACCCGGCCCGGGACGGCTGCGACCGCACCAGCGGCGCGTACCCCGGCCTGGTCGAGCGGGAGCTGGAGGAGTTCCCGCCGGGCAAGCCGGTGAACCTCACCAACGTCAGCTGCGGCAACGCCACCATCAAGAACATCGCCGTCGAGCGGCAGACGCCGATCAGCCCGGTCCAGCCGCCCGCCGGCGGCTGGCCGGCCGTGGACACGCAGATCAAGCGGGCCGGCCTGAACGAGAACACCGACGTCGTCACCGTCGGCGTCGGCGTCGGCGTCGGCGGCAACAGCCTGCCCTTCGGCGACATCCTCCTGAAGTGCGTCGAGGAGGGCGCCAAGATCAACGGCTCCTGCCGCGAGTACTACACCAACCCGCAGGGGGACCAGGAGAGCATCCAGGAGATCCTCGACCGGGTGACGGGCGAGTACATCGAGATGCTGGCCGCCGTCCACCAGGCCGCGCCGAACGCCAAGGTCGTCACCGTCGGCTACCCGGCGGTCCTGCCGGAGGACAGCGGCGCCTGCAACCGGCTCGCCCTCACCGAGCTGAGCGTGGTCAAGCACGCCGACGTCGACTGGCTCCGCGAGGAGGTGCTGGAGCAGCTGAACAACAGGATCCAGCAGGTCACGAGCTTCTTCGGTGACCGTTACGTGGACGTCTACTCCTCCAGCGTGGGCCACGACGCCTGCCGGCCCGCCGAGGAGAAGTGGGTCGAGGGCATCTGCGGCGACGCCGCCGACTACTGGCCCAGCCGGGTCGGCAAGCTGAACTGCGGCCTCGTCGGCAAGCGCGCCACCCTGGTCCACCCCAACGAGGCCGGCCACGAGAACACGGCCCAGCACGTCGAGCGGGCCATCCGCATCGCCCTCCTCGAACGCTGACCGCTTCCCTTCCCAGGAGCCCCGGGACCCGTGCGGGTCCCGGGGCTCCCCCGTTCCTGCGCTTCCTGCGCTTCCTACGCGAACGACAGGCTTCCGGTGCGCTCCCGCTTCAGCTCGAAGAAGTGCGGGTTCCCCGCCAGGACGCGGACCGCGTCGAAGAGTTCGGCCGCCTCCTC
Source organism: Streptomyces sp. NPDC057854 (assembly GCF_042797055.1). NCBI lineage: Bacteria > Bacillati > Actinomycetota > Actinomycetes > Kitasatosporales > Streptomycetaceae > Streptomyces > Streptomyces sp. NPDC057854. The sequence continues at coordinate 53,924 of NZ_JBHVMF010000006.1, forward strand.
GCCGCGCGGGACCGCGTTCAGGACCGGGCCGAAGAACGGGGTGCCGTCGAGGTGGAGGGTCGGCGTGCCGACATAGGCGCCCGACGCCGGGTCCTTGCCGGCGTCGTGGCTGCGCCCGAGCGCGGCGTCGTACGCGTCGGTGCGCGCGGCGGCGGCCAGCCAGGCGGGCAGGTCCAGCTCGGCCAGCACCTCGGCGGTCACGCGGTCGAAGTCCTTGTCGCCGCCCTGGTGGATGCGGGTGCCGTACGCGGTGTAGAGGTCCCGCAGGATCCCGTCGCCGCCGTGCTCGGCGGCGGCCACGGCGACCCGCACCGGGCCGAGCGAGCGGTCCACCAGGTCCCGGTACCAGGCGGGGAGTTCGTTGCCCTCGTTGTGCAGGTACAGGCTCATGACGTGGAACCTGACGTCGAGGTCCCGCAGCGGCTCCACCTCCAGGAGCCAGCGGGAGGTGATCCACGCGAACGGGCAGGCGGGGTCGAACCAGAAGTCGACCCGGGTGCGGGTGGCGGCGGCCCCCGGGGCGAGGGGGCGCTGGGCCTCGTCGATCGTCATGGGACCAGCCTGCCGGGTGAACGGCCCATGCGCATGGGCAACTTCGGGTCCGTCTTCCTGGGCCACTTCGTCGCGTGCGCCCGCCCGCGCGCCCGTGCGCCCGCGTGTGCTTCGATGTCCCATGACGACCGACAGCATCCTCGCCACCGTCCGCCCCCGCACCGACGACGACCTCGACACCTGCGTACGGCTGCTCCGGGAGGTCCACGAGCACGACGCCTATCCGGTGAGCTGGCCCGAGCGGCCGGCCGCGTGGATCACCCCGCCGACCACCCTCGGATCCTGGGTGGCGGAGCTCGGCGGGCGGACCGTCGGACACGTGGGGCTGGCCGGGCCGCGCGAGCACGACGGCACGCCCGGGGTGTGGAGCGCGGCCACCGGCCGGGGCCAGGACCAGGCCGTCATGGTGAACCGGCTGTACGTCTCCCCCGCCGCGCGCGGCCACCGCGTCGGCGCCCTGCTGCTGGCGGAGGCGGTCGCGGAGGCCCGGCGGCTCGGCCGGCACCCGGTGCTCGACGTGGCCGCGCGGTGCGTCGAGGCCACCGCGCTGTACGAGCGGCTGGGCTGGCGGCGGATGGCGACCGTCGCGCAGGACTGGGGGCCGCACGGCATGGTGGACGTGCACTGCTACACCGCGCCCGGCGCGCAGCCCCCGCACCCTCCGCAGCCGGGCCCGCACCCTCGGTGATCTGCGTCAAAGAACCTGCGCCTGGCCCTTTCTTCTGCTGAGATGTACCCCTTGCGACGTGGGGAGCGCGAGAGCGAAGGGTCGGGGGATGCGGCGGGGGTTCGGTGAACGGCTCGGCCTGCCCGGCGCCCTGGGCGCCTTACCCCTCGCCCCGCTGGCCGCCGAGTACCGCGAGCTGGCCGACGCCCAGTCGGCGGCGGGGTTACGGTTCGCCGGCGAGGCACTGACGGATCCTCAGGAAGCTGCCGGTGGGCGGGTGTTCCTTTCCGTGCTCGACGGGGTCGCGCTGGGCACCCCGCGCCGGCGGACCCTGCTCGACGGGCCCGCCCTGGACGCCCTCGCCGACGCCCGGCCCGCGCACGCGCCGGTGCTGCGGCTGCTCGCCGCCCTCCGGCGGCACGACCCGGCCCTCCTCCGGCGGGTCCTCCTCTACCAGCTCGTCCCCCTCCTCCGGCAGGGCGCCACCGGCCTCGGGCTCGACCCCGACGAAGCCCGCGTCCTGGCCGCGGCGGCACCGTCCGTGCCGGTCCTGGACGCCCGGCAGCGGACCGCCGCCGAATCGCTCGCCCGGCTCTGGTCGGCGCGGCGGCTGCGCGGCTGCGCCCGCGCCGTCGCCGCCGTCGGGCCCGCGGCGCTCGCCGCCGACCCGTGGCTCGCCGCGTTCGGCGCGCGGCTGCGGCGGCGGCTCGACCTCTGCGACCGGCTGCTCGCCCAGGCCGCCGGCCCCGGCCCCGACGCCGAGACCCGCTACCTGAAGGTGCTGTCCCTCGCCGCCGACGACGACGAGGCGGTGCGCGGCCTGATCCGGCTCGGCACCGCCCCCGGCGGCGGCGACGCCGGGCTGACCGTACAGCCCGTCGGCGGCGGCGCGGTGACGCTCTCCTGGCCCGGCCGCGCCGGCGTCCGCTGGCGCGTCCTGCGCGACGGGCCCGGCCTGGACCGCCCGGAGCCGGTGCGCGGCGCCGTCGGCGCGGACGGGCCCGACTGCGCCGCCGTCGACTCCGACCCGCCGGTGGGCCACCGGGTGCGGTACGCCGCCTTCCCCGTACGGGACGGGCAGCCCAGCGGGACGCCGTACGTGTCGCGGGCGCTGCTCGTGGCACCCGCCGTCGAGGACGTCACCGTCACGGACGGGCCCGGGCGGCTCACCGTGCGGTGGCGGCTCCCCCGTACGGCCTCCGGAGTCGTCGTGGCCCTCACCGGACCCGGGGGCGACACCCGCCGCCACACCCTGGGCCGCGCCGAGGAGCACGTCTTCACCGAACTCGAACCGGGCTTCTACTCCGCGCGGTTGACGGCGCGTCACCCCGCTCCCGGCGGCGGCACCGTGGACGCGCCGGGGGTCGCGGGCAGCGGGACCGTCCACGCGTGGCCCCGGCCGCTCACCGGGCTCACCGCCGAACCCGGGCCCGAGGACGGGGTGCGGTTCGCCGGGCGGGGCGGCGAAGGGGCCGAGGTGAGGCTCGTGGTGTGGCCCGAGGGGACGGCACCCGCGCCCGGCGCCGAGCTGCGCACCGCCGACCTGCCCGCGCCGCTGCCCTGGGCCCGGTACGGCGACGACCGCTTCACCACGCCGGACCGTGCCTTCGCCGGGCTCGTCAGCGCGGTCACCGTGCTCGGCGAGCGGGCGCTCGCCGGGCCGGGCGTGCGGCTCGACGTGCCCGGGCCGGTCGGCGCGCCCCGCACCGTGCGCGAACCCGGCGGCACCGTCCGGCTGTTCTTCGACTGGCCGCCCGGCGCCGGGACCGTGCGCGCCGCCTGGGACGGCGGCGACCTCACCGCCAGCCGCAGCCGGTACGTCCGCGAAGGGCTCCGGCTGCCCCTCGGCACCGGGCCCGCGCGCGTCACGCTCCAGCCGCTCGCCCACGACGAGCGGACCGGCGGCGCGGCGACCGCCGTCGCCGTCCGCCGCGCGCCCGTCGCCGTCGACGTGCCCGGCGAGGCGGTGGTGCGGTACCGGCTGCTGACCCGGCGGCGCGGACTCGGCCGCCGGCCCGTGCCGTACGCCGTCGAGGTCAGCGCCCACGGGCACGACCCGGCCGTGCCGCTGCCCGCCTTCGTCCTCGTCCACCGGGGCGGCGACCGCGCCTCCGCCCGGCCCCGGCACCCCGACGACGGCACCGCGCTGCTCCGGGTCGACGGCGCCTCGCTCGCCGGCGCCCCGCTCCAGACCCACGGCCTCCCGCCCGCCCCGGACCTGTCCCGCCCGCCCTACGCGCTCCGCGCCTTCCTGCTGGGCGACGGCGCCGGGGCCGTACGACTCGAAGAACCCGCCCTCACGACCCTGGTGGTGCGCTGACATGACGACGGTCATCTGCCCCTACTGCTTTCACCGCGCGCAGGCCGCACGGCTCCCGTACCGCTGCCTGATGGCGCGGACCGGGCTGCGCGGCGGCACGCCCTGCGACCCCGAACGGGACGACCGCTGGGCGAGCTTCATGGGCGCGACTCACGCCCCCGCCGCCTACCTGAAGGGGCCCGTGTTCGTCGCGCCGCGCACCCTCGGCGGGCTGCGCGGGCCCGGGCCGCGCGCCGAGTGCCCGCACTGCGGGGTGCCCACGCCGGTCCGCGTCTGCGCCCACTGCCACAGCGACCTGCCCAGCGACTACTGCGAGCAGGACAGCCGGATCATCGCCCTCGTCGGCGCCAAGGCGTCCGGCAAGAGCACCTACGTGTCCGTCCTCGTCAACGAGCTCCGGCACCGCGTCGGGCAGGCGTACGGGGCGGCGCTCGCCGCCATGGGCGACGAGAGCCAGCGCCGCGACCGGGAGATGGCCGAGGACCTGTACGACCGGCTGCGGCTGCCCGACGCCACCGTCCCGTCCGCCGTCGGCTTCAACGACCCGCTGCTGTACCGGCTGAGCCTCCCCCGCAAGGCCCTCGGCCGCGACGGCAGCCGGCACACGGCGCTGGTCTTCTTCGACGCCGCCGGCGAGGACCTGAAGTCCGCCGAGGCGATGAACCGGTACACCCAGTACCTGAGCGCCGCCCACGGCATCATCCTGCTCGTCGACCCGCTCCAGCTCGGCGCCGTCCGCGACACCCTCGGCGCCGCCGAGGGACAGATGCCCGCCAAGGACATCCCCGCCCTCCAGATCGCCGCCGAGATCGCCACCCAGCTCCGCTCGCACGGCCACGGCGGCTCCCGCGGCCGGGTCGGGATCCCGCTCGCCGTCGCCGTCACCAAGACCGACACCGTGCGCGGCCTGCTCGACCCGCACTCGCCGCTGCTCGCCAACGCCCCGCACTCCGGCGGCCGGTTCGACGAGGCCGACCGGCTCGCCGTCCACGAGGAGACCCGCTCGCTGCTGGAGGGCTGGGACTCGGGGGCGCTGTGGCGGCAGCTCGAACGCGACTTCTCCGACGTGTCCCTCTTCGGGCTGTCCGCGCTCGGCGCGCCGCCGCCCGCCGACGCGCCCGCCGACGTGCCCGCCGCCGGACCCCAGCCGGTCCGCGTCGAGGACCCGCTGCTGTGGCTGCTCGCCCGGCGCGGCCTGCTGCCCGTCGCCCGGCCGCCGCGCACGCCCGGCAAGGGGGTGCCGGCCGCATGAGCCTCCCCCAGATGCACTACACCTCGGCCCCGCCCGGCCCCGACGGCTCCGGCTTCCGCTTCACCGCCGTCAGCCCCGGCGTGCCGCCGTCGGTGCTGCGCGAGGCCGAACAGCTCGTCGGGTACGAGCCGCCCCGGGACGCGCCCTCCCGCCCCACCGATGCCGAACTCGGCTCCTTCCCCGAGATGTTCGGCTTCGCCCGGCTCTCCGACGGCAGCGGGCTGCTGAGCCGCACCGTCTACACCGGCGCCGACTACAGCGGCCGGTGGGGCAACTTCCACGCCCACGCGCTCCTGGTGCCCGCCGGCACGCCGCTCCCCGGCGACCTGCCGCCGATCGCGCTGTGGGGCGCCGCCGAATGGGCCGACCGCACCCCCGAGGACGTGCCGCCGGCCCCGCTGGACCGGCTCACGCCCCGGATCCCGCCCGGCCTCGGCGGCGAACTGGCCGCCTTCGCCGCCGAGCTGGGCCCCCGGCTCGCCGCCGTCCTCGCCGACCTGCGGCGCGTCGCCGAGGACCCCGCCGCCCCGCAGGTGGTGCTCGCCGAGACCGACACCCGCGCGGTCGCCCACTGGCTGATGCTCGCCACCGGGGCGCTGCCCCGCGACGCCGCCCGGGCGCTTACCTTCACCACGTACACCCGGCGGCCCCAGCACGCCCGCCAGCAGGTCGTCGGCGTCCGCCCCGAGGACGCCCGGGCCGTCACCGGGCAGCCGCACCGCTACGCCGTCCACGACCGCGCCGACACCCGCGCCGAACCGCCCGCCACCGGGGACGTGTGGGCGCTCACCGCCGCCGCCGTGTGGGCGGCCGGCGCCGACGCGCTGTTCAAGCGCGCCCAGGAACTGCCGGGCGCCGGGCCGTTCGCCGCCGGACCGCTCGCCGCGCTCGCGCTCGCCGCCGGCGTCCCCGTCCCCGCCGGCGCGTACGCCCCGGCCGCCGCCTGGGCCACCGGCCACCCCGGCGCGCTCGGCGAGGACGAACTGGAACGCTTCCTGCGGGCCGTGTGCGCCGAGGGCCGGCCCGGCTCCCTCGCCCCCGGCGACCTCGCCGCCCTGCTCACCGCGCTGCGCGGCACCGTCCCGCTCGCCGTCACCGCCCCGATAACCGCCCGGCTCGTCGACGCGGCCGTCCGCGACCCCGCCGTCGCGCCGCCGCCGCTGCCGCCCGGCGCGCTGCCGGAACCGCACCGCTCCCGGCTCGCCGCCGGCCTCGGAGAGGCCGTCCGCGCCGGGATCGGCACCCCCGGCACCCCGCTGCCCCGCACCGCCGGACTGCTGCGGATCGCGCGGACCCTCGGCGTCGACCACGGCGACCTGCTGCCCGGCCTCGCCGACCGGCTCTGCCGGCGCGTCGTCGACGGACCCGGCCGGGACGCGGGCGACGGCACCGGGGGCGTACCGGAACTCCCGGACCTGATCGGCGAGTCCGCGCCGCTGCGGGACCTCCTGCTCGACCTGCTGGAGGCCCGGGCCGCCGACCACCCGGTGGCCGTCGCCGACGGACTGCGCACCACCCCGCTGCCGCCCGACGGCCTCGGCGCCCGCCCCCACCTGCGGATGTGCGCGGCCCTCGCACCGCACGCCGCCCGGGCCGGGAACCGCACGCCCGCCCTGCACACGCTGCTGCGCGCCTCCGGCGGCTCGCACCTCGCCGACCCGCGGCTGCTGCGCACCGCCGTCCACCTGCTCTGGCAGGACCGCGGGCCCACCGCCGAGGAGGCGTCGCAGCTGCTCGGCGAGAGCGGCCCCGAGGTCCACCGGGCCGCCGGCACCTGGGACGACCTGGTGAGCGCCGCCGTCGACGCGCCCGCCGACGACACCGCCGCCCCCACCCTCGCCAAACAGCTCCTCACCCACGGCCGCGACGCCGTCGGCCGGGCCGCCTACGGCGACCTGGCGCTGCTCGCCCACGTCCACACCCTGGAACACGCCGACACCGACCCGAGCGCCCCGCACGGCAACCTCGTCGAACGCGCCCGGTCGCTGTCCTCCCAGGCCCGCCCCGCCGCGCAGGCGCGGGCCGCGCGGGCGCTCGCCCGGCTGCTGCTGCGCGCCGACCGGCCGCCGCACGAGCTGCGCGCCCTCGCGTACAGCAACGACCCGGGCCTGATCGACGCGTACGCCGAGGCCGCCCGCTCCCCCGTCCTCACCGACTTCCTCACCGTCCCGTCCCGGCTCGCCGACTGCTACCTGGCGTGGCACTCGCACGAGAGCGCCGGGCCCGTGTGGAACCTGACCCGCCGCGAACTGCTGGAGGAGGTGCTGCGGCCCGCCGTCCGGAAGATGCCGGACGACCAGCTGCGGCTGGCCGCCGAGCACGTCGGGCGGCACGGGCCGGCCCACCGCGACCTCTTCGAGGAGTGGGCCCGGCCGTCCGGCGGCGTGAAGCAGCTCTTCCGCCGGTTCGGCGGGCGCCGGCAGGACCGGGCGCGGGAGCCGCGATGGGGCGACGTCGAACGGCCCCGGGACGGGGGGAGGTGAGCGCGCGATGGACGGCGGGGACCTGACCTGGCTGATCATCACCCTGGTGCTCGCGGTGTGGGCGGTCACCGCGGTCGCGGTGTGCGTGTTCCGGGCGTTCTGGACGCTGCTGGCCGTGACCGTGCGGACGGCGGCCGCGGCACTCGGCCCGGTCGGCGCGGGCGCCCAGGACCGGCGGATCACCGGCGTCGGCACCGAACCCGCCCAGCCGTCGTACTGGGCGCGGCAGGTGTGGATCGACACGGCCGCCGTCACCGGCGCCGGACTGCGCACCCCGTGGCGGGTGTGGCGCGACCACTGGATGCGGCGGGTCACCGCCCGGCTCCTGCAGCGGCGCCGGCCCGGCAGCGGGCGGCGCGGGGCCAACGCGTTCACCCGGGCGTGGCTCTGGCTCGCCGCCCCCGGCACGGCCGTCGGCGCCACCGCCGCCGTGCTGCTCGTCGCCGCGGTGCACGGGACGGCGCTGCTCCTCTTCGTGACGCTGGTCGCGCTGGCGGGCGGCGGCTGGGCCGCCGCCGCCGGGCTGCTGCGCGGAGCCGAGCGGGCGTGGCTGCTGCTCTTCCGGATCCGGGCGGTCTGCCCGCACCCGGGCTGCCACCGGTCGGTGCCGCTCGCCGCCCACCGCTGCCCGGACTGCGCCCAGGCCACCCACCGGGAGCTGCGGCCCGGGCGGTACGGCGTCTTCCGGCACACCTGCGCGTGCGGCGCCCGGCTGCCCGCCTCGCCGCTCACCGGCCGGAACCGGCTCGCCGCCGAATGCCCCTTCTGCGACCAGCCGCTGCCGCCGGCCGCGGCGACCACCCGGGTCGTCCACGTGCCGCTGATCGGCGCCTCCTCCTCCGGCAAGACGATGCTGGTGGCGGCCGTCACGGCCGGACTGCGGTCGTGGGAGGCGAGCGGCCGGCTCACCCTCTCCCACGGCTCCGACGCCGACCGGGTCGAGAGCGCCGCGCTCGACCGGCGGCTGCGGGACGACGACTGGGCGCTGAAGACCCAGGGCGACCAGCGGGCCTGGATGGTCCTGGTCGGCAAGGGGCGGCGGCGCCGGCTGCTCTACCTGTACGACCCGATGGGCGAGGCGCTCCAGGAGGCCCGCCGGGTGCGCGAGCAGCAGTACCTCGCCCACGCCGACGGGGTCCTGCTCGTCGTGGACGTGCTCGCCGACCGGGACGTGCGGCAGCGGATCGCCGGCGCCGACGACACGGTCGCCGCCGGGGCGCGGCCCGCCGCGCAGGGGCCCGTCGACACCTTCGCCGGGCTCAGCGGCGAACTCACCGGACGGAGGGGAACGCTGCCCGTGGCCGTCGTCGTCACCAAACGGGACGTGCTGGACCGGATCGCGTCGCTGCCCCCCGCGGGCGCCGACGTCGGCGGCTGGCTGACCGCCATCGGCGTGGGCGACCTCGTCCGGAACGTCACCCACCAGTTCGGGGCCGCCCGCTACTGGACGGTCAGCGCCTTCGCCGCCACCGGCACCGGCGCCCTCGACTCCGAGGCCCGGCGGGCCGCCGAACCGGTGCTCTGGCTGCTCGCCCGGTCCGGGCTGCGGGTCGGCGACCTGGCCGGCGCGCGGGACGGCGGGACGGGGGTGCGCGGCCGATGACCACGGTCACCCCGCGGATCTCCCGCTGCCGGAAGGCCGTCCGCGTCCTGCTGTGGACGGCCACCGGCGTGGCCCTCGCGGCGGCGGCGCTCGGCGCGGCCTACGGGCTGCCCGGGCTGCTGGAAGCGATCGGCCGGCTCGCCGGCGACGTCCCCGCCCTCTGGGAGGAGCTGACGGCCGACGACCTCTGACCCGACCGCTTCCCCCGCCCCTCTCACCTTTCCGTTTCCTTGCTCTCCCGTTCCCAGGAGGACCTCGTGACCGACCTCCCCGGCGGCGCCATGGCGAACCGCCCGGTGCACTTCATCTGGCTGCTCGACACCTCGTACTCGATGCTCGGCGAGAAGATCGGGCAGCTCAACTACGCGATCCGGGAGGCGATCCCGGAGATGCAGTCGGTGGCCCGCGACAACCCCGCGGCCCAGCTCCTGCTGCGTACCCTCACCTTCTCGACCACCGCCCGCTGGCTCCACAAGGACCCGGTGGCGGTGGACTCCTTCACCTGGCAGGACGTGGCGCCCGACGGCACCACCAACCTCGGCGAGGCGCTGCACCTGGTCGCCGCCGAACTCCAGACCCCGCCCATGCCGGAGCGGGCCCTCAAGCCGGTGATCGCCCTGGTCTCCGACGGCGCCCCGACCGACGACTGGCGGGCCGGGCTGCGCGCCGTCGACGCCACCCCGTGGGGCCGGAAGGCCGTCCGGGTCGCCATCGCGATCGGCTCGGACGCCGACCGGGGCGTGCTCCAGGAGTTCCTGGCCAACCCGGAGCTGCGCCCGCTGGACGCCAACAGCCCCAAGCAGCTCGCCGCCGCGATCCGCTGGGCGTCGACGGCCGCCGTGAAGGCCGCGTCGCAGCCGGTCGCCGGCGGCGTCACGGGCGACGGCCCGACCCGGCCCGCCGCCCCCTACGCGCCGCCGGTCCTCGCCGACGACGACGAAGACGACGTGTGGTGAGCCCCCTGGCGGACTGGGAAACACTCTGCGAGAGCGTCCAGGGGTTCGGCAAGAAGGTCAACCAGGACTGGAGCGTGGCGGAGGGCACCGGCTCGGCGGCCGACCCGCTGGTCCTCACGGTGGCGGACGGGCACGGCTCGCCCTCGTACCCCCGCAGCAACGTGGGGGCGCGGTTCGCCGCCGACCGGTTCGTCGTCCGGGGCCGGGAGTTCGCCGCCGCCCTCGCCCCGGACCGGCGCACGGGCCGGCTGCGCCGGCTGCACGACTACGCCCGGTACGAGCTGCCGGAGCGGCTGGTGCGGGACTGGCAGACCGAGGTGTGGGAGCACTGGCGGCGGCAGCCGGGCCCCGAGGGGGCCGGCGCGTCCCGGGAGGACGTGCTGCGGCTGTACGGCTCCACGCTCGTGGGGGCCGTCGTGGTCCCCGGCCTGTTCGTCGCCTGGCAGCTGGGCGACGGCGAGCTGACGGTGGTGGACGAGGACGGTCGGGTGCGGCTGCCGCTCGCCCCGGAGCGGGCCGAACTCGGCGACGAGACGGCCTCGTTGTGCCTGCCGGAGGCGTGGCGGCTGGTCCGGGTGCACTGGGAGCCGCTGCCCGACCCGGAGCGGGGGCCCCGGCTGCTGGCGCTGTCGACGGACGGCCTGTCGAAGAGCTTCGCCTCGGACGCGGGGTTCACCGCGTTCACGGCGGGGCTGTACGAGCGGCTGGCCGGCGGGGGCGTGCCGGGGATCGCCGAGGACGTGCCGCGCTGGCTGGCGGAGGCGTCCCGGCACTCCGGCGACGACACCACGCTGGCGCTCGCCCACCGCGCGGAGCGGGCCGGCGGCCCGGGGCCGGGCTGGGCGCCGGCGCCGGAGGCGGCGCCGCCGTGGGGGCCTCCGGCGGCGGGGCCCGACGGGTCCGGCACGGCACCGGAGCCGGGTTCCGGGCCGGGGACCGGCGGCACTGTGAACGACGACGAGGAGACGGAACGACGATGAGTGGCATGCTCGACAGCGGGGACACCCTGACGACCGACACCGGGGAGACGCTGGTCGTCGACCGGCTCCTCGGCCAGGGCGGGCAGGGCGAGGTCTACCGGGTGACCCTGCCCGACGGCTCCGCGAAGGCGCTGAAGTGGTACTACCCGGACAGCGCGACCCCGCAGCAGCGGCAGGTCGTCGAGGACCTGGTGGCGCGGGACTTCCAGGACGACCGCTTCCTGTGGCCGACCGCGTTCGTCGGCGCCGCCCCGGACCGCTTCGGCTATCTGATGGACGTGCGGCCGGACCGCTTCCGGGGTCTGCCCGAGCTGTTCCGGCGGACGGTCACCACCACCTTCCGCGAGCTGCTGACGGCGTGCCTGTACACGGTGGAGGCGTACCAGGCGCTGCACTCGCGCGGGATCGCCTACCGGGACATCTCGTGGGGCAACATCTTCTTCGACCCGGCCACCGGCGAGGTGCTGGTCTGCGACAACGACAACGCGGTGGTGGAGGGCGACCAGAGCGGCATCTCCGGCACCATGGGCTTCATGGCGCCCGAGCTGGTGCGCGGCGACCCGGGGGCGATGCCCGGCACCCAGAGCGACCTGCACTCGCTGTCGGTGCTGCTGTTCATGTTCCTGACGAACCATCACCCCTTCAAGGGGGCCCGGGAGCTGGCGATCCGCTGCCTGGACGAGCACGCCGAGCGCCGGCTGTACGGGCGCGACCCGCTGTTCCTCTTCGATCCGGACGACCCGGACAACCGGCCGGACCCGGTGGAGCACACGACGGTGCTGGCGCTGTGGCCGCTGGTGCCCTCGTCGCTCCAGGACCTGTTCACGAAGAACTTCACGGTGGGGCTGCGGGAGCCGTCGGCCCGGGTCCGCGAGTCGCAGTGGCGGGACGCGCTGCGGGCGGCCCGGGACGCGGTCGTCGAGTGCCCGGCGTGCGGCCGGCAGAACATGACGGACCCCGGCACGGCGACCCCCGGCACCTGCTGGAAGGACGGCACGCCGCTGGTGCTGCCGCCGCGGCTGGTGGTCACCACCCCGCCGCCCCGCACGGAGCGGCACGTCCTGCTGGGGCGGGCGGCGCGGGTCCACCGGCACCACCTGGCGGCCGAGCCGACCCGGCACGACTACTCGGACGCCACCCTCGTCGCCGAGCTGGTCGAGCACCCGCGGAAGCCGGGCCGGTACGGGCTGACCAACCGCTCGGCCGAGGACTGGACCGGCACCCGCTCCGACGGCACGAGACAGCGGATCGCGCCCGGCCAGACGGTGCCGCTGCGCTCCGGCCTCGCGCTCGAACTCGCCGACGGCGCCCGGGCGGTGGTCCGGGCGCGCTGAGCGCGGGCCCGGGGGCCGGGCCGGTGCTCAGCCGCCGAGCAGTGCCATGATCCCCTGGACGAGCGCCATGCCGCCGCCGCCGACCGTCACGTACGGCTCGACGGCGGCGAGCGCGGTCCGCACCCGGCCCCGGTCGACGGCGCGCCCGTGGCTCTCGGCCTCGGCGAGTTCGTCGCGTACCGTCTCCGCCCGGGCCAGCACCTCGGCGCCGGCGGCCTGTTCGCGCAGCAGGGCGACCAGCTGCTCGGCGAGCTCGCGGGCGGTGACCTGCTCGGCGGGCTGGTGGTAGTGGTGGTTGGTGACCCGGTTGTCGTTGCCGAAGGCGTTGCCGCTGACCGGTCCGTTGAAGTTGAAGGTGTTGCTCATGGAGCGGGAGTCCCCTTTCCCTGGGCCCACTGGCCCCCGGTGTTCTGGACGACGTTCTGGGAGCCGAAGGCGTTCCCCTGCACGATCCCGTTGAAGTTGTACGTCGACGTCGTGTTGATGATCTGCTTCGTGGAGTCGAAGGACGCACTGTCGATGTGATGGGCCTTCAGGAACCGTTCGGTGGCGACGAGGATGCCGCCCTGGAGGCGCTGGAGGTAGTCCTGGGCGTCGGCCGCGTCGCTGAAGAGCATCTGCGCGTCGTCCGCGATCCGTTCGCGGATGCTGTCGGTGGCGCCGTGGTCGTACAGCAGGTTCTTCCGGGCGATGTCCTTGCGGGCGCGCTCCAGGGCCTTCTCGCGGTGGCGGCGGCCGGTGCGGCGGGCGCCGTTGCGGGACCAGGAGCCGGAGAGGCAGCGCCACCAGATGCCGTGGGTGCCGCGCAGCAGCGTCCGGGTCCGGTCGGAGCCGTGGGCGGGGAGGGTGGTGACGGTGTAGTAGCGGGCGGCCGGCGGCGGGATGACGAAGACCATGACCTCCCAGGAGAGGCTGGGGTGGTGGAGCCGGGCCCGCATGTGGACGGAGACCACGACCCGGCCGCCGTCGCTGATCCGCTCCAGGCTCAGGTAGGTGCGCATGCCGGCGCCGGGCCGGATCAGACCGGTGCGGACCCGGTCGGGGGCGATCTGGGCGCGCGGCCGGCCGAGCGGCTGTTCGAGGAGTTCGTCGCCGAGGTAGGCGAGGTGGTCGCCGGAGACGTACAGCCGGTTCCGGGCGCGCAGGCCCTCCAGGCCGGAGATGTTCTCCATCTCGCGGGCGACGAAGGTGTGCAGGTCGACGGCGTCGAAGGGGACGACGGTGAGTTTCCGTCCCGGGTTCGCGGGGTCGTCGGCGGGCTGGGACACGTCGATGGGGTGCCAGACGACGTCCTTGAGCTTCGCGCCGTGGCCGACGAACGGGTCCCGGTGGGCGGCGCTCGCGGCGTACGGGAGGACGTTCGCCTTGGCGAGGGCCCGCAGCCGGTCCTCGGCCTCGGTCTCCACGGCCGGGACCTGCCGCTCGGGGCGGGTGTCCTCCTGGTGGGCGCGCTGGGCGGCCCGCCAGGAGGCGTCGAGGTCGCGGTGGGTGACCCACCAGCCGCCCGCCAGCGCGCCCACGGCGACGGCGGCGCCGGTCCAGCCGGCGAGCGGTCCGGCGGCGAGCCCGGCCAGGCCCAGTACGACCCCGGCCCAGAAGGCGGTGTAGAGCAGCGACAGGACCCGGTCACGGGCCTCGGCGCGCCGGACGGCGACCCGCGCGTGCCGGGCGAGCGCCACCAGGTTGATCCCCAGCGGCAGCCCGATGGCGGTCATCCGGTCGCCGGTGAGCTCCGCGTCCATGCGGTACGCGAACGCGTCGTCGAGGTGGACGTGCGCGCACAGCTTCCGCGTCACCGCGTCCTTGCGGTACGTGGGCAGCGGAGCTGATCGGCGTGCGGCCATGCGGGTCCCCCTGATCCGTCACCGGACACCCTAGGGGGACCGCCGGGGCCGTGTCAGGCCCCTTCCGCGGGCTTCAGGCGGAGCGAGATCGAGTTGATGCAGTACCGCTGGTCGGTGGGGGTCGGGTAGCCCTCGCCCTCGAAGACGTGGCCCAGGTGGGAGCCGCAGCGGGCGCAGCGGACCTCCGTGCGGACCATGCCGTGGGAGGTGTCCGCGAGCAGTTCGACGGCGTCGCTGTCCTTCGGGTCGTAGAAGGACGGCCAGCCGCAGTGCGACTCGAACTTCTCGTGCGACGTGAACAGTTCGGCCCCGCAGGCGCGGCAGGAGTACACGCCCTCGGTCTTCGTGTCCGTGTACTCGCCGCGGAAGGCGGGCTCGGTGCCGGCCAGCCGGAGCACCTGGTACTCCGACGGGGTCAGCTGCGCCTGCCACTCCTCGTCGGTCTTCTCGACCTCGTACGCCATCGTGCGTCCACTCCCTCAGTTCGCCAGGCGGGCCAGGATCAGCGGACCGAGGTCCGTGACGTCGCCCGCGCCCATGGTCAGAACGAAGTCGCCGGGGCGGGCCATTCCCGCGATCACCCCGGGGACGGCGGTCTTGTCGTGGACCGGGGTGACGTCGGCGCCGGCCGCGCGGGCCGCGTCCAGGATGAGCTCGCTGGTGACGCCCGGGATCGGGTCCTCGCGGGCCGGGTAGATGTCGAGGACCACGGAGGCGTCGGCGAGGGCGAGGGCGTCGCCCATCTCCTTGCCGAGCTCCTGGGTGCGGGAGAAGAGGTGCGGCTGGAAGACGACGAGGAGGCGGGAGCCGGCGGCGGCGCCGCGCATGGCCTCCAGGTCGGCGGTCATCTCGGTCGGGTGGTGCGCGTACGAGTCGATGACCTGGACGCCGGCGGCCTCGCCCTTGAGCTGGAGGCGGCGGCCGACGCCGGTGTAGGCGGTGAGGGCCTGGGCGAGGGCGGCCGGGTCGAGGCCCGCGCGGGCGCCGGCGGCGAGGGCGGCGGCGGCGTTGTGCGCGTAGTGGCGGCCGGGGACGGAGACGGTGAAGGTGTGCGCGGTGCCGTCGAGGGCGACGGTGACCTCGCTCTTCATCCCGTTCGGGACGATCTTCAGGATGCGGGCGTCGGCGTCCGCGTCCTCGCCGACGGTGACGATCTCCAGGTCCTCGCGTCCGGCGGCGGCGACGCGGCGGGCCAGCTCGCGGGCGCCGGCGTGCTCGCCGACGACGAGGGTGCCGCCGGGGCGGAGCTTCGCGGCGAACTTCTCGAAGGACTCGTGGATCTCGTCCATGGAGGCGTAGTTCGCGTGGTGGTCGAGCTCGACGTTGAGGACGATCGCGACCTGCGGGTCGTACTTCTGGAAGCTGCGGTCGCTCTCGTCGGCCTCGGCGACGAAGACCTCGCCGGCGCCGTGCCGGGCGTTGGTGCCGGGGCCCGCGAGGTCGCCGCCGATCGCGTACGAGGGGTCGGCGCCGAGCTCGGTGAGGGCGACGGCCAGCATCGAGGTGGTGGTGGTCTTGCCGTGGGTGCCGGCGACGGCGATCGCGGTCAGGCCGTCCATGAGGGAGGCGAGCGCGTCGGAGCGGTGCACGACGGGGATGCCCAGTTCGGCGGCGCGGACCAGCTCGGGGTTGTCGGCGCGGATGGCGCTGGAGACGACGACGGCGGAGGCGTCGTCGGCGAGGTGCTCGGCGGCGTGGCCGAGGTGCACGGTGACGCCGTGGGCGCGCAGGGCCTCGGCGGTCGGGGAGTCCTTGGCGTCGCTGCCGGCGACTTTGGCGCCGCGCTGGGCGAGGATCTTCGCGATGCCCGACATTCCGGCACCGCCGATGCCGATGAAGTGCGGCCGTTCCATGGCGGCAGGGATGGCGGGTGCCATGCGGTTCTCTCCCCGGGTGTGCGTACGACGTGACGGTCCCAGCCTAGTGGCTGGGACCGGGCGGGCCGGGAACGCGGCGCGCGTCCCCCTTGCCCGCCCGGGCCCGGCCGCCCGCCGGCTACTCGCTGTGCGCGAACAGCTTCAGGACGGGCACGCCGACCTTGTGTCGGGCGCGGGAGGCCCAGTCGCGGTGGAAGAACTCCTCCACGTAGTGCGGGGCGGTCAGGACGATCACCTCGTCCGCCTCCGCCTCCTCGACGACGGCCTTCATCTTGTCGAGGGGGTGGTCCTCGACCACCTGTCCGACCGCTTCGCAGCCCGCCGCTCTCAGGGCCCGGAGCGAGTGCTCCAGGGCCAGCTCGGCGGGCTCGCGGGCCTCCTTCCCCTCCGGTTCGTCGCCCTCCCTGGCCGCCTCCTTGAGGTCGCCCATGGCGACGTCGTCGATGGCGCGCAGCAGGAGATCGGCCTGGTCACCGCGCGGCTGCATCAGCACGATGAAGGACACGGTCTCGTCGCCGTGCAGGGTGGTGACGAATTCCACGTCCACGGACGTCAGGGGCTTCTCGATCATCAGAACGCTTGTGAACACCTCAGGAGCCCTTCTGCGGAAACCATCCTTCCCCGTGATCACACGGGGACTGCGACTGTGATTGTGCCCAGCCGACGCTAAGCGGAACGAGAAGTTCCGCCGATTGTCAGATCCGACGGTAGCGGCTGAAGAGGAAGCCGTCCTGCTCCAGCAGAGAAGCCAGCCCAAAGCGTGTCGGACGCGTGAGCGAGGGCCCGTGGGCGATGCGCTGGGCGTCCCCCGCCGTCATCGCCGGAGAGACCGTCAGACACAGCTCGTCGAGCACCCCGGCGGCGGTGAACTGGCCGAGCAGCCGGGGCCCGCCCTCGGTCAGCTGCCGCCGCAGCCCCCGCTCCGCGAGCAGCGCCACCGCCCGCGCCGGGTCCACCGCCGCCCCGTCGCCGGCGAGCAGCACCTCGGCCCCGGCGGCCCGCGCGGCCTCGATCCGGTCGGCCGGGGCGCCCGCGCCGGTGAGGACCAGCGTCGGGACCAGCGGGGAGGTGAACAGGGGGAGCGCGAAGTCCAGGTCGAGCGAAGCGGTGACGACCGCGATCGCGGGCGCGGGGCCCTGTCCGGCCGCGGCCCGCCGCCCGGCGAACACCTCCCGTGCCCGGGCCGGCCGGTACCCCTCCAGACGGACCGTCTCCGCCCCCACCACCACGACGTCGGCGAGGCCCCGGAGGGTGCCGAAGATCCGCATGTCGGCCTCGGAGGAGAGCGGCTGCGAGCGGCCCTCGTGCTGGCCGGCCCCGTCGAGCGAGGAGACCATGTTGGCCCGCAGCCAGCGCTCCTCCCCCTCCGGATACGCGTAGGCGTCGGCCAGCTCGTCGAGGGACCACTCCCGGCCGGCGTCCGCGTCGCTGACCTGGGTCTTCGAGGCTGTCATGTCCGTCACAGGGAAGAGCTGTCGCATGCCCGCAGTCTGACACGGCCCTTACAGTGGGGAACTGTGTCGACCCGTGCCCTGAACGAAGCCGCCCCCGCAGCGGCGACCCCGCTCTCGCTGTGCGCGCGCGAGCCCCACGTCCCCGCCGACCGGCTGGTCGCGGAGATGGTCCCGCCGCCGCGCTTCGACGCGGTGCGCTTCGACACGTACCTCCCGGACCCGAACCAGCCCAGCCAGTCCGAGGCCGTCAAGGTCCTCTCCGGCTTCGCCGAGTCCCTCGGCGGCGCGCACGCGACCGGCGCCGGCCGGCGCCGCTGGTTCGCCCGCAGGCCCGCCGCCCCCGCCGCCCCGCGCGGCGTCTACCTCGACGGCGGCTACGGCGTCGGCAAGACCCACCTGCTCGCCTCGCTCTGGCACGCCACGCCCGCCGAGCCCGCGCTCAAGGCGTTCGGCACCTTCGTGGAGCTGACGAACCTGGTCGGCGCGCTCGGCTTCCAGAAGACCGTGCAGACGCTGAGCGGGCACCGCCTCCTGTGCATCGACGAGTTCGAACTGGACGACCCGGGCGACACCGTCCTCGTCTCCAGCCTGCTCGGCAAGCTCGTCGAGGCCGGCGTGGCGCTCGCCGCCACCTCGAACACGCTGCCGGGCAAGCTCGGCGAGGGCCGCTTCGCCGCCGCCGACTTCCTCCGCGAGATCCAGGGGCTCTCCGCGCACTTCCGGCCGCTGCGGATCGACGGCGAGGACTACCGCCACCGGGGCCTGCCCGAGGCCCCCGCGCCCCACTCCGACCAGGTCGTCACGGAGACCGCGTACCGCGTCCCGGGCGCCTCCCTGGACGACTTCCCGCACCTGCTCGGCCACCTGGCCAAGGTCCACCCGAGCCGGTACGGCGCCCTCACCGACGACCTGACGGCGGTCTGCCTCACCGACGTCGGCCCGATCCCGGACCAGTCGACCGCGCTGCGGCTCGTCGTCCTCGCCGACCGCCTCTACGACCGCGAGATACCGGTCCTCGCCTCCGGACTCCCGTTCGACCGCCTGTTCAGCGACGAGATGCTGAACGGCGGCTACCGCAAGAAGTACTTCCGGGCCATCTCCCGGCTCACGGCCCTGGCACGGGACGCAAAGGGGCTCGTGGCGCAGTAGGTTGGGGGCCATACCCGATCGAAAGGGAGCCACCATGGCCACCGTCCGTCACGCCCACACCGTCTGGCAGGGCGACCTCCTCAAGGGCTCCGGCGTCGTCACGCTCGACTCCTCCGGGCTCGGCTCGTACGACGTCTCCTGGCCGGCCCGCGCCGAGGAGCCGAACGGCAAGACCAGCCCCGAGGAGCTCATCGCCGCCGCGCACTCCTCCTGCTTCTCCATGGCCTTCTCCAACGGCCTGGCCAAGGCGGGCAACCCGCCCACCCGCCTGGAGACCAAGGCCGACGTCACGTTCCAGCCGGGCGAGGGCATCACCGGCATCCACCTCACCGTGCGCGGCGAGGTCCCCGGCCTGGACGCGGACCAGTTCCGGTCGCTCGCCGAGGACGCCAAGAAGAACTGCCCGGTCAGCCAGGCGCTCACCGGCACCACGATCACCCTGACGGCCGAGCTGGCCTGACCCTCCCTCACCTGCCGCCGCAGGGGTCGGAATTGCGCCATCCGAGGCGCCGTGGACCCGCGCCATGGCATCACGCGGACCCCCGCGTGGTACATCAAGCGGGTCCACACCTCCTCCGGCGGGAAGGCCCCCCATGGCAGTGACACGACGTCAGATCCTGGCCCGCACCGGTGCGTCCGTCGCCGGGATCGCCTTCACCGGCGCGCTCGCCGACCTCTTCGCCGGCTCCCCCGCCGAGGCCGCGCCGCGCGGCGGCTACGGCCCGCTGCTCCCCGACCCGGCCGGCCTGCTCGACCTCCCCGCCGGCTTCTCGTACCGGGTCCTCTCCCGCGAGGGCGACCCGCTCCGCTCCGGCGAGGGCCGGGTCCCCGGCCGCTGCGACGGCATGAGCGCGTTCGCCGGCCCGCGCGGCGGCGTCCGCCTCGTCCGCAACCACGAGAACCGCCCCGACGCGCCCCTCGCCGTCCCGCACACCCCCGGCCTGGTCTACGACCGCGGCGCCAGGGGCGGCTGCACCGTCCTCGGCCTCGACCCGCACGGCGACCCGCTCCCGGGCGCGGCCGGCGAGCGCGTCGGCATCGCCGGCACCGCCGTCAACTGCGCGGGCGGCCCGACCCCCTGGGGCACCTGGCTGACCTGCGAGGAGACCGAGGACACGGCGGGCAGCAAGGGGTACGAGAAGGACCACGGCTTCGTCTTCGAGGTCGACCCGGCCGACCCGCACCGCACCGGGGCCGTCCCGCTCACCGCCCTCGGCCGCTTCGCGCACGAGGCCGTCGCCGTCGACCCGTACACCGGGATCGTCTACGAGACGGAGGACGCCTTCGAGCGCCCCTTCGGCCTCTTCTACCGCTTCCTCCCGGAGCGCCCCCTCGGCGGCACCGGCGCGCTGCGCGCGGGCGGCACCCTGGAGGCCCTGCGGGTGCCCGGCGTGCCCGACCTGTCGGTCGTGCAGGAGGCCGGGACCGTCTTCCGCGGCGTCGAGTGGGTGCCGGTGCCGGACCCGCAGGCGACGTCGACGCCCATCCGGTTCCAGGACTTCGGGCCGGGCGGCATCACCCACGCGCAGAAGCTGGAGGGCTGCTACTGGGGCGGCCGGTGCGTGTACTTCGTCTCCTCCTTCGCCCGGACCTCCGACGGCTCCGGCGCCACCCACTTCGGGCAGGTGTGGAAGTACGACCCGCACCTGCGGCGGCTCACCCTCGCCGTCGTCTTCGGCCCCGACACCGACGTCCGGCTGCCCGGCGAGTCCCCCGACAACATCTGCCTCGCCCCCACCGGCGGCCTGATGGTCTGCGAGGACGGCGACGGCGCCCAGCACGTCTTCGGGGTGAGCCGGCAGGGCGAGGTGTACGCGGTCGCCCGCAACCGCCGCGACATCGGCGAGCCGGGCGCCCCCGAGTGGGGCGAGTTCGCCGGCGTCACCTTCTCCCCCGACGGCGGGACGATGTACGTGAACTGCTACACGCCCGGCACCACCTTCGCCGTCACCGGCCCCTGGCGCTGACGGACGCCGGCGCGCTCGCGGCCCGGGCGCATCCGGCGCAGGATCGGGGGAAGGCGAGCGGCACGGCGGCGGAAGGGGCGCACGGTGGCGAAGAAGCACGGCGGGACGAAGGACGAGGCGCCGGGGGACGGCGCGTCCGGGGGCCGGGCGCCGGAGGACCGCGGCGGGCCGGACGGGTCGCTCGGCGCGGCGCTGCGGCTCCCGCCGGGCGAGCCCGTCGACCTGTCCGCGTACGACCCCCGGGCCACCCCCCGCACCCCGGACGGCGGCCCCGACCGCAAGGCCGCCGGGATCGCCGCCACCGCCGCCCTCGGCCCCCGGCTCGCCGACCTCCAGGAGCGGCTGTACGCGGCGAGCACGGCCGGCGACCGGCGGCGGCTGCTGCTGGTCCTCCAGGGCATGGACACCAGCGGCAAGGGCGGCACGGTCAAGCACGTCATCGGGCACTTCAACCCGTCCGGCTGCCGGATCCGCGCCTTCAAGGCGCCGACGCCGGAGGAGCGCGCCCACCCCTTCCTGTGGCGGGTCACCCGGTCGCTGCCGCTGCCGGGCGAGATCGGCATCTTCGACCGCTCGCACTACGAGGACGTGCTGATCGCCCGGGTCCGCGAACTGGTCCCGCGCGAGGAGGTGGAGCGGCGGTACGAGGAGATCGCCCGGTTCGAGCGCGCGCTCGCCGACGACGGGGTGACGGTCGTGAAGGTCTTCCTGCACCTGTCGTACGAGGAGCAGCGCAGCCGGCTCCTGGAGCGCCTGGACAACCCGGAGAAGCACTGGAAGTTCGACCCGTCCGACATCGAGGAGCGGATGCGCTGGCCCGCGTACCAGGAGGCGTACCAGCTGGCCATGGAGCGCTGCTCGGCGCCGGAGACGCCCTGGTACGTGGTCCCGGCGGACCGCAAGTGGTACCGGAACTGGGCGGTGAGCACGCTGCTGCTGGAGCACCTGGAGGCGATGGACCCGCAGTACCCGCCGGGCGGCTTCGACGTGGCGGAGTGCCGTCGGCGGCTGCTCGCGACCTGAGCGACCGGTCGCCGACGACCGGCGGGGGCGACCGGCGGGGGCGACCTGGGGGGCGACCGGCCGGGGGCGGCTGACGGCCTGACGGGTGACGTGGCGCGGCGCGCACCGGGGTCCGCCCCCTGAGCTTCACATGTGATCGGATAACTTCCGTTCGTGACCTTTTCTGTACGTAAAGTGGCGGCTCTCGGTCTGCTGGGCGCCGCCCTCGCCGGCTGCGGCGCGGGCGCCGGGACCCCCTCCCCGCCGTCCGCGCGCACGGCGACCGCCTCCCCCGCGACGACGGCGCCGCCGACCGCCGCCCCCGGCGCCCGGCCCGCGAAGCCGGCGCCGGCCGCACGGGCCGCCGTGCCGACGATGGCGGCCGGGCCCCAGGGCCGCACGCCCGTCTACGAGCGGCGGACCGGCGGCGGCGAGAAGGTCGTCGCGCTCACCTTCGACGCCGACATGACCGCCGACCAGGGCCCCCGGGCGGCGCGCGGCGAGCGCTTCGACAACCCCGGGCTCATCGCGACCCTGCGGCGGCTGAAGGTGGACGCGACGGTCTTCATGACCGGCCGCTGGGCGGAGGAGTACCCCGACCAGGCCCGGTCCATCGGCACCGACCCGCGCTTCGAGATCGCCAACCACTCCTACAGCCACTACGCCTTCGCCGAGCCCTGCTACGGCCTGCCGGCCGTCGCCGAGCCGGACATGGCGGCGGACGTGCAGCGCGCCTTCGACGCCTTCCGGGACGCCGGCGCCGTCAACGTCGTGCCGTACTTCCGCTTCCCCGGCGGCTGCTACGACGACACCGCCCTGCACGCCCTCGCCCCGGCCCGGGTCACGGCCGTGCAGTGGGACGTGGTCGGCGGGGACGCCTTCGCGAAGGACCCGGACGCGGTGGCGGAGCAGGTGCTCTCCGGCGTCCGCCCCGGCTCGCTGGTGGTCCTCCACTGCACCCGCAGCGCCGCCCCCGCCACCGAGCGGGCGATCCGGCGGATCGTCCCCGAACTCCGCGCCAGGGGCTACCGCTTCGTCAAGGTCTCCGAGCTGATGCGCGCGGGCTGAGCGGCCGGCCCCGCCCGAGCCCGCCGGGCCGTTCAGCCCGCGCGGAGCGCCGCCAGCCGCGCGAGGTCGTCGCGGGCGGTCCTCCGCTCGTCGGCGGAGAGCGGCACGGCGCCGGCCCGCGCCAGCGCCGCCGCGGCCGTCTCCTCGTCGCCGCGCCGCCGGGCCACGTCCGCGCTCAGCACCAGGAGGCGCAGCAGCTCGACGGGGGCGGGGCGTTCGCTCCGCGGGCGGAGCGCCCGGTCGATGACCCGCGCGGCGGCGGCCAGGTCCTCCTTGGAGTCGGCGAGCAGGGTCGCGTGGTGGAGGGCGCGGGCGAAGGTGCCGACCGGCGCGGGGTCGTGGTGGACGTCGTCCGCGATCCGCTGCCCGACGCGGAGACAGTTGCCGGCCGGGTCGGTGAGCAGGAACTGCCGCATCCCGTACGCCATGTCCCGGAGCGCCCCGAGGCGCGGCAGCCCCCGGACGGGGATCCGCCCGTACGCCTCCTTGAGCCCGGCGCGGAAGGCGGCGTACAGCGCGTCGACGTCGTCGGTGACGACGTAGCAGGTGCTCATCGAGGTGGCGGGGTCGTGGTGCCGCACCCCGAAGAACTGGAGTTCGAGGGCGCCGCGGGCGACGGCGGCGTAGGGGTTGGGGCTCTTCTGCAGGTAGGTGGTCTCGAATCCGAGGGCGGTGTAGAAGTCCAGGACGGGCTGGAGGGTGCGGCAGGGCAGGATCGGAACGGTTCGCTCGGCCATGCGCCCCAGACTACTCAAATTTGACTAGTGCGCCAGTGCTTTGCGGAGAAGGGCCCGTGCGGGGCGACGGGGGTCAGCCGGAGCAGGCGGTGCGCTCGGCCTCCCGCCACTCGCAGACCGGGCACAGCACGACGCCCTTGACCGACTCCGCGTACTCCGTCGGCTCCAGGCACAGCACGCACCGCGCGTACGGCCCCTCGGCCGCCTTCGGAGGGCGCGGCGCGGGCTCGGGGGTGCAGAAGGCACCGGATTCCGTGGTCATGCCACCGAGGCTACTCCGCGCCCGGGGCGCCGCGGCGGCGTCATTCCAGGCGCGCGGTCGCCCGGCAGGAGACCGCCGCCGCCCCGGCGGCGAGGAGCACGGCGGCGGCGCAGGCGGCCCACGGCGGGCGGGCCGCGCCCTCGGCGGCGACCAGGGCGGTGGCCGCGTGCTTCGCCGGCGAGCCGGTGGTCACCAGGGCGAGCAGCGAGCCGAGGAGCAGCACGGCCACCGACCAGCCCGGGGGCCGCACGAACGGCCGGGAGGCGAGCGCTCCGACCGCCCCGCCGGTCAGCGCGCAGGCCGTGGTGGCCAGGAGCCCGGCGAGCAGGGCGGCCGGGCCGCTCGTCCCGGCGAGGCCGCCGGTGGCGGTCACCGCGCCCGCCGCGACCGCCCCGGCGAGCGCCGGCCAGCCGGCGCCGGTGACCAGCGCGGCGAGGTGCGCGCGGGACCGGCCCCCGGCCGCGGCGGCCACCGCCCGGGCGGCGGCCGGCTCCTGCGTCAGACAGATCCGCACCGTCCAGGCCGCGACCGGCAGCAGGCCGGCCGCCGCGATGCCGAGCGACCCGAGGACGGGGTCGCCGGGCCGGACGCCGACGGCGACCAGGGCCGCGTACGCGAGCAGCGGGGCCAGCCACCGCTGGGAGCGGAGGAGAAGGGCGGAGTGGTACCGCAGCAGCGCCGTCACGCCCGCTCCCCTTCCGCGCCGCCGGGCTCGACGCGGCGCACGTGCCAGGAGGCGGCCAGCAGCACGCGCAGCAGGTCGTCGGAGGCGGCGGCGTCCACGCGGAACAGCGTGCCGCCGGCCGTCGCGGCCCGGGTGGCCCCGCCGGGCAGCGGGTCGGGCAGCGGCAGCCCCCCGGAGGCGACGACACGCACCACGCCCCGCGCCGCCGGCCGTAACACCGCCTGCTCCCCCGCCCCGACCCCGGCGGGTGCTGGAGCCCCCGGCTCCGCCCGCACCCGCCCGTCCTCGACGCGCAGGGTCGTGTCCGCCTCGCCCGCCAGCCGGCGCGGGTCGTGGTCGACGAAGAGGACCGCGGCGCCGGCCGCGACCCGCTCGCGCACCGCCCGGTCCAGCTCCGCGCGCGCCTCCGCGTCCAGGCCCGTCCACGCCTCGTCGAGGACGAGCAGCGCGGGCCCGGCGAGCAGCGCCTGCGCGACCGCCACCTTCTGCGCGCTGCCCTTCGACAGACCCGCGAGGGCCGTCCCGGCGTACGCGCCCGCCCCGAACCGCTCCAGCCACTCCCCCGCCCGGGCCCGGGCCTCCGCGCCGCCGAGGCCCTGGAGGCGGCCCAGGTGGACGAGGTAGCCGAGGGCGGTGAAGGGCAGGGCGGGCGGGAAGCGCTCGGGGACGTACGCGGTGCGGGCCGGGCGGCCGGTGATCCGGCCCTCGGCGGGGGCGTCGACCCCGGCGACCAGGCGCAGCAGCGTCGACTTGCCGGTGCCGTTCGCGCCGGTGGCCCGCACGAGCCGGCCGGGGGCCAGTTCCACGTCGACGCCGCGCAGCACCCACGGGCCGCGCGCGCCGTACCGGCGCCCGACCCCCGCGAGCCGTACGGGCCGCCGCTCCGCCACCGTCGTCGTCATGCCGCCGATCCTCGCCCGGCCGCCGCCCCGGCCACAAGATCGGACGGCGGCGACGGCCCGCGGGGCGGTGGCAGACTTGCCGGGTGAGCAGCAACGACACCGACCCGCGCACCGATCCCCGCGACGAGAAGCCGCAGTTCGTCCTCCCCCTGGTGGTGCGCATCGAGAAGGCCGCGCCGCCGTCCCGCACCGACGCCCTGGAGACCGCGGCGCGCGCCGTGCTCCGGCTCCTGACCGACGAGCGGGCGACCGGCGACGGGGAGTGGGCGCGGGCGGTCGCCGACTGGGAGGACGCCCGCATCCGCAAGGTCGTCCGGCGGGCGCGCGGCGCGGAGTGGCGGCGCGCCGGGGAGCTGCCGGGGCTCACCGAGACCGGCGAGGAGGCGGAGGTACGGGTCTTCCCGCCGATCCCGCTGGACGGCTGGCCCAAGGAGCTGGCCAAGCTCCAGGTCTCCGGCACCGACCTCGACGACCCGGCCGCGCCCGGCCCCGTCCCGGACGGCGCCGCCGTGCTGTGGTGCAACCCGGGGCTCGCCATGTCGGCCGGCAAGGCGATGGCGCAGGCCGGGCACGGCGCCCAGCTGCTGTGGTGGGCACTGGACGGCGCCGCCCGCGCGGCCTGGCGGGAGGCCGGCTTCCCGCTCGCCGTCCGCACCGCCGCCGAGGCCGACTGGCCGGCGCTGACCACGAGCGGCCTCCCGGTCGTCCGGGACGCCGGCTTCACGGAGATCGCGCCGGGCAGTGCGACGGTCGTGTCGGCGTTCCCCGGTGTCCTGGAGGCGCCCGGGGCGCCGGTGGCCGGGAACCTCAAATGAAGCTCTGAACCTCCTCCCTCCGGGGTTCGACCGGTGCCGCCGGGGTCATCACGTGGGTGACTGAGGACCGAAGGAGGGGGACATGACGGAACTCGGCATCGGCATCGGCTGGCGTCCCGAGATCGCGGACGCGGTCGGGGAACTGCCCGTCGACTGGGTGGAGGTCGTCGCGGAGAACGTGTGCGCCGGCCATCTGCCCGACGCGCTGACCCGGCTGCGGGCGCGCGGCGTCACGGTCGTCCCGCACGGGGTGTCGCTGGGGCTCGGCGGGGCGGACCGCCCCGACCCGGGGCGGCTGGCCGCGCTCGCGGAGAAGGCGGAGGCGCTGGGGGCGCCGCTCGTCACCGAGCACATCGCCTTCGTCCGGGCCGGCGGGCCGCTGACGGCGACCCCGGCGCTGGAGGCGGGGCACCTGCTGCCGGTCCCGCGCACCCGGGACGCCCTGGACGTGCTCTGCGAGAACGTGCGCATCGCGCAGGAGTCGCTGCCGGTGCCGCTGGCGCTGGAGAACATCGCCGCGCTGTTCTCGTGGCCGGAGGACGAGCTGTCCGAGGGGCGGTTCCTGGCGGAGCTGGTGGAGCGCACGGGGGTGCGGCTCCTCGTCGACGTCGCCAACCTGCACACCAACCACCGCAACCGGGGCGAGGACCCGGCGAAGGCCCTCGCCGAACTGCCGGTGGAGGCCATCGCGTACGTGCACGTGGCCGGCGGCGTCGAACGGGACGGCGTCTGGCACGACACCCACGCCCACCCGGTCCCGGAGCCGGTCCTGGACATCCTCGCCGACCT
Organism: Streptomyces sp. NPDC057854; assembly: GCF_042797055.1. Taxonomy (NCBI): domain Bacteria; kingdom Bacillati; phylum Actinomycetota; class Actinomycetes; order Kitasatosporales; family Streptomycetaceae; genus Streptomyces; species Streptomyces sp. NPDC057854. The sequence goes on from NZ_JBHVMF010000006.1 coordinate 80,622, forward strand.
CGCCGGCCGGATCGCCCCGCCGGGCGTCCTGCTGGAGCGGGACGACCACTTCCCGGCGGCCCCGGAACTCGCCGCCGAACTCGCCGCGATCCGCGGCACGCTGACGGCGGCCCGCCGCACCGCGCGCCCCGCCGTGCCCGCGGCACGGCACGGCGCCGGCGCCGCCGCCCTCCGCGCGGGCCGCCGCCTCGCCACGGGCACCCCGCTGCACATCGGCGCGGGCGCCCGCGTCTCGGGCGGCGCGATGCCGACGGGCCGGACGCCGTCCGGTGCGCCGGCGCCGACGGCCGTCCTGGCCCGGCCCGGGGCGGGATCCGCCGAGGCCGCCGCCGCGCCCGGGGACGGCGGCGAGCGGGTGCGGCAGCGGGTCGGGGTCGGGCAGGCGGCGCTGCTGTCCGCACTGGTCGCGGGGACGCCGGTGCCGGAGGGGTTCGACGTACGGCGGATCGGGGTGCAGAGCCGGGCGCTCGCCGCCAAGCGGGCGTCCGTCGTGGCGCGGATCGCGCCGGAGCTGCCGGAGATCCTCGGCGACGGTTTCCGCCCCGCGTTCCTGGCGTACGCGCGCAGACGGCCCATGCCGGGCAGCTACCGGCGGGACGCGCTCGACTTCGTCGAGGGGCTGCTGCTGGACGGGGAGCGGCCCGAGCGGCGGGAGCTGACCCGCTGGTGGCGGGAGCGGGCCGAGGACCGGCCGCCGGGCCCGGGGTTCGTCGCGCGGGCGGCCCGGCGCGTGTTCGGGGGGCGGTGACCGGCATGGACCTGCTGCTCCTGGCGCTCCACCTGGCCGGCGCCGCCGTGCTCGTCCGGCTGTTCGTGCTGGCCCGCCGTGTGCGGCGCGGTCGCGGCGGACCGCTGCGGGACGTCTACGAGGCCGCGTTCCTCTCCGGCGGCCCGGGCCGCGTCGCCGACACGGTGCTCTCCACGATGCACCTGGACGGCCGGATCCACATCGGCGGCCCGGGGGTCGTCGCGGTCGTCCACCGGATCGCCCACGACCCGGTGGAGCAGGCGGTGCTCGACGTGCACGCGTCCGCCCCGAGCGGGTCCCTGCGGACGCTGCGCCTCGGGGTGATGACGCATCCGACGGTGCAGCGGATCGGCGACGCGCTCGCCGACCGGGGCCTGGTGAACCTGCCGGGTCCGCGGCGCGCCCTGCGGCGCTGGTGCGTCGGCCTGGCCGTGGGAGCCGTCCTGCTGTTCCCGCTCGGGATCGCGGTCACCATCGCCGAGTTCGCCATGGACGGGCCCGGCGTGCCGTTCGTCGCGAAGATCCTGCCGCTCTTCTTCGTCTGCTTCGTCACGGCGCTGATCTGCGGCACCGGCTACACCCGCCAGGCCAGCGCGGCGGGGCTCGCCGCGCTCGCCGCCTTCCGGGGCGCGTACGGGTACGGGGGGCCGAACAACGTCGCCCTCGGCGGCATCCCTGCGCTGCACGACCGGGAGCTGTGGGAGCGGCTGCGGGCCGCTGCCCGGCCCGACCGCCCGGTCCGCGGGAGCCGGGGCCGTACGGGATCGCGGTACTCCTCCGACACGACCGCCGCCACGGCGGTGGTGGTGTGGTGCGCGGGCGCGGCGACGGGCGGCGACGGCTGGGGCGCGGACTCCGGGCCGGGCGACTCGCCCTGGACGTCCTCGTCGTCGTCCTGCGGCTCGTCCTCGTCGTCGTGCGGCTCGTCCTCGTCGTCCTGCGGTTCGTCCTCGTCGTCCTCGTGCGGGGGCGGCGGGGGTTCGTCCTGCGGCGGGGGCGGAGGAGGCGGCGGAGGCTGAGCCGGCGCCGTGAGAAGTCTCAGGGGCTCTCAGGCGGAGAGAAGGGACGCCGGTGCGGCGCGCTCGCGCGCGCCGCACCCGGTGCCGGACCCGGTGTCGCTGGAGCGGCCGGCCATGGCGTGGCGGCCGTCTGATCTTCCGGGTCGAGGGGCGAACGCCCCGGCGCGGGGCCGGGACGCCACCAGGTCGTGGGGTGGCCGTCAGGCCAGGCCCGCCACCAGGTCCGCGACGCTCTTGCGGCGGCCGGTGAAGAAGGGGACCTCCTCGCGGACATGCATCCGCGCCTCGGAGCCGCGCAGGTGGCGCATGAGGTCGACGATGCGGTGCAGCTCGTCGGCCTCGAAGGCGAGCAGCCACTCGTAGTCGCCGAGCGAGAAGGAGGCGACCGTGTTGGCGCGGACGTCCGGGTAGCCGCGGGCCATCTTGCCGTGGTCGGCGAGCATCCGGCGGCGGTCCTCGTCCGGCAGCAGGTACCAGTCGTAGGAGCGGACGAAGGGGTAGACCGAGACGTAGTCGCGCGGGGTCTCGTCGGCGAGGAACGCCGGGATGTGCGACTTGTTGAACTCGGCGGGGCGGTGCAGCGCCATGTTCGACCAGACCGGCTCCAGGGCGCGCCCCAGCTTGGTCCGGCGGAAGAGGTTGTACGCCGTCTGGAGCTCGTCGCTCGTCTCGGCGTGCCACCAGATCATGACGTCGGCGTCGGCGCGCAGACCGGAGAGGTCGTACGTGCCGCGAACGGTGACGTCCTCCGCCGCCAGCTTGTCGAAGAGCTCCTGGACCTCGTCGGCGTAGCCGGCTCGGTCGGCGGGCAGGACGTCGCGCAGCTTGAAGACGGACCACAGGGTGTAGCGGATGACCTCGTTGAGGTCCTTCGCCTTCTTACCGGCGTTCGGGATCTTTTCGGGCGCACTCATACGCCTATTCTCGCCCGTCACGAGGAGTGCCCCGCACCGGGGTGCCCCGTTTCCGGCGTGGCGATGATCTCGTCGGCGAGGGCGTCGGCCGCGCGGTGCGCCGAGGCGACGCAGGCGGGGATGCCGACGCCGTCGTACGCGGCCCCGGCGAGGCGGAGTCCGGGCAGTCCGGCGAGGGCGGTGCGGGCGCGGGCGACGCGGTCCAGGTGCCCGACGGGGTACTGCGGCAGGCCGCCGGTCCAGCGGGTGACGGTGGTGGCGACGGGGCGGGCGGCGAGCCCGGTGGCGGCGCCGAGGTCCTTCAGGGAGGCGGCGACCAGGTCCTCGTCGTCGCGGTGCAGCCAGGTCTCCTCGCCGTGCCGGCCGACGGAGGTGCGGAGCACGAAGAGGTCGGGGGCGGCCTCGCCGACCCAGCGCCACTTCTGGCTGGAGAAGGTGGACGCCTTGATGGTGTGCCCGTCGACGGGCGGCACGAGGAAGCCGGAGCCGGGCAGTTCCGGCAGGTCTTCGCGGCGGAAGGCGAGCGTCACCAGGGCCATGGAGGCGTACGCGATCGCGTCGAGGAGCGCGGCGGCCTCGGGGGCGTGCGCGGCGAGGAGCCGGGCGGCGGCGGGCGCGGGGGCGGCGAGGACGACGGCGTCCGCGTCGAGGGTCCGCTCCGGGGTGACGACCCGCCAGCCGGTCCCGGCGCGGTGCAGCGCGGTCGCGGGGGTGCCGGTGAGGATGGTGCCGCCGGCGGCGCGGACGGCGTCGGCGACGGCGCCGGGGAGGGTGCCGACGCCGCCGTCGAGGCCGGCGAAGGCGGAGCCGCCGAGGCCGGTGGCGGCGCCCGCGGCGTCGGCGGGGACGGCGGCGCCGGCGGCCTGGACGGCGCGGACGGCGGCGGTGAGGGTGGGGTGGCGGCGGGCGGCCTCGAAGAGGGCGGGGACGGCGGCCCGCATCGAGATGCGGTAGGCGTCACCGGCGTAGACGCCGCCGAGGAGGGGTTCGACGAGCCGGTCGACGACCTCGCGGCCCATGCGCTCGGCGACGTACGCGCCGATGGCGGTGTCGTCGCCGAGGTCGGTGGGCGGCAGCTCCAGGTCCCGGCCGATCCGCTCCAGGGCCTCCGCGGAGAGCAGCCCCGCGACGGCCCCGGCGTCGCCGGGGACGCCCATGACGTGGCCCTTGGGCATGGGGACGAGCCGGCCGCGGGACCAGACGGATGCGGTGGTGGTGGCGGGGGCCTGGAGGCGGTCGCCGAGGCCCACGGCCTCGGCGAGGGCGACGGCCTCGGGGCGGCGGGCCAGCAGCGACTCGGCGCCGAGGTCCACGGGGGCGCCGGCGATCTCGCCCGCGAGCAGCTTGCCGCCGAGCCGTCCGCCGGCCTCGAGGAGGGTCACGCGCGCTCCGGCGGCGAGGAGCCGGCGGGCGGCGGCGAGGCCGGTGATGCCGCCGCCGACGACGACGGCGTGAGGTCCGGCGTGGGGTCCCGTGGTGTCCGCGTTCATGGGACCACTCTCTCAAATCGCCCCTCCGGCCCCGTTCCGAGGCCGGAACGTGACCGCATCGCTACCGGCGATCCCGAACCCGCGGCGGACGCCGCACGTCCTAGGGACATCCATTCCGGCGACCCTGGGGGGCTCGGTGCGCAGAGACGTCCGTACGAGAAGACCGACGAGAACGACGGGAACGACGGGAACGGGAGCCAGGGCGGCCGCGGCGCTGCTGCTCGCCGTCTCGCTGGCGCTGACGGCGGGCTGCGCCGGCGGGACGTCGGGCGCGGACGGCGAGGCGAAGGGGGCCGCGGCGGCCGGCGAGGTCGACCGCGGGCCGGACGGGACCACGGGCGGCTCCGGCGGCGCGGCGGCGGACGGGAAGGCGAACGGGAAGCCGGCCGCGGCCCGGCCGGCGGCGCAGCACCTGATCCGCACGGCCTCGCTGTCGGTGGAGGTCGAGCGGGTCGCGGAGGCCGCCGACCGGGCGCGGGCGGTGGTGGCGGCGGCGGGCGGCCGGGTGGAGTCGGAGTCCACCGAGCGCGTCGACGAGCGGTACGCCCACTCCACGCTCGTGCTGCGGGTGCCGCAGGACCGCTACGACCGGGTCCTCGCCGACCTGGCCGGCACCGGACGGCTGCTGTCCCGCGAGGCGAAGGCGGAGGACGTCACCGACCAGGTCGTGGACGTGGAGAGCCGGATCGCCACCCAGCGGGCGAGCGTGGCCCGGGTGCGGGGGCTGATGGACAGGGCCGAGCGGCTGGCGGACGTGGTCACGCTGGAGGGCGAGCTGAGCCGGCGGCAGGCGGAGCTGGAGGCGCTGCTGGCGCGGCAGAAGTCGCTGGAGGACCGGACCTCGCTGGCGACGATCACCCTCGCCCTCAGCGAGGAGGAGCGGGTCACCGTCGAGGACGAGCGGACCGGCGACGACCGCCCGGCCGTCGGCGACGCCCTGGCGGGCGGCTGGAACGCGCTGGTCGCCGTCGTCGCGTGGACGCTGGTGGTGCTCGCCGCGCTCGCGCCGTGGCTGGTGGTCGCGGTGGCGGCGTACGCGGTGTGGCGGTGGGGCGTCCGCCCGCGCCGCCGGGCCCGCGCCGCCGCCCCGGAGCCTGCGCCGGTGCCCGCGCCCGCCGCCGTACCGGCCCGGCCGGAGGCGGCGGCGGAACCGGCCGGAGAAGGACCGGACGGGGCGGGTTCGGCGCCGTAGCGTGGGCGCATGAGCGAACGACTGGTGGTCATCGGGGGCGACGCGGCGGGCATGTCCGCCGCGTCGCAGGCGCGCAGGCTCAAGGGGCCGGAGGAACTGGAGATCACGGCCTTCGAACGGGGCCGGTTCTCGTCGTACTCGGCCTGCGGGATCCCGTACTGGGTCGGCGGGGACGTCTCGGGGCGCGGGGAGCTGATCGCCCGCTCCCCCGAGGAGCACCGGGAGCGCGGGATCGACCTGCGGACCCGGACCGAGGTGACGGAGATCGACCTCGCCGGACAGCGGGTTCTGGCCAGGGACCTGGAGTCGGGTACGGAGGCGTGGACGGGCTTCGACAAGCTGGTGATCGCGACCGGCGCGCGCCCGGCCCGCCCGCCGCTGCCGGGGATCGACGCGCCGGGCGTGCACGGGGTGCAGACCCTGGAGGACGGGCAGGCGCTGCTGGACGCGCTCGCGGCTGCGGAGGGGCGGCGGGCGGTCGTCGTCGGCGCCGGGTACATCGGTGTGGAGATGGCCGAGGCGCTGCTGAACCGGGGCTACGAGGTGACGGTCCTGAACCGGGGCGAGCAGCCGATGGCGACGCTCGACCCGGACATGGGGCGGCTGGTGCACACGGCGATGGACGGCCTGGGGATCCGGACGGTCGGTTCGGCGGCGGTGACGAAGATCCTCACCGGTGACGACGGCCGGGTCCGGGCGGTGGCGACGGAGTCGGACGAGTATCCGGCGGACGTGGTGGTGCTCGGAACGGGCGTGGTGCCGGAGACGTCGCTGGCGGAGGCGGCGGGGCTGCCGCTCGGGGCGCACGGCGGGCTGCTGACCGACCTGGCGATGCGGGTGCGGGGGCAGGAGAACGTGTGGGCGGGCGGGGACTGCGTGGAGGTCCTCGACCTGGTGTCGGGCCGGGAGCGGCACGTGCCGCTGGGCACCCACGCGAACAAGCAGGGCCAGGTGATCGGCTCGAACGTCGGCGGCGGCTACGCGACCTTCCCGGGGGTGGTGGGGACGGCGGTGTCGAAGGTCTGCGACCTGGAGATCGCGCGCACCGGGCTGCGGGAGAAGGACGCGCGGGCGGTGGGGCTGCGGTACGTGACGGCGACGGTGGAGTCGACGAGCCGGGCCGGCTACTACCCGGGGGCGGCGCCGATGACGGTGAAGATGCTGGCCGAGCGGCGCACCGGGCGGCTGCTCGGGGTGCAGATCGTGGGCCGGGAGGGCGCGGCGAAGCGGGTGGACGTGGCGGCGGTGGCGCTGACGGCCCGGATGACGGTGGAGGAGATGACGGCGCTCGACCTGGGGTACGCGCCGCCGTTCTCGCCGGTGTGGGATCCGGTGCTGGTCGCGGCGCGGAAGGCGGTGGCGGCGGTGCGGGCGGCCGGATGACCCGGGCGCGCGGCGTCACGCACGGGTGACGCGGTCGCGGCCCGGGCCCCGGAGCCGGCGTCCGTCACCGGCGGGCACGGGCGGCCCGCCGGTCGGCCGCGCGGGCCGGCCGGCCGTCGCCGCCCGCCGCGCGGGCGGTCCGCCTCAGCGGGCCGTCCGCGTGTGCACGTACTCGACCAGGCGCGTCAGGGCGTCCGGGTCCATGGCCGGCATGACGCCGTGGCCCAGGTTGAAGACGTGGCCCTCCAGGTCCTTCGCGGCGGCCAGCACCTCGTCGGTCTTGGCCTCGACGACGTCGGTGGACGCGAAGAGGACGGCCGGGTCGAGGTTGCCCTGGAGCGCCTTGCCGGGGCCGACGCGGCGGGCGGCCTCGTCGAGCGGGACGCGCCAGTCGACGCCGACGACGTCCGCGCCGGCCTCGCCCATGAGGCCCAGCAGCTCGCCGGTGCCGACGCCGAAGTGGATGCGGGGGACGCCGTACCCGGCGACCGCGTCGAAGACCTTCGCGGAGGCGGGCATGACCGAGCGGCGGTAGTCGGCGGGGGCGAGCGCGCCGACCCAGGAGTCGAAGAGCTGGATCGCGGAGGCGCCGGCCTCGATCTGCACCTTCAGGAAGGCGGAGGTGATCCCGGCGAGGCGGTCGAGCAGGTCGGCCCAGAGCTGCGGGTCGCCGTACATGAGCGCCTTGGTGTGCTCGTGGCTGCGGGAGGGGCCGCCCTCGACGAGGTAGCTCGCGAGGGTGAAGGGCGCGCCGGCGAAGCCGATCAGCGGGGTGTCGCCCAGCTCCTCGGTGAGCATGCCGATGGCCTCGGTGACGTACCGGACGTCGTCGGGGGTGAGGTCGCGCAGCCGGTCGAGGTCGGCGCGGGTGCGGATCGGCTCGGCGACGACGGGGCCCACGCCGGGCTTGATGTCGAGGTCGACGCCGATGGCCTTGAGCGGGACGACGATGTCGCTGAAGAAGATGGCGGCGTCGACCTGGTGCCGGCGGACGGGCTGGAGCGTGATCTCCTTGACCAGCTCGGGCCGCATGCAGGACTCCAGCATGGGGATGCCCTCGCGGACCTTCAGGTACTCGGGGAGCGAGCGGCCCGCCTGACGCATGAACCAGACCGGGGTGTGCGGCACGGGCTCGCGCCGGCACGCCTTGAGGAACGCGGAGTCGTACGTCCGCGACTGCTGCTTCGTCTGCTGGCCCGTCGGGCTGTCCATGGCACTCACGCCCAAATCTTCGCATGTGGCCGGAAGCCGCTCGTGCCGGGCGGGTGTCCCTCCCCGCATGGCGGCCCCGTTCCGCCTACTCTTCCCCGCATGGCTGCGGCTCAGGGACATTTTTCCGATCATTCCGACGGCATTCGAGGGACGGGCGACAAGGCGGACAGTACGGCGGGGACCCCGGTGCCGGCGGCGTTCCGGAGGGCGGTGGACGCCCTGCGGACGGCCCGGCTGCGGTCCGAGATGGAGGTCGAGCCGACCCGCCCGCCGCAGCGGCTCGCGCCGTACGCGTACGCGGTGGAGGCGGCGGTCGTCGACGGCGAGGAGGACCTCGCGGACGGGCGGCTGGTGCTGCTGCACGACCCGGCGGGCCACGAGGCGTGGAAGGGCACCTTCCGGCTGGTGACGCTGGTGCGGGCGGAGCTGGAGCCGGAGATGGCGGCGGACCCGCTGCTGCCCGAGGTGTGCTGGTCGTGGCTGACCGGGGCGCTGGACGCGCGCGGTCTGGCGTACGGGGAGGCGGGCGGGACGGTGACCATGGCCGGCTCGCACTACTTCGGGGGGCTCGCGGAGCGCCGGCCGGCCACCCAGATCGAGATCCGGGCGTCGTGGACGCCGCGGGAGGGCCTGGGCGGGGTGCCGGACACGGCGGCGCACCTGGCGGCCTGGTCGGACCTGCTGTGCCAGATCGCCGGCCTGCCGCCCGCCCCGGCCGACCCGCCGGGGCCGACCGGGGCGACGGGTCCGGCGGGGACGGTGTCGGGGGCGGGGGTCGTCTCGCTGCCGCAGCGCCGGGGTCCGCAGGGGGCCTGAGCGGTCCGGGCGGGGGTGCGCCGGGGGCCCTTCGGGGCCCCTTCTCGCGTTCGTACAAGGGTCCCCCGTGGGGGTGAGAGAACGGGCGCCGCTCGTAGGATGATCGATCGCGCGTCCGAATTGCCCCAATTGTTACTCACTAAATCGTGATCTTTCCCTAAAGGCGGGCGGCCCTGCTGCCGAAGGATTCCTTGACCCCTTCAGAGCACGGGTTCGCCCCCGGCTTCTTCCCCGAGCCGGCTCCGTCCCGCCCCTTCCCCCCAGGAGGCCGAGTGTCCGTTCTGCTCGAGCAGCCCGCTAGCCTGGTCGCCTACCGCCCGAACAAGCCGACCGCCATGGTCGTCGTGGCCGACCCGCGCGTCCGCTCCACCGTCACCCGCCACCTGTGGGCGCTCGGCGTACGCGACGTGATCGAGGCGTCGTCCATCGCGGAGGCCCGTCCCCGTGTCGGCAACCCGCGCGACATCTGCGTGGCCGACGTCCACCTTCCCGACGGCAGCGGCCTCACCCTGCTGTCCGAGACCCGCGCCGCCGGCTGGCCCAACGGCCTCGCCCTCTCGGCCGCCGACGACATCGGCGCGGTCCGCAACGCGCTCGCCGGCGGCGTGAAGGGTTACGTCGTCACCGGCACGCGCACCAACATCGGCCACCCGACCCGCCCCGGCGCCGCGCCCATCGGCGCCGCGGCGGCCCGGCTCGGCCACCGCCGCCCCCCGGGTGCCCCGAGCCACCCGGGCGGCTACCGCGAGCTCTCCGGCCGCGAGGTCGAGGTGCTCCGCCTGGTCGCCGAGGGCCAGTCCAACAAGGCCATCGGCGTCTCCATGGGCCTCTCCGCCCTCACCGTGAAGAGCCACCTCGCCCGGATCGCCCGCAAGCTGGGCACCGGCGACCGGGCCGGCATGGTCGCCGTGGCCCTGCGGACCGGGATCATCCACTGACCCGGGCATGACGGAGACCCGGCGCCTGCCGACGGAACGTTCCGTCGGCAGGCGCTTGCCGTCGGCGGATACCCTTGACAGGTGACCGACGCCCAAGAGACCGCAGCAGACACCGCACTGCGCACCACCGGGGGCGGCCCCCCGGACGACGACGTCCCTGCGAATGGGCTTCCGATCCCGTTGCTGGAGCCCCGGGAGGGCATCCCGCCGGTCGTCGCGAGCGAGGACGCCCTCGCCGACGTGATCGCCGCCTTCGCCGCCGGCCGCGGGCCGGTCGCCGTCGACGCCGAGCGCGCCTCCGGCTACCGCTACGGCCAGCGCGCCTACCTCGTCCAGCTCCGCCGCGAGGGCGCCGGGACCGCGCTCATCGACCCGGTCGGCTGCCCCGACCTCTCCGCCCTCGGCACCGCCCTCGACGGCGCCGAGTGGATCCTGCACGCGGCCACCCAGGACCTCCCCTGCCTCCGCGACATAGGCATGCGCCCCTCCTCCCTCTTCGACACCGAGCTGGCCGGCCGGCTCGCCGGCTTCCCGCGCGTCGGCCTCGGCGCGATGGTCGAGTCCGTCCTCGGCTACGCCCTGGAGAAGGGACACTCGGCGGTCGACTGGTCCACCCGCCCGCTCCCCGAGCCCTGGCTGCGCTACGCGGCCCTCGACGTCGAGCTGCTGATCGACCTGCGCGACGCGCTGGAGAAGGAGCTGGACCGGCAGGGGAAGCTCGACTGGGCCCGCGAGGAGTTCGAGGCCATCGCCGCCGCCCCGCCCGCCCCGCCGCGCAAGGACCCCTGGCGCCGCACCTCCGGTATGCACAAGGTGCGCCGCCGCCGTCAGATGGCGGTCGTCCGCGAGCTGTGGACGGCCCGCGACCGGGTCGCCCAGCGCCGCGACGTCTCCCCCGGCAAGGTGCTGAGCGACGCGGCGATCGTCGAGGCGGCGCTGGCCGTCCCGGTGAACGTCGCCGCGCTCACCGCGCTGCCCGGCTTCGGCCACCGGATGGGCCGGCGCCAGCTGGAGCAGTGGCAGGCGGCCGTGGACCGGGCCCGCGCCCTCCCGGAGAACGAGCTCCCGCAGCCGGGCGCCCAGATCGCCGGCCCGCCCCCGCCGCGCGCCTGGGCCGACAAGGACCCGGCCGCCGCCGCCCGCCTCGCCGCCGCCCGGGCCGGTGTCACGGCCCTCGCCGAGGAGCTGCACCTCCCGCAGGAGAACCTGATCACCCCGGATACCGTCCGCCGCATCTGCTGGGAGCCCCCGGCCCCGGTCACCCCGGACACGGTCGCCGCCGCCCTCACCGCGTACGGCGCCCGCGCCTGGCAGGTGGGCCTGGTCACCCCCCTCCTGACCGAAGCCCTGACGGCCCGGGCCTGAACCGGTGACCCGACCCGTACCGAAGCCCTCGGCGCCTTGGCGGCGCCGGGGGCTTCGGCGTGTCCGCGGTGTGACCTTCGCCGCTTGGGCCTCAGGGGGTGGGCAGCTTGGTTACCCACAAGTAGCATGGGGGAAGCAAGCGCACGCTTAGTGGTGCGCCGCAGCAGTGCCGTCCCGCACCTGGAGGAGAGCCATCGTGCCTCGTACCGTCAGGGACGTCGTCTTCGTCGACGGCGTCCGCACCCCGTTCGGCAAGGCGGGCCCGAAGGGCATCTACCACGAGACCCGCGCCGACGACCTCGTCGTGAAGGCCATCCGGGAGCTGCTGCGCCGCAACCCGGCCCTCGACCCGGCGAAGATCGACGAGGTCGCGATCGCCGCGACGACCCAGATCGGCGACCAGGGCCTCACCCTCGGCCGGACCGCCGGCATCCTGGCCGGGCTGCCGCAGTCGGTGCCCGGCTACTCCATCGACCGCATGTGCGCCGGTGCGCTGACCGCCGTCACCTCCGTCGCCGGCTCCATCGCCTTCGGCGCGTACGACGCCGTCATCGCCGGCGGTGTCGAGCACATGGGCCGCCACCCCATGGGCGAGGGCGTCGACCCGAACCCGCGGTTCGTCAGCGAGAAGCTGGTCGACGAGTCCGCCCTCTTCATGGGCATGACCGCCGAGAACCTGCACGACCGCTACCCGCACATCACCAAGCGCCGCGCCGACGAGTACGCGGTGCGCTCGCAGGAGAAGGCCGCCAAGGCGTACGCCGACGGCAAGATCCAGCAGGACCTGGTGCCGATCTCGGTGCGCCGCACCGACGCCTCCACCGGCGAGACCGGCTGGGGCCTGGTCACCGCCGACGAGCCGATGCGCCCGGGCACCACCCTGGAGTCGCTGGAGGGCCTGAAGACGCCGTTCCGCGTCCACGGCAACGTCACCGCGGGCAACGCGGCCGGCCTGAACGACGGCGCCACCGCCTCGATCATCGCCTCCGAGGAGTTCGCCCGCGAGAACGGCCTCCCGGTCAAGATGCGCCTCGTCTCGTACGCCTTCGCCGGCGTCGAGCCGGAGGTCATGGGCTACGGCCCGATCCCGGCCACCGAGAAGGCCCTGGCCAAGGCCGGTCTGACGATCGGCGACATCGACCTCTTCGAGATCAACGAGGCGTTCGCCGTCCAGGTCCTCGCCTTCCTCGACCACTACGGCATCGCCGACGACGACGCCCGCGTCAACCAGTACGGCGGCGCCATCGCGTTCGGCCACCCGCTGGCCTCCTCCGGCGTCCGCCTGATGACGCAGCTGGCCCGCCAGTTCGAGGAGCAGCCCGAGGTCCGCTACGGCCTCACCACCATGTGCGTCGGCTTCGGCATGGGCGCGACGGTCATCTGGGAGAACCCCCACTGGGAGGGCAAGTGAGCACCACCGCCGAGCTTCTGAAGGGCGCCGCCGCGCTCTTCCCGGACGAGGTCGTCACCCAGGCCCACGTACGGCACTTCGAACTCCCGGCGAACGCCGGCCGGTTCGCGCTGATCACGCTGGACAACGGCTTCGACCACACCAAGCCGACCACCTTCGGCCCGCAGTCGCTGGCCAACCTGAACGCGGCGATCGACCAGGTCGAGGCCGAGGCCGCGAACGGTGAGATCGCCGGCGTCGGCATCACCGGCAAGCCGTTCATCTTCGCCGTCGGCGCCGACCTCAAGGGCGTCGAGCTGCTGAAGCAGCACGACGAGGCGCTCGCCATCGGCAAGGGCGGCCACGACGTCTTCAAGCGCCTCTCCGCGCTCGCCGTGCCGACCTTCGCGTACTACAACGGCGCGGCCATGGGCGGCGGCGTCGAGGTCGGCCTGCACTGCACCTACCGCACCGTGTCGAAGGCCCTCCCGGCCTTCTCGCTCCCCGAGGTCTTCCTCGGCCTGGTGCCCGGCTGGGGCGGCTGCGCGATCCTCCCGAACCTGATCGGCGCCGAGAAGGCCGTCCAGGTCATCATCGAGAACTCGCTGAACCAGAACCGCCAGCTCAAGGGCAAGCAGGTCTTCGAGCTCGGCATCGCCGACGCGATCTTCGAGGGCGCCGACTTCCTGGAGCGGTCGCTCGTCTGGACCGCCGACGTCCTCAACGGCACCGTCACCGTCGAGCGCCCGGAGATCGACCGGGGCGAGGGCTGGGACGCCGCGGTCGCCAAGGGCCGCGCGATCGCCGACTCCAAGGTGCACGGCGCCGCCCCGGCCGCCTACCGCGCCCTCGACATCATCGAGGCCGCCAAGGACGGCGACCTGCAGAAGGGCTTCGACGCCGAGGACCAGGCCCTCGCTGACCTGATCATGGGCGGCGAGCTCCGCTCCGGCATCTACGCCTTCAACCTGGTGCAGAAGCGCGGCAAGCGCCCCGCCGGCGCCCCGGACAAGAACCTGGCCCGCCCGGTCACCAAGGTCGGCGTCGTCGGCGCCGGTCTGATGGCCTCCCAGCTGGCCCTGCTCTTCCTGCGCCGCCTGGAGGTGCCGGTCGTCCTGACCGACATCGACCAGGAGCGCGTCGACAAGGGCGTGGGCTACGTCCACGGCGAGATCGAGAAGCTGCTCGGCAAGGGCCGGATCAACCAGGACAAGGCCAACCGCCTCAAGGGCCTGGTCTCCGGCGTCCTCGACAAGGCCGAGGGCTTCGCGGACGCGGACTTCATCATCGAGGCCGTGTTCGAGGAGATGTCCGTCAAGCAGAAGGTGTTCGCGGAGGTCGAGGCGGTCGCCCCGGCGCACGCGATCCTCGCCACCAACACCTCCTCGCTGTCGGTCTCCGAGATGGCCTCGAAGCTCCAGCACCCGGAGCGCGTGGTCGGCTTCCACTTCTTCAACCCGGTCGCCGTCCTGCCGCTGCTGGAGATCGTCAAGGGCGAGCGGACCGACGACGCCTCCCTCGCCACCGCCTTCGGCGTGGCGAAGAAGCTGAAGAAGACCGCGGTCCTCACCAAGGACGCCCCGGCGTTCGTCGTGAACCGCATCCTCACCCGCTTCATGGGCGAGATCCAGAACGTCATCGACGAGGGCACCCCCGTCGAGACGGCGGAGAAGGCGGTCGAGCCGCTCGGCCTGCCGATGTCCCCGCTGGTCCTCCTGGAGCTCGTGGGCCCGGCCATCGGCCTGCACGTCTCCGAGACCCTGAACCGCGCCTTCCCGGACCGCTTCACGGTCTCCCCCAACCTGAAGGCGGTCGTCGAGGCCGGCAAGCGCGGCTTCTACGTCTACAAGCCGGAGAACGGCTTCAAGCCGGAGCTCGACCCCGAGGTCGCCGCGCTGCTGAAGCAGGGCGACACCGTCCTCACCGAGCAGCAGGTCCGCGACCGCGTCCTCGACGCGGTGGCGCAGGAGATCGGCATCATGCTGGAGGAGGGTGTCGTCGCCGAGGCGCAGGACATCGACCTCTGCCTGATCACCGGTGCCGGCTGGCCCTTCCACCTGGGCGGCATCACGCCGTACCTGGACCGCGAGGGCGTCTCCGAACGCGTCAACGGCAAGCGGTTCCTCCCGCAGGGCGTGGCGAGCGTCCCCGCGTGACCCGTGTGAGCCCGTGAGAAGGGGCCGGTGGCAGTCGCCACCGGCCCCTTCTTCCGTACCGAAGCTCTACAGCCGCGTCCAGGGCGCCAGCGCCAGGCCCGGCTCCGCCTTCTGCCGGGTGACGACCACCCCGCCGTCGGCGGCCAGCGCCGCCACCGCCGCCGCGCCGCCGGCGTCGGCCGTCAGGGTCGGCGGGCCGAGCACGGGCGGGCCGGACGGGGTCCAGTGCAGGCCGGTGTCCTCCTGCTCCGTGAGGTACGCCGCCAGCGCCGCGCCGCCCTTCTCGTCGCACTGGGAGAGCAGGGTGCAGTCGTAGCCGTCGATCACGCAGCGCCCGGCGTTCAGCGGGCCGTCGCCGATCGCGTCGGCGAACGGGGTCGGCTCCAGGCCGCGGCCCGGGGACCAGGCCCGGATCTTCCCCTCGCCGTCGGCGTAGAAGAGCGTCACGTGCCCGGAGGCGCCGGTGACCGCGGCGAGGGTGCCCTGGACGACCGGGGTGGCGAGCAGCGGCTCCAGGACGGGCTTGGCGCCCTGCTCCTTCTGCACGTACCGCAGCAGCCCGCGGTCGGTGGCCGTGTACAGCTCGACGAGGCCGTCGCCGTTCACCGCGGCCACCGGATTCCGGTCGGTACGGCCGCCCTTCAGGTCCCACCAGGGGTGCCAGCCGCCGGCGTCCTTCTGGACCCGGGCGCTGACGCCGCCGCCGCGGTTGCGGACGAAGACGTGGAGGCGGCCCTTGGCGTCCACCGCGACGGCCGGGTTGCCGTACCACTCGGCCTTGCCGTTGGCGTTGCCGACGGACTTCCACTCGACGTTGGGGCGGCCGGTCTGGAACTGGACGCTGTGCACCAGCTCGACGTGGTCCTCGCCGGCCTCCGCGCCGGTGTCGGTGGGCCGCAGGCCGATCAGGTGCACATAGCGGTCGGGGCCCTGCGCGGCGGCCAGGAAGGGCAGCAGACCGCCGCCGCCGAGGTTCTCGGGGCCGGTGAACCGGCCGTCGGCGCCCTCGGTCCAGCGGACCACCTCGCCGTCCCGGGGGACGTACACGCTGAAGCGTCCTTCGGCGCCCCGGGCCAGCCAGCCGCCGTGCATTCTGGGCGCGCGCGGGGAGCCGTGGGAGGGGTCTGCGGGGGCCTGGGGTCGGTTCACCATGGGGGGATCCAGCGCTCCGGGTCGAGTGGGGTCGGGTTCCCACCGACTGTATCGGCCCGGCCCGGCCGCCCACCGCGCGCCCGCTGGTAGTCGGCCGGTGCTGCGGCGCGTACGGGGCTAGTACAGGGCGTCCTTGCCCTGCCGGCCCAACCGGCTGTGTCCGCGCCCGTACAGGAAGTACACGACGACGCCGATCGCCATCCAGACCGCGAAGCGGAACCAGGTCTCGCCCGGCAGGTTGAGCATCAGCCAGAGCGAGGCGGCGATGGACACGATCGGCAGCACCGGCACCCACGGGGTGCGGAAGGCGCGGGGCAGGTCGGGGCGGGTGCGGCGGAGCACCATGACGCCGACGGCGACGATCACGAAGGCGAAGAGGGTGCCGATGTTCACCAGGGTGGCGAGTTCGTTGATGCTGGTGAAGCCGGCCACGACGGCGATGACCACGCCGAGCAGGATGGTCGGGCGGTACGGGGTCTTGAAGCGCGGGTGCGTCTTGGAGAAGAAGCGGGGCAGCAGCCCGTCGCGGCTCATCGCGAAGAAGACGCGGGTCTGGCCGAGCAGCAGAATCAGACAGACCGTGGTGAGGCCGACGGCGGCGCCGAAGCTGATCACGCCCGCGTAGAAGGGATGGCCGGCGGCTTTGAAGGCGTCGGCGAGCGGGGCGCTGACGGACAGTTCGGTGTAGTGCTGCATGCCGGTGACGACCAGGGCGACGGCCACGTACAGCACCGTGCAGATGAGGAGCGAGCCGAGGATGCCGCGGGGCATGTCGCGCTGCGGCAGCTTGGTCTCCTCGGCGGCGGTGGCGACCACGTCGAAGCCGATGAAGGCGAAGAAGACGATGGAGGCGGCCGTGAAGATGCCCATGACGCCGAAGTTGGTGGGCTCGTACCCGAACAGCAGCTGGACCAGCGGGGAGTCCCAGTTGGAGCCGCCGCCCTCCGGGGTCACGGCCGGCGGGATGAACGGCTTGTAGTTGTCGCCGACGATGAAGAACAGGCCCGCGACGATCACGATCATGACGACGGTGACCTTGATCGCCACGACGACGGCGGTGATCCGGGCGGACAGCTTCATGCCCAGCACGAGGATCACGGTGAGCACCAGGACCAGCAGGAAGGCCAGGATGTCGAAGGTGCCCCCGGGCGCGTCCGGGCCCTCCAGCGCGGCCGGTAGGTGCCAGCCGATGTTGTCCATCAGCGAGCGCACGTAGCCGGACCAGCCGACCGCCACCACCGCCGTGCCGAGCGCGAACTCCAGGACCAGGTCCCAGCCGATGATCCAGGCCGGCAGCTCGCCGATGGAGGCGTACGCGAAGGTGTACGCCGATCCGGCGACCGGCACCGTCGAGGCGAACTCGGCGTAGCAGAGGGCGGCCAGGGCGCAGACGATGCCGGCCGCGACGAAGGCGAGCGCGGTGGCGGGTCCGGCGTTCTCCTTGGCGACCTTGCCGGTGAGGACGAAGATGCCGGTGCCGATGATCACACCGACGCCGAAGACTGTGAGGTCCCAGGCGGACAGGGACTTGCGGAGCGCGTGCTCCGGTTCCTCGGTGTCCCGGATGGACTGCTCGACCGTCTTGGTCCGGAACATTCCGGAGTCGGCCCGTGGGGGGCGCTGGTCCGTGCTCACCGTCGTACCTCCGCGTCGTCGCTGACGTCGGGTCTCTCGTGGCCCCGCGGCCGGGGTCGGGGGGACGCTGCCCGCGGTGAAGCCAGGATGCACGCGAAAGGGCCGGTCGGCACCCGGGAGGGTGAGCCGACCGGCCCAATCGTCACGTGGAGTGACGGGTCCGCCGGGGCGGGGGTCAGTCGCGGGCGGGCTCCACGGCCTGCTCGCGGGCCTCGTACCGTCCGTCGAGACGCGAGACCAGTCCGGTGACCTGGCGCGCGATGTCGGGGGCGGTCAGTCCGATCTCGGCCATGACCTCGCCGCGGGAGGCGTGGTCGAGGAAGACCGGCGGGATGCCGAAGTCACGCAGCGGCACGTCGACGCCCGCGTCGCGGAGCGCCTGGGCGACGGCCGAGCCGACGCCGCCGACGCGGCTGTTGTCCTCGACGGTGACGACGACACGGTGGTCGGCGGCGAGCGGGGCCAGGGCCTCGTCGACCGGCTTGACCCAGCGGGGGTCGACCACGGTGGTGGAGATGCCCTGCCGGTCGAGGAGACCGGCGATCTCCAGGCACATCGGGGCGAGCGCGCCGACCGAGACGAGCAGGACGTCGGGCCGGTCGGTGCCGGCCTCGCGGAGCACGTCCATGCCGCCGACCCGGCGCAGGGCGGGGACGGCGGGGCCGACGGCGCCCTTGGAGAAGCGGACCACGGTGGGCGCGTCGGTGACCTCGACGGCCTCGCGGAGCTGGGCGCGGACCTGGTCGGCGTCGCGCGGGGCGGCGAGCCGCAGGCCGGGCACGACCTGGAGGATCGACATGTCCCACATGCCGTTGTGGGAGGCGCCGTCGGTGCCGGTGACGCCGGCCCGGTCGAGGACGAAGGTGACGCCGCACTTGTGCAGGGCCACGTCCATGAGGACCTGGTCGAAGGCGCGGTTGAGGAAGGTCGCGTAGACCGCGAAGACCGGGTGGAGGCCGCCGGTGGCGAGGCCGGCGGCGGAGACCGCGCCGTGCTGCTCGGCGATGCCGACGTCGAAGACGCGCTCCGGGAACTCCTTGGCGAAGCGGTCCAGGCCGACCGGCTGGAGCATGGCGGCGGTGATCGCCACGATGTCCTCGCGCTCCTTGCCGAGCGCGACCATCTCCTCGCCGAAGACGCTCGTCCAGTCGGCGCCCGAGGTGGAGATGGGGAGGCCGGTGTCGGGGTGGATCTTGCCGACGGCGTGGAAGCGGTCGGCCTCGTCCTGGAGGGCGGGCTGGTAGCCGCGGCCCTTCTCGGTGAGGCAGTGGACGATGACCGGGCCGCCGAACCGCTTGGCGCGGGTGAGCGCGGACTCCAGGGCCTCGATGTCGTGGCCGTCGATGGGGCCGACGTACTTCAGGCCCAGGTCCTCGAACATGCCCTGGGGGGCGATGAAGTCCTTGAGGCCCTTCTTGGCGCCGTGCAGGGTCTCGTACAGCGGCTTCCCGACGACCGGGGTGCGCTCCAGGATGTCCTTGCCGCGGGCGAGGAAGCGCTCGTAGCCGTCGGTGGTGCGCAGGGTGGCCAGGTGGTTGGCGAGGCCGCCGATGGTGGGCGCGTAGGAGCGCTCGTTGTCGTTGACGACGATGACGAGCGGGCGGTCCTTGGCGGCGGCGATGTTGTTCAGCGCCTCCCAGGCCATGCCGCCGGTGAGGGCGCCGTCGCCGATGACGGCGACCACGTGGTCGTCCTTCTTCAGCAGCTGGTTCGCCTTGGCGAGGCCGTCGGCCCAGCCGAGGACGGTCGAGGCGTGCGAGTTCTCGATCACGTCGTGCTCGGACTCGGCCTGCGAGGGGTAGCCGGAGAGGCCGCCCTTCATCTTGAGCTTCGAGAAGTCCTGGCGGCCGGTGAGCAGCTTGTGCACGTAGCTCTGGTGGCCGGTGTCCCAGAGGACCTTGTCCTTCGGGGAGTCGAAGACGCGGTGCAGGGCGATGGTCAGTTCGACCACGCCGAGGTTGGGGCCGAGGTGTCCACCGGTCTTGGAGACGGCGTCGACGAGGAAGGTCCGGACCTCCGCGGCCAGCTGGTCCAGCTGTTCCGGGGAGAGCCGGTCCAGGTCGCGCGGTGTCCTGATACGGGTCAGCAGGGCCACCCGTGCCTCCTTGCGTTCTGAGCTGGTCGAGCTTGCCGATTTTGCCGAGTCTAATGTTCCGTCTTGGATCGTGGGCATCGGGCCGGGCGCAGCGGCGTCACCCGGACGGGGGATGTACGGCCCCCGTCACTGCTCCGGACGCGGCGGTGCCCGGCACCGGTTCTCCGGTGCCGGGCGAATGTGGCGCGTGCCTCACGCCCCCGTCGGGGCCGGGGGTCAGGCCCGTCCCGCGGACTTCTGGGTCTTGCGGGAGACCGAGTCGATGATCACGGCGATGAGCAGCACCGCGCCGGTGATCATGTACTGGATGGCGTTGGACTCCAGGTTGAGCTGGTTGAGGCCCTGGACGATCGACTGGAGCACCAGGATGCCCAGGAGCGCCGACCAGACCTTGCCCCGGCCGCCGAAGAGCGACGTGCCGCCGATGACGGCCGCGGCGATGCACATCATGAGCTGGTTGCCGCCGCCGAGGGAGCGGTCGGCGCCGCCGGTGGCGGAGGCGAGGAAGAGGCCGCCGATGGCGCCCAGGGTGCCGGAGATCATGAAGACCGAGATGCGGATCCAGGCGACGTTGATGCCGGCCCGGCGGGCCGCCTCGATGCCGCCGCCGACCGCGAAGACCTGCCGGCCGTAGGTGGTGCGGCGGAGCACGAAGTCGGTGACGATCAGGATCACCAGGAAGATCACCAGGGAGAGCGGCAGGCCCTTCTCCTGGTTGAAGCCGTACGCGGCGACCAGCACGAGGGCCGCGAGGACGCCGGTGCGCAGCAGGATCTCGCTGTGCGGGCGGTGCGGCAGCTCGGCGGCCCTGCGGCGGCGGGAGTCGCGCAGCTGGGCGAGGTAGAAGGCGGCGACCACGACGGCGGCGAGGCCGTAGGCGGCGGCGATGTCGGAGAAGTAGTACTTGGTGAGGTCGCCGACGAAGCTGCCGATGGGGGTGGGGATGGTGGACCGCTCGCCCATGACCCAGGTCTGGAGGCCGGCCCAGCCGAGGAACCCGGCCAGGGTGACGACGAAGGCGGGGACGCCGATCTTGGCGAAGACCAGGCCGTGGAAGGCGCCGAGGAGGGTGCCGGAGAGGATGCCGAGGAGGATCGCGAGGGAGTCCGGCATGTCGGTGGCAAGGACGCCCCAGACGGCGCCCGCGAGACCGGCGACGGAGCCGACGGCGAGGTCGATCTCGCCGAGCAGCAGCACGAAGACGATGCCGACGGCCATGATGCCGGGGCCGGCCGCGTACAGCGTGATCTGGTCGAGGTTGTACGAGGTGATGAAGTTGCCGGTCAGCGCCTGGAAGACGATGCCGATGACGAGGAGGCCGATGACGACCGGGAGGGAGCCGATCTCGCCGGAGCGGATCTTGCGCTTGAACTCCTCGACGTAGCCCTTGAAGCCCTGCTCGCGGACGAGGAGGCGGGGGTCGACGGCGGGGATCGCGGCGGCGGCCGGGGCCTCGGTGGCGGCGCCGTCGCCGGAGCCGGTGCGCGGCTCGGGGACGGGCGCCTGGTCGGTCGCCTCGGGGGTCGTGCTCACTGGGCTACCTCCGCGGTACGGGCCTGCCGGCGGGTGACGGCGTTGTCGGTGGCGCCGGTGATCGCGGCGATGATCTCTTCGTGGGTGGTGGTGGCGACCGGGAAGGTGCCGTTGTTGCGGCCGAGGCGCAGGACGGCGACGGTGTCGGCGACCGCCTTCACGTCGGCCATGTTGTGGCTGATGAGGATGACGCCGAGGCCCTGCTCGCGCAGCCGCTCGACCAGGTCGAGGACCTGGGCGGTCTGCTCGACGCCGAGGGCGGCGGTGGGCTCGTCCAGGATCACGATCTTGGGGTCGCCGACCAGGGCGCGGGCGATGGCGACGACCTGCCGCTGGCCGCCGGAGAGGGCGGCGACGGGGATGCGGACGCTGGGGATGCGGATGGAGAGGGTGGACAGGAGGTCCTTGGCGCGCTTCTCCATGGCGACCTCGTCGAGAACGCCGCCCTTCTTCAGCTCGCGGCCGAGGAAGAGGTTGGCGACGACGTCGAGGTTGTCGCAGAGGGCGAGGTCCTGGTAGACGGTGGCCACGCCGAGGGCCTGCGAGTCCTGCGGGCGGGAGATCTGGACCGGGCGGCCCTCCCACTCGATGGTGCCCTCGTCGATGGGGTGGACGCCGGCGATCGTCTTGACCAGGGTGGACTTTCCGGCGCCGTTGTCGCCGACCAGGGCGACGACTTCGCCGGCGTGGACTTCGAGGTCGACACCGGAGAGGACCTGGACCGCTCCGAATCGCTTGAAGATCCCGCGCAACGCCAGGACAGGCGTCTGGGACACGTGAACCATCTCCTTCGCCGCCCGTGCGGAGGGCGGCGGCATGTCGCGCCGTGCGGCGCCGAGTTCGAGGGGGGCTGTGCTCGTCCGGCCCCGGCGACAGCGGGGTCTGGGTCGGCCGGGGCCGGACGGGTCGGGGCGGAACCGCGGCTCGGGGCGGGCGGGTTCCGCGTCCCGCCGGGTCTGACGCGCCGGCGGGCGGGGGCGGGCGGCGCGCGGACGGAAGCCGGAGCGCGGGCCCGAGGGGCTTACTTGATGCCCAGCTCGGCGCACTTCGCGGCGAGGTCCGCGGAGCAGATGTCGGCCGCCGCGTAGATGCCGTCCTTGATCACCGTGGACTGGATGTTGGTCTTGTCGACGACCACCGGGGCGAAGAGCGTGGACTTCACGCCGTCCGTCTCGCCCTGGGCGCCGAGGTCCTTGCCCTGGAGCAGGTTGACCGCGAACTTGGCGGCCTCGGGCGCCAGCTGGAGCGGCGACTTGTAGATGGTGAAGGTCTGGGTGCCGGCGACGATCCGCTGGATGCCCGCGACCTCGGCGTCCTGGCCGCCGACCGGGATGCCCTTGATGCCGGCGTTCTCCAGGGAGGTGACGATGCCGCCCGCCATGCCGTCGTTGGCGGAGTAGACCGCGCCGATCTTGTCCTTGCCGACGGAGGAGATCGCGGCGGCCATCTTCTCGCCCGCGACCTTCGGGTCCCACTCGCCGGACGCCTCGTAGGCGATCTTGCCGACCTTGCCGTCGAGGGCGGTGTGGGCGCCCTTCTTGAACAGCGCGGCGTTCGGGTCCTTCTCGTCGCCGTTGATCATGACGATCTGGGCGGTGGCGGCCTTGGCGCCGAGGGCGGAGAGCAGGGCCTGGCCCTGGAGCTCGCCGACCTTGTTGTTGTCGTGGCTGACGTACGCGTCCGCGCCCTCGATCGCGCGGTCGTACGCGACGACCTTGACGCCCTTGCCCTGCGCCTCCTTGACCCAGGCGGCGGCCTTGGCGGAGTCGACCGGGTCGAGCGCGATGACCTTCACGCCGTCGGCGATGAGCTGGTCGAACTGCTGCTTCTGCTTCACCACGTCGGAGACGGCGTTGTTGTAGACGACCTCGCAGTCGCCGCAGGCGGCCTTGACGGCCTTCTCGAACTGCGGCTTGTCGAGGGACTCGTACCGCGCGGTCTTGTTCTCCGGGAGGAGCAGACCGATCTTGGTCGAGCTGCCCTTGTCCTCCCCGTCACCGCCGCCGGCCTGGCCACAGGCGGAGAGCGCGAGGGCCATCGAGACCGCGGCCGAGCCTATGACGACACGACGAGTCATTGCGTTCATGTGGGGTTGCCTCCCTGACGAGGCCGCGACGGTGCGGCCGAGGTGTCACGAAGTCAACTCGGCCGCAACACCGTCGTCAAGAAGTGAAAACTTAACGAGATGACAACGGTGGTTATCGTTTTCTAAGTGAAGGCAGGCGCGGAGACCGGCACGCTCGCCGGAAGCGCACTCCCCAACAGGGTCGAATCGCCCATTTCGCTGAGGACGAGGGCGAGCGCGCCCAGCACCTCCGCCCGGCCGCCCAGCGCCCCCTGGGCCAGCGACAGCTGGCGGGCCGCGCTGGGGATCGCGTACCGCCCCACCGAGTCCCGGATCGGGGCGAGCACCAGCTCACCGGCCTCGGCGAGGTCGCCGCCGAGCACGACCCGGCTCGGGTTCAGGAGGTTGCAGAGGTTGGCGACGCCGCTGCCGATGTGGCGCCCCACGTCGGCGACGACCCGCCGGCACCCGGGGTCGCCCTCGCGGGCCAGCTGCACCACCCGCTCCATGGTGAGGTCCGGCCCGTGGCTCGGCTGGAGCAGCGGCAGCACGTACCGCGCGGCGGTGAAGGTCTCCAGGCAGCCGCGGTTGCCGCAGCGGCAGACCGGGCCCGACTCGTCGAGGGTGATGTGGCCGATCTCGCCGGCCGTGCCGCCCGGGCCCCGGTAGACCCGCCCGTCGATCACCAGGCCCGCGCCGACGCCGCTCGCCACCTTGATGTACGCCAGGTCCTTGACGCCCCGGCCGCTCCCCCACACCAGCTCGCCGAGCGCGCCGAGGTTGGCGTCGTTGTCGACGTGCACGGGGACGCCCAGACGGGCGGACAGCTCCTCGGCCGGGTTGATGCCGCTCCAGCCCGGCAGGATCGACGTCGAGCCGAGCGTGCCCGAGGAGACGTCGATGGGGCCGGGGACGCCGAGGCCGACGCCGATCACCTTGCCGCGGCCGATGCCGGTGGCCTCGATCAGCCGGTTGACCAGCTGCTCCGCCCGGTCGAAGCCCTCCGCGGCGGAGGCGTCCACGTCCAGCGGCTCGGCCTCCTCGGCGAGCACCTGGTGGGCGAGGTTGCCGACCGCGACCCGGAGGTGGGTGTGGCCGAAGTCGACGCCGATGACGATGCCGGCGTCGCCGGAGAGCGAGACGCTGCGGGCCCGCCGGCCGCCCGCCGAGGTCGGCGTGACCTCGACCGTGCCGCCGTCCTTGAGCTCGCGGACGATGTTGGAGACGGTCGCCGCCGACAGTCCCGTCGCCCGGGCGATCTCCGCCTGGGTCAGCGAACCCGCCATCCGTACGGCCCGCACGACCCGCTCCAGATTGGCCCTGTGCAGCGACGTCTGCGACCCCGGAGTCTCCATCGACTCTCTCACTCCCACCGTTTTCTCCAACATGTGAACTCTAAGGGGACGCTTTCGCCTTCGCTTCCGTCAAGACCCGGAACACCCCCGCGGGGGCGCGCGGACGCACGCGAAAGCCCCCGCACGCGAACGCGCGGGGGCCTGAGAGCGCTCTGCGGCTACTTGACGGCGCCGGCCGTGAGACCGGCCACCACCTGCCGCTGGAAGACGATGTACGCGGCGAGCACCGGCAGCATCGCCATCACCAGGCCGGCGAAGAGCCCGGACCAGTCGCCCTTGTAGCCCTGGCTGACGGCGAGCTGCACCAGTCCCTGCGAGAGCACCTTGTTGTCGGGGTTCGTGTTGAGCACCGTCGGCAGCAGGTACTGGTTCCACTGCCCCAGGAAGTTGAAGATGCCGACGCTGATCAGCCCCGGCCGGGCCATCGGCAGCATCACCTGGAAGAAGGTGCGGGTGTGCGAGGCGCCGTCGATGAAGGCCGCCTCCGCCACCGAGGTCGGCAGCGTCCGGAAGAACGCCGTCAGGAAGAAGACGGTGAAGGGCAGCGAGTACGCGATGTAGACCAGGATCAGGCCGTGCAGGGTGTTCAGCAGGGCCATGTTCTGCATCACGTAGAAGAGCGGCACCAGCGCCAGGATGATCGGGAAGCTCATCCCCCCGATGAAGAGGAAGTAGAGGAACCGGTTCCCCGGGAACTCGAAGCGGGCCAGCACGTACGCCGCCATCGAGCCGAACAGCAGGGTGCCGGCGAGCGAGCCGCCGACCACCAGGATCGTGTTCAGGAAGTAGTCGCTCATGTGGGCCTGGGTCCAGGCCCTGCCCCAGTTCTCGAAGTGCAGCGCGTCCGGCAGCGACCACGGCGAGGTGAAGATCGCCCGGTCGGTCTTGAAGGAGGTCATGACCGCCCACAGCAGCGGCATCACCACCATGATCGCCCAGATGATCAGGACGCCGTGCGAGAAGACGTTGAGGACGGCGCCCTCGCTCTTCTGCTTCCCGGGGGCCTTGACCTTCCGGACCGCGGGGCCCTCGCCGGCTCGGGGCAGCGGGATCCGCGCGTCGTCGGTGGGCGGGGTGTCGGTGGTCTTCATCAGAACTCCAGCCGCTCGCGCCGGCCCAGCTTCATCACGACCGCGGCGAAGGCGAGCGTGACGAGGAGGAGCGCGACGCCGATGGTCGTGGCGTAGGCGGCCTGACCGTCCCGGAACGCCTTCTGGTACACGTACAGCGGCATGACGATGGTCGAGTAGTCGGGCCCGCCGCCGTTGGGGCCGACGGTCATGATCTGCACGACCGCGAAGGACTCCGCGCCGAGCGCGAGGATGCCCATGTAGATCCACCCCGACTGCACGGTGTCCCAGAGCAGCGGCAGCGTGATCCTGAAGAACGTGGTGAAGCGGTTCGCCCCGTCCAGCAGCGCGGCCTCGTAGAAATCGCGCGGAATGGACGCCATGCCCGCCGAGAACAGCACCACGAAGAACCCGACGGTGGACCAGACGAGGACCACCATCACGCAGATCAGGGCGAGGTCCGGGTCACCGAGCCAGTCCGGCTGGACGCTGCCGAGCCCGACCGCCTTCAGCACCGAATTGATCGCCCCGCTGTTCGGGTTGTACGCGAACTGGAAGAGCAGCGCCACGATGACGATCGACAGCACCTGCGGGAAGAAATAGACGATCTTGTAGAACGAGGAGCCGCGCACACCCGCGACCGCCGCTCCCTTGCGCCGCCTGCCGCCGACGTTCAGCATGAACGCCAGGAACAGCGCGAATCCGACCGTCACCAGCGGAAGGACGACGGCGAAGGTCAGACTGTGCTGGAGCGACTTCCAGAAGATCTCGTCCTCGAACAGCCGCGTGTAGTTGGCGAATCCGACGAATCCGAATTCGGGACTGAGTCCCGACCAGTCCGTGAGCGAGTAGTAGATGGACTGGACGAACGGCCAGATGACGAAGAGCGCGTACAGCGCCAGGGGTGCCGCCAGGAACCCCACGATGAAACGGTACTTGCCGTGCTGCATTCCTAACCGACCCCGATCTCCGGCGAAGGGCGCGCCGCGGCGCCGCGCGCCGAGGGGCCGGGGCCCGCTCCCGGTCGGCGGGAAGGGGCCCCGGCACGGCTGTCACTGGTGCTTGTAGTGCTTGATGTTCGGATCCTTGGCCGCCTCGTCGGCGAACTTCTGGATCTTCTTGATGGTCTCGGCCGGGGTGGCGCGGCCGGCCATCATCTCGCCGATGCAGGCGACGCCGATCTTCTCCTTCTGGAGGGCCACGTACCAGTCCTGGAGGCGCGGGTTGACGACGTTGGTGCCCGCCTTCTCCAGGGCCGCGACGCCGGACTTGAGGCCCGGGGAGAGCTCGATGCCGTCGGTGCCGCCGTTGAGCGCGCTGAGCGACTTCACGGACTGCGTGAAGTTCTTGGAGGACGCCTCGCTGAGCATGATGCGCAGCTGCTCCATGGCGCCCTCGGGGTTCTTCGCCTTCGCCGGGACGATGAAGGGCTCGCCGCCGGCCGCCCAAATGGTGCCGAACGGCAGCTTGTCGGAGGAGTCCAGGCCGGTCGGGGCGGAGACCGCGAGGCCGAAGTCGGCCGGCATGGTCTTGGCGGCCTCGTTCTCCACCCAGGAGCCGTTGGGGATGAAGAGCGCCTTGCCCTCGGTCCAGGCGGTCTGCGACTGGATGTGGTCGAGGCCGGGGGTGCCCTGGAGGATGTACCCCTTCTTGTAGAGCTCGTAGTACGCCTCGAAGCACGCCTTGACGGCGGGGTGCTCCCACGCCTTCGGCTCCAGGTTGTCGATGGCGTCGAGGACCTCGCGCCCGCCGACCTTGCCGATCATCGGGTAGAGCGAGAAGGGGATGTAGTACGGGTGCTTGCCCGCGTACGTCCAGGGCGCGATGCCCTTCTTCTTGGCCTTCGCGCAGAGGGCCAGCATCTCGTCCCAGGTCTCGGGGTACTTGGCCTCCAGCGAGTCGAGCGCCTTCTGCGAGTACCACACGCCGTAGACGGTGTAGGCGTAGTTGAGCATCCAGCAGGGCTCGCCGTCGAACTGGCCCATCTCGATGATGCCGGGGCGCAGGGTGTCGCGGACCTTCTTCGACGGGTCGTCGATCGAGGGCGCGTCCAGCAGGGGGGTGAGGTCGGTGAGCTGCTTCTGGCCGACGAGGACGCCCATGTCCATCTGCTCGGCGCCGGAGTTGTCGATCAGGTCCGGCGGGTTGCCGCCGTTGAAGCGGGGCTGGAGCTCGGTGGTGATCTTCTGGGTGGGGGTGAACTTGACCTTCGCCTTGGGGTACGCCTGCTCGTAGAGCTTGATCGCGTCCTTGGCGTACTGCTGGCCGAAACCGCCGTCGAAGAGGAAGAAATCGAGCTCGGCCGACTCATTGACCCCGAGCGGGTTCTTGTCGGACTTGACGCCCTTCTCGACCTTGCCGTCGTTCTTTCCGCCGCCGCCGCTGGCGCAGGCGGAAAGGAAGCCCATGGCCGGGACGGAGACCAGACCGAGAGCGGCGGAACGCTTGATCAGATCACGACGGCCGAGGCCGCCCTCGTTCGACTGGGCGGAGGTGGATCCCATGCGCAAGTCCTCGCCTTCATTCAGGACTCAGGCGGTGAACCGGTCGCCCGTACTTCGTCTCGCCACCGGCGAAGGGCCCCGCCACCGCGGTCAGTTGCTGGGTCGTGCAGGCGTCGGGCCGTCGCCGGAGGATTCCGGCGGGCTGGACGCCGACAGGTATAGTCCACTTTCCGCAGCGGGAGCAAGATCGAAAGCAGCATTCGTCAGGCATCTTTCCCGAGTTGAGACCTCGGGCTTTTCCGGGAGCCCTCCCGGACGAGCCTGCCCCGCGAAGCCGGAACACATCCCTCCGGTGCGCCTTCACCAGTTGAATGGTCCATGCGAAATCCGGCGAAGGGGACGGGGTCCGCAAGAAGGCGCCCATGGCCGGAACCGCGCGGGCACGGGCACCGTCTTCCTGTCATGTACGGACTCGCCGCCAGGTGGGGGGAAACGGGGGAAAACCCGCCGAACCGGGCCGAGTTCGGCGACCGTCCGTACTGTCCTGTTCTCATCTGGATCTGGAGATTTACGTGGCCAAGACTTCTGGCCTGAACCGCACGGGCGCGCTCGCCCGTGTCACGGTCGCGGCGGTGACGGCGGCGCTGGTCGGTACGACGACGGCGGCGGTGGCGGCGGACGCCCCGCAGCGCACCGTCGCCGGCGTCGAGCAGAACTCCGGCGCGGGCGCCTTCTCGGCGGCTTCGGCCGCCGCCGCCGCTCCGGTGAACTTCCTGCACGGCGTCAACAGCGCGGGCATCATCTGGCGCTACGAGCCGGTCGGCGGCGGGGCCATCCAGCGCCTCAACACGCAGTCCGGCTCCGGCTGGAACTACGACAAGCACTTCTCGCAGGCCGACATGGACGGCAACGGCTCCGCGAACGGTATGTACACCGTCAACAGCGGCGACCTGACCTACACCCCGTTCGGCGGCTCGCCGCGCTTCATCGGCGGCGGCTGGGGCATCTACAACGAGGTCTTCTCCGCGGCCAACACCGGCGGCGGGGCGGCCGACGACGTCCTCGCCCGCGACGGCTCCGGCGTCCTGTGGCACTACCTGGGCCACGGCAACGGCTCGCTGACCCAGCGCTACCGCATCGGCTCCGGCTGGAACCAGTACACCCAGATCGCCGGCAAGGGCGACGTCTCGGGTGACGGCCGCCCGGACATCGTCGCCCGCGACCGCGGCGGCGTCCTGTGGCTCTACAAGGGCACCGGCAACTACCGGACCCCGTTCTCCACCCGCACCCGCATCGGCAGCGGCTGGAACACGTACAACGCCCTCGTCTCCTCGGGTGACCTGACCTTCGACGGCAAGGCCGACCTGGTCGCCCGCGACGGCAGCGGCGCCCTGTGGCTGTACAAGGGCCGCGGCAGCTCCGCGACCCCGTACTCCGGCCGCGTGAAGATCGGCACCTCCGGCTGGAACGGCTTCCGCGAGATGTTCTGATCGCCCCCGGGCGCACACGGAAGGGCCCCGCTCCTCGTCACGAGGAGCGGGGCCCTTCCCGCTTGCCGCCGGATCAGCCCGGGTCGGCTTGCTACCGGATCAGCGGGGTCAGCCGCGGATCAGGTTGCGGAGCACGTACTGCATGATGCCGCCGTTGCGGTAGTAGTCCGCCTCGCCGGGGGTGTCGATGCGGACGACCGCGTCGAACTCGACACCGGTGTCGGTGGTGACCTTCACCGTGCTGGGGGTGGTGCCCTCGTTCAGCTCGGTGATGCCGGTGATGGAGAAGGTCTCCTCGCCGGTCAGGCCCAGCGAGTCGGCCGACTGGCCGGCCGGGAACTGGAGCGGGAGGACGCCCATGCCGATGAGGTTCGAGCGGTGGATGCGCTCGTACGACTCGGTGATGACGGCCTTGACGCCGAGGAGCGCGGTGCCCTTGGCGGCCCAGTCGCGGGACGAGCCGGAGCCGTACTCCTTGCCACCGAGGATGACCAGCGGGGTGCCGGCGGCCTGGTAGTTCTGCGACGCGTCGTAGATGAAGGAGACCGGGCCGCCCTCCTGCGTGAAGTCGCGGGTGTAGCCGCCCTCGGTGCCCGGCGCGATCTGGTTGCGCAGGCGGATGTTGGCGAACGTGCCGCGGATCATGACCTCGTGGTTGCCACGGCGCGAGCCGTAGGAGTTGAAGTCACGGCGCTCCACACCGTGCTCGGTGAGGTACTTGCCGGCCGGGGTGTCGGC
The DNA here is from genome assembly GCF_042797055.1 of Streptomyces sp. NPDC057854. NCBI lineage: Bacteria > Bacillati > Actinomycetota > Actinomycetes > Kitasatosporales > Streptomycetaceae > Streptomyces > Streptomyces sp. NPDC057854. The sequence goes on from NZ_JBHVMF010000006.1 coordinate 110,822, forward strand.
CTTGATGGCACCGGCCGGGGAGATGTGGTCGGTGGTGACCGAGTCGCCCAGCTTGGCGAGGACGCGGGCGCCGGTGATGTCGGTGACCGGGGCCGGCTCCATCGTCATGCCCTCGAAGTACGGGGGCTTGCGGACGTAGGTCGACTCCGGGTCCCACTCGAAGGTGTTGCCGGTCGGGATCGACAGCGACTGCCACTGGGCGTCGCCGGCGAAGACGTCCTGGTAGGACTTGGCGAACATGTCCTCGCCGATGGCGTTGGCGACGACGTCGTTGACCTCGGCCTCGGACGGCCAGATGTCCTTGAGGTAGACCGGGTTGCCCTCGGTGTCGGTGCCGAGCGCGTCCTTGGTGATGTCCACCTTCATGGAACCCGCGAGGGCGTACGCGACGACCAGCGGCGGGGAGGCCAGGTAGTTCATCTTGACGTCGGGGTTGATGCGGCCCTCGAAGTTCCGGTTGCCCGAGAGGACCGAGGTGACCGCGAGGTCGTGCTCGTTGACCGCCTTGGAGACCTCCTCCGGCAGCGGGCCGGAGTTGCCGATGCAGGTGGTGCAGCCGTAGCCGACGAGGTTGAAGCCGACCTTGTCGAGGTACGGGGTGAGACCGGCCTTGTCGAAGTAGTCGGTGACGACCTTCGAGCCCGGGGCGAGGGTGGTCTTGACCCACGGCTTGCGGGTCAGGCCCTTCTCCACGGCCTTCTTCGCGACGAGCGCGGCGGCGACCATGACGTACGGGTTCGACGTGTTGGTGCAGGAGGTGATGGCCGCGACCGTCACCGCACCGTGGTCGAGGGTGTAGGTCGTGCCGTCGGGGGCGGTGACCTCGACCGGGTTCGACGGGACGGTGCTGGAGACCGCCGGGGAGTCGGAGGCCGGGAAGGACTCCTGGCCCGCCTCGTCGACCGAGTCGACGTAGTTGCGGACGTCCTGGGCGAACTGCTCGGCGGCGTTCGCGAGGACGATGCGGTCCTGCGGGCGCTTCGGGCCGGCGATCGACGGGACGACGGTGGAGAGGTCGAGCTCCAGCTTCTCGGAGAAGTCCGGCTCGGCCTGCGGGTCAAGCCAGAGGCCCTGCTCCTTGGCGTACGCCTCGACCAGCGCGACCTGCTGCGCGGAACGGCCCGTCAGCTTCAGGTAGTTCAGGGTCTCGCCGTCGATCGGGAACATGGCGGCGGTGGAGCCGAACTCCGGCGACATGTTGCCGATGGTGGCGCGGTTGGCGAGCGAGGTGGCGGCGACGCCCTCGCCGTAGAACTCGACGATCTTGCCGACGACGCCGTGCTTGCGCAGCATCTCGGTGATCGTGAGGACGAGGTCGGTGGCGGTGGTGCCGGTGGGCAGCTCGCCGGTCAGCTTGAAGCCGACGACGCGCGGGATCAGCATGGAGACCGGCTGGCCGAGCATGGCGGCCTCGGCCTCGATGCCGCCGACGCCCCAGCCGAGCACACCGAGGCCGTTGACCATGGTGGTGTGCGAGTCGGTGCCGACGAGAGTGTCGGGGTACGCCTGGCCGCCCCGGACCATGACCGTGCGGGCCAGGTGCTCGATGTTCACCTGGTGGACGATGCCGGTGCCCGGCGGGACGACCTTGAAGTCGTCGAACGCGGTCTGGCCCCAGCGCAGGAACTGGTAGCGCTCCTTGTTGCGGCCGTACTCCAGCTCGACGTTCTGCGCGAACGCGTCGTTGGTGCCGAACTTGTCGGCGATGACGGAGTGGTCGATGACCATCTCGGCCGGGGAGAGCGGGTTGATCTTCGCCGGGTCGCCGCCGAGCGCCGCGACGGCCTCGCGCATGGTGGCGAGGTCGACGACACAGGGCACACCGGTGAAGTCCTGCATGATCACGCGCGCCGGCGTGAACTGGATCTCCTGGCTCGGCTGGGCCTGCGAGTCCCAGCCGCCGAGGGCCCGGATGTGGTCGGCGGTGATGTTCGCGCCGTCCTCGGTGCGGAGCAGGTTCTCCAGGAGGACCTTCAGGCTGTAGGGAAGGCGCGCGGAGCCCTCCACCTTGTCCAGCCGGAAGATCTCGTACGACTCGTCGCCCACGCGCAGCGTGCTGCGGGCGTCGAAGCTGTTCGCCGACACGACAGTCTCCTTCATCAATGTGCGCGTACTACCGTCATGCTGCCGCCACGGCTCCTCGCCGATCCGCTAAGGTAAGGCTAAGTTAGGTAACCCTTACCGACCTGGCGGCCACGGTGCGCCGTAAGCAGTTATCTCGATGTCGAGATAACTCTAGTGCATCCCCGCCGATCGGTCATGCCTGGGCGGGGGTGGATGTGCCGTGGCGCGGACGGAGGCGCGGCGGCAGCGGGGGCTCCACGCCCGGCCCGGCATACACCCGGCGTACAGCGGCGCCGGCCGGCCCCGTACCCGGCCCGGCATACAGCGCCACCGGCCAGCCCCGCGCCCCACCAGCGGTCCCGCACACCACCGGCACCCCCGGGGGCCCACCCGTCCGGCCGCGCGCGCGTTGCCGGGGTGCCGGGGCGGGCCGAGGATCGGGGCATGTTCAGCGGCGCGCACGTGATTCTGTACACCCGGGACGCGGAGGCCGACCGGGCCTTCCTGCGGGACGTCGTCGGCTTCCCGCACGTGGACGCCGGACGGGGCTGGCTGGTGTTCCGGCTGCCGCCCGCCGAGATCGCGGTCCACCCGACCGAGGCCGAGCCGAAGCACGAGGTCTATCTGATGTGCGAGGACCTCACCCGTACCCTCACCGCCCTGGAGGACAAGGGCGCGGAGATCTCACGGGCCATCACCGACCAGGGCTGGGGCCTGCTGGCGGCGGTACGGCTGCCGAGCGGCACCGAACTCCCCCTGTACGAGCCGCGACACCCCACGGCGCTCGACCTCCCGGCGTGACCCGCACCGGTCCGATAGCCTCACAAATAACGACATGTCACCCGTACGGCGCACCCCGATGATCGCCACATCTCATATCTGAGATAACGTGACGGCATGGCAGACGACTACCTCGTACGCATCGGCAAGCTCATCCGTGACGCCCGGCAGCACCGTGGCTGGACTCAGACGCAGCTCGCCGAGGCCCTGGCCACCAGCCAGAGCGCGGTCAACCGCATCGAGCGCGGCAACCAGAACATCAGCCTTGAGATGATCGCCCGCATCGGCGAGGCGCTCGACAGCGAGATCGTGTCCCTGGGCTACGCCGGTCCGATGCACCTCCGCGTCGTCGGCCGCCGCCGGCTCTCCGGCTCGATCGACGTCAAGACCAGCAAGAACGCCTGCGTCGCCCTGCTCTGCGCCACGCTCCTCAACAAGGGCCGCACGGTGCTGCGCCGGGTCGCCCGCATCGAGGAGGTGTTCCGCCTCCTGGAGGTCCTGAACTCCATCGGCGTCCGCACCCGCTGGATCAACGACGGCGTGGACCTGGAGATCGTGCCGCCGGCCGAGCTGGACATGGAGTCCATCGACGCCGAGGCCGCCATCCGCACCCGCTCCATCATCATGTTCCTCGGCCCGCTGCTGCACCGCATGGACCGCTTCAAGCTGCCGTACGCCGGCGGCTGCGACCTCGGTACGCGCACGATCGAGCCGCACATGATCGCGCTGCGCCGCTTCGGCCTGGACATCACCGCCACCGAGGGCCTGTACCACGCGCAGGTCGAGAAGGCCGTCGCCCCCGACCGCCCGATCGTCCTGACCGAGCGCGGCGACACGGTGACCGAGAACGCGCTGCTGGCCGCCGCCCGCCACGACGGCGTCACGGTCATCCGCAACGCCTCCTCCAACTACATGGTCCAGGACCTCTGCTTCTTCCTGGAGGCGCTGGGCGTCCGCGTCGACGGCGTGGGCACCACCACCCTCACCGTGCACGGCGTCCCCGAGATCGACGTCGACGTCGACTACTCCCCCTCCGAGGACCCGGTCGAGGCGATGAGCCTGCTCGCCGCGGCCGTCGTCACCGAGTCCGAGCTGACGATCCGCCGGGTGCCGATCGAGTTCCTGGAGATCGAGCTCGCGGTCCTGGAGGAGATGGGCCTCGACCACGACCGCTCGGCCGAGTACGCCGCCGACAACGGCCGCACCCGCCTGGTCGACCTGACGGTCCGCCCCTCCAAGCTGGAGGCGCCGATCGACAAGATCCACCCCATGCCCTTCCCGGGCCTCAACATCGACAACGTCCCCTTCTTCGCGGCCATCGCGGCCACCGCGCAGGGCCAGACCCTCATCCACGACTGGGTCTACGACAACCGCGCCATCTACCTCACGGACCTCAACCGCCTCGGCGGCCGCCTCCAGCTCCTCGACCCCCACCGCGTCCTGGTCGAAGGCCCCACCCGCTGGCGCGCCGCCGAGATGATGTGCCCCCCGGCCCTCCGCCCCGCCGTCGTCGTCCTCCTGGCGATGATGGCCGCCGAAGGCACCTCGGTCCTCCGCAACGTCTACGTCATCAACCGCGGCTACGAGGACCTGGCGGAACGCCTGAACTCGATCGGCGCCCAGATCGAGATCTTCCGGGACATCTAGAACCGCTGGACGATCGGTGCCGGGCGTCAGCCGCCCGGCATCATCCCCCCGCCCTTCAGGCGTTCGATGTCCGAGGGGCGGACCTGGATGGCGAAGAGGGCTATCAGGAGGGCCACCAGGGCGAAGGCGGCGGCGACGATGAAGCCGGCGGAGACGCCCGCGGTGAGGACCTCGTCGCCCCAGGGGGGCGGGAGTTGGCCGGTTTCGGCGAAGCGGGCCTTTTCGGCGGGGTTCGCCTGGGAGAGGAAGGCCGGGACCTGGTCGTCGGCCTCGTTGCGGCTGGCGGTGCCGAAGACGGTGACCAGGATCGACAGGCCGAGCGAACCGCCCACCTGCTGGGTCGCGTTGAGGAGGCCGGAGGCGGCGCCGGACTCGGCGGGCTCGACGTTGGAGAGGGCCATCAGGGTCAGCGACACGAACATCAGGCCCATGCCGGCGCTGAAGACCAGCATCGGGCCGAGGATCGAGCCCGCGTAGGTCGAGTGCACGTCCGTCAGCGTCAGCCAGGAGAGGCCGACCGCCAGGCACAGGGCGCCCAGCACCATGAAGGGTTTCGGGCCGAACCTCGGGAGGAGCTGCGAGGTGACGCCGGCCACGACCGCGATCACCGCGCTCACCGGCAGGAACGCCAGGCCCGCCTCCAGCGGGGAGAAGCCGAGCACCTGCTGCACGAAGAGCGTCAGGAAGAAGAACATCCCGAAGATCGCCGCCGCCAGGCAGAGCATCATGCCGTACGTGCCCGCCCTGTTGCGGTCCGCGAACATGTGCAGCGGGGTGATCGGCTGCCGGCTGCGGCGTTCCACCAGGACGAACACGGCCAGTAGCACCACCGCCACGCAGAACGAGGCGATCGTCCACGGGTCGCTCCAGCCCTCCTGCGCGGCCCGGATGAAGCCGTAGACCAGCGCCACCATGCCGAGCGTCGACGTCAGCGCGCCCGCCAGGTCGAAGTGGCCGGGATGTCGTTCGGACTCCCGTACGTGACGGGGCGTCAGGATCGCGATCATCAGGGCGATCGGTACGTTCACGAAGAAGATCCAGCGCCAGTCGAGCCATTCGACGAGCACGCCGCCCGCGAGCAGGCCGATCGCTCCGCCGCCCGCCGACACGCCCGCGAACACCCCGAACGCCCGGGTGCGTTCCGGGCCTTCCTCGAAGGTGGTCGTGATGAGCGACAGCGACGTCGGCGAGGCGATCGCGCCGCCGACGCCCTGGAGGGCGCGCGCCGCGAGGAGTTGCCACGACTCCTGCGCGAACCCACCGAGCAGGGAGGCGAGTCCGAACAGCAGGACGCCGAAGACGAAGACCCGGCGCCTGCCGAGGATGTCGCCGAACCGCCCGCCGAGCAGCAGCAGTCCGCCGAAGGTCAGCGTGTAGGCGTTGACCACCCAGGAGAGGCTGGTGGTCGAGAAGTCGAGGGCTCTCTGGATGTCCGGGAGCGCGATGTTGACGATGGTGATGTCCAGGACGACCATCAGCTGGCAGGAGGCGATGACGAACAGGGCGATGCCCTTGCCGTCGCCCGTGCGGGTGGGAGTGGAATCCACCGCCGGGGTCGTCCGCTTCGGTGTGCTACTCATGTTCGTTCATGGCGCGTCGCGCCCTCACCGCAGGGGCCGTGGGCCGGTCGGTCCACCTTTCGACCCTAAGCCCGGCCCCCGGTCGCGACCAGTCGATCATCTGGCCGCCCGAGCACCTGCCCGCCGGACGGGCCCTGCGCCGCCATCCGCCCCGAGGGCCGGTGGAGTTGAGCGGTCACGGCCCGGGCCTCGTATGGGCCAGTCCGCCGGGCCCAGTGCCACGGGCCGGGTGAGAATGCCGCCATGTGGGACCTCTCCGACGCCCCCGGGCGTCGCCCCGGTCGCCGCCACCGGCCCGGAACCGGCGGTGCGGTGACGCCGCCGTGTCGCGGATCGGTGACCTCCGTCAGCTCTACGATACGTCGGTCGGGTGTCGGACGCCGCCCCGCCCCCTCCCACCGCGGGCGGTGGCCATGGAGCTGACGCCCTCCGGGCACGAGGACCGGTTCGCCCGCGACCGGCTGCCGCCCGCCGCCCAGTGGCCCCGGCTGCTCTTCGAGCTGCCCGGGCTCGCCTACCCCGCACGGCTCAACTGCGCCGCCGAACTCGTCGACGCGACGGCGGAACGGTTCGGCGCCGGGCGGCCCGCCTTCCACGACGGCGAGGGCGGCACCTGGAGCTACGGGGAGCTGCGCGCGCACGTCGACCGGATCGCCCACGTGCTCACCGGCGAGCTGGGGCTCCGGCCCGGCCACCGGGTCCTGCTGCGCGGGCCCACGTCGCCGTGGCTCGCCGCCTGCTGGCTCGCGGTCGTGAAGGCCGGCGGGGTCGCCGTCGCCGTCACGGCGCAGCAGCGGGCCGGCGAGCTCGCGTTCGCCGCGGGGACGGCCGCCTGCTCGCTGGCCCTGTGCGCCGCCGACGCGCTCGCGGAGCTGCGGGCCGCCCGCGTCCCGGGCCTGAGGATCGTCCCGTACGGCGGCGACGGCCCCGGCGACCTCCTCGCCCGCGCCGGGCGCGGGCCCGCCCGCCCGTTCCGGGCCGCGGACACCGCCGCCGACGACGTGGCGCTGATCGCCTTCACGTCCGGCACCACCGGCCGGCCCAAGGGCTGCGTCCACTTCCACCGGGACGTGCTGGCCGCCGCCGACACCTTCTCCGCGCAGGTGCTGCGGCCCCGCCCGGACGACGTCTTCGCCGGCTCCCCGCAGCTCGCCTTCACGTTCGGCCTCGGCGGGCTGCTCGTCTTCCCGCTGCGGGCCGGCGCCGCCGCCGTCCTGCTCGACCGGGCCGGGCCGCAGCAGCTGCTCGCCGCGATCGGCCGGCACCGGGTCTCGGTGCTCTTCACCGCGCCCACCGCGTACCGCGTGATGCTGGACCTGCTGGACGCGGGCTCCCCCGCCGACCTGTCCTCGCTGCGCCGCTGCGTGTCGGCGGGCGAGAACCTGCCGGACGCCGTCTGGACCGGCTGGTACGCCAGGACCGGGCTCCGGATCGTCAACGGCCTCGGCACCACCGAGCTCCTGCACATCGTCGTCGCCGCCGCCGACGCCGACAGCCGCCCCGGCACCACCGGCCGCCCGGTGCCGGGCTGGCGGGCCGCCGTCCTCGGCCCGGACGGCCGGCCCGTCCCCGACGGGCGCGAGGGGCTGCTCGCGGTGCGCGGCCCGGTCGGCTGCCGCTATCTGGCCGACCCCCGGCAGACGGAGTACGTACGGCACGGCTGGAACATCACCGGCGACCGGTACGTCCGCGAGCCCGACGGGCACTTCCGGTACGTCTCGCGCGCCGACGACATGATCATCTCGGCCGGGTACACCATCGCCGGGCCCCAGGTGGAGGAGGTGCTGCTCGGCCACCCGGACGTCCTCGACACGGCGGTGGTGGGCCGCCCCGACCCGCTGCGCGGCCAGGCCGTCGTCGCCTACGCGGTGGTGCGCGACGGAGTGCCGCGCGACGCGGCCACCGCCGCCGCGCTGCGCTCGTACGTCCGCGCCCGCCTCGACCCGTACAAGTCGCCCCGCGCGGTCGTCTTCGTCGACGACCTGCCGCGCACCGCCACCGGCAAGCTCCAGCGCCACCGGCTGCGCGACCGCACGGGACCGGAGGCCGGTCCGGCCGCCCGCCACGGCCTAAAGTGATCACGTGGCCGAGCAGCACACCCCCCGTTCCCTGATCGTCTCCCTCTACGGCGCCTACGGCCGTCCGTCCGAGGGGACGCCGATGCCGGTCGCCGCGCTGATCCGGCTGCTCGCCGCGGTCGGCGTCGACGCCCCGTCGGTGCGCTCCTCGGTGTCCCGGCTGAAGCGGCGCGGGCTGCTGCTGCCGCGCCGCACCCCCGACGGCGCGGCCGGGTACGCGCTCTCCGACGACGCCCGGCGGCTCCTGGAGGACGGCGACCGGCGGATCTACGCGCGCACCGAGCCGTCGCTCGCGGACGGCTGGGTCCTCGCGGTCTTCTCGGTCCCGGAACAGGAGCGGCACAAGCGCCACCTGCTGCGCTCCCGGCTCGGCCGGCTCGGCTTCGGGACGGCGGCGCCGGGCGTGTGGATCGCGCCGGCCCGGCTGTACGAGGAGACCCGCCACGCCCTGGAGCGGCTGGGCCTCTCCGCGTACGTGGACTTCTTCCGCGGCGAGCACCTGGGCTACACGGTCACGGCGGAGGCGGTGGCCCGCTGGTGGGACCTGCCGGCGATCGCGCGGCTGCACGAGGAGTTCCTGGCCGGCCAGGAGCCGGTCCTGGCGGCGTGGCGCGAGGCCCCGGGGACGGACGGGGACGCCTACCGCGCCTACCTCCTGGCCCTGGACTCGTGGCGGCGGCTGCCGTACGCGGACCCGGTGCTGCCGGCCGAGCTGCTGCCCGCGCGGTGGCCGGGCCGCCGGTCCGCGGAGGTCTTCGCCGAGCTGCACGAGCTGCTGTGGGAGCGGGGAGCGGAGCACGTACGCGCCGTGGAGAAGGACCTGACGGGCGGACCCGCGTAGGTCCCGGGCGGGCGGGGCCTCGGTCCCGTGGAGGTCGGGAGGGGGGTCTCTGTGGCCGGAAACCGCTCCCCCTTTATGGTTTAAACCAGGACGTTGTGCGAGACGCCCCGGGCGTCGCGCCGACGGCGCCCCACCCCCCTCCGGGGCGGGCAGCCCGCCCCTCACCCCCGGCCAAGGGAGCCCGCCCCCATGACCGACGCCACCGGCCCGGTGTCCGACGCGCCCGGAGCGTGCCGGCGCGTCTCCCTGCCCCGTACCACCGCCGCCGTCCCGCTGGCCCGCGCCCTGGTGCGTACCGCGCTCGACGAGCTCGCCCCCGCCGCGTCCGGCCGGCCGGACCGCGACACGGCCGAGCTGCTCACCGCCGAACTGGTGGCCAACGCGGTCGAGCACACCTCGGGCGACGGGCCCATCGAGCTGGTCGTGGAGCTGTTCGCCGCGCCCGGCGGCTGTCAGATCGAGGTGCACGACCCCGATCCGGCCCGCCCGGGGCAGCTGGAGTGCCCGGGCCCGGACGCCGAGGTCGACCCGTGGCAGGAGCACGGCCGCGGGCTGCTGCTGATCCGGGCGCTCAGCAGCGGCTGCGGCCACCGGCCGACCCCGCGCGGCAAGGCGGTCTGGTTCACGCTCCCGCGGGTGCCTTCCCAGCGGAGCCGTCCCCGGGCGTGACCGCGAGGCGGGAGTGGCGGCGCCCGTAGACGGCGTACAGCACGGATCCGGCCACGAGGAAGCACGCGAAGACCAGCCAGGTGCGCCAGCCGGTGCCCCAGATGAGGTAGAGGCAGAAGCCGATGCCGAGGACCGGGCTCAGCGGGTACAGCGGCACGGTGAACGAGCGGGCGAGGCCGGGTTCGCGGCGGCGCAGCACGAGCACCGCGAGGTTGACCACGGCCATGATCGCGAGGGTGCCGATGGTGGTGAGGCCGACGACGACGTCGAGCGGGGCGAAGGCGGCCGGGACGGCGAAGACGGCGGCGACGATCCAGGTGTTGGCGACGGGCGTCGAGGTCTTCGGGGAGACCCGTTCGAGGATCCGGGGCATCAGGCCGTCGCGGGACATCGCCATCAGGATGCGGGTCTGGCCGTACATCACGGCGAGGACGACGGAGGCGATCGCGACGACCGCGCCGAAGGCGATGATCCCGCCGCCGACGGAGGAGCCGGTGACCTGGTCGACGACGAGGGAGAGCGCGGCCGGCTTGTCGGCGACCTCGCCGGCGCCGAGCGCGCCGATCGCGGCGAGGGCGACGGCGCAGTAGAGCACGGTGACGACGCCGATGCAGATGAGGATGGCCAGCGGGACGTTCCGGCGCGGGTCGCGGACCTCCTCGCCGGCGGTGGTGATGGCGTCGAAGCCGATGTACGAGAAGAAGGCGACCGAGGCGCCGGCCGTGATGCCGCCCATGCCCTCGGTGGCGAACGGCGAGAGGTGCCCGGCCTGGAAGGCGGAGAAGCCGATCGCGCAGAAGACGACCAGGATGCCGATCTTGAGGACCGACATGGCGGCGGTGGCGCGGGCGCTCTCCCGGACGCCGCGCACGAGCAGGGTGGCGGCCATGAGGATGACGACGACGGCGGGGAGGTTGACCACGCCGCCCTCGGCGGGCCCGGCGGTGAGCGCCTCGGGCAGCCGGAGGCCGGTGACGCTGTGCAGCAGTTCGTCGAGGTACTCGCTCCAGCCGACGGCGACCGCGGAGACGGAGACGCCGTACTCCAGCAGCAGGCACCAGCCGACGAGGAAGGCGGCCCGCTCGCCGAGGCTGGCGTACGCGAACGAGTAGGAGGAGCCGGAGACCGGGATGGCGCCGCCCAGCTCCGCGAAGGAGAACGCGGTGAAGACGCAGGTGAGGGCGGCGAGGACGAAGGAGACGACGACGGCGGGGCCGGCCTCGGCGACGCTGTCGGCGAGGCCGACGAAGATGCCGGTGCCGACGATCGCCCCGACGCCGAAGCACACGAGCTGGAAGAGGCCCATGGTGCGCTGGAGGCTGTGGCCTTCGAGGTCGGCGCCCGATTCGGCGATGAGCTGCTGGGGGGATTTGATCCGCGAGGACATGCGGGCGGGTTCTCTCGTTCTCGGGCGTCGTGCGGGCGCGCGCCGGATGGGCGCACGCGTCAGGGGGGTCCGGGCAAAGTGCCCGGACCCCCCTGAACGATGCGATGGTAGACCCCCGCGCGCATATTCACCCAATCGGGCGCAAAGCTATGCCGGTCCGGCCAGGGTCGCGACGAGGACCGCCTTGATGGTGTGCAGCCGGTTCTCCGCCTCGTCGAAGACCACCGAGTGCGCCGACTCGAAGACCTCGTCGGTGACCTCCAGCTCGGTGAGCCCGTACCGCTCGTGGACCTCGCGGGCGACCTTCGTGCCGAGGTCGTGGTACGCGGGCAGGCAGTGCATGAACTTGACGTCCGGGTTCCCGGTGTCCCGTAGGACCTCCATGGTGACGGCGTACGGGGCGAGGGCGGCGATCCGCTCGTCCCACACCTCCTTGGGCTCGCCCATCGAGACCCACACGTCGGTGACGACGAAGTCGACGCCCCGGACGCCGTCGAGGACGGACTCGGTGAGGGTGAGGGTGGCGCCGCTCTTGTCGGCCAGCTCGTTCGCGGCGGCGACGACCTCCTCGGCCGGCCAGTACGCCCGGGGCGCCACGATCCGCACGTCCATGCCGAGCAGGGCGCCGGTGACGAGGTAGGAGTTGCCCATGTTGAAGCGGGCGTCGCCGAGGTAGGCGAAGCTGATCCGCTCCAGCGGCTTGGCGCTGTGCTCGGTCATGGTGAGCACGTCGGCGAGCATCTGGGTGGGGTGCCAGTCGTCGGTCAGGCCGTTGTAGACGGGCACGCCGGCGAAGGCGGCCAGCTCGTCGACGGTGGCCTGGCTGTCGCCGCGGTACTCGATGCCGTCGAACATGCGGCCGAGGACGCGGGCGGTGTCCCGCACCGACTCCTTGTGGCCCATCTGGGAGCCGGACGGGTCGAGGTAGGTGGTGGAGGCGCCCTGGTCGGCGGCGGCGACCTCGAAGGCGCAGCGGGTACGGGTGGAGGTCTTCTCGAAGATCAGCGCGATGTTCCGGCCGCGCAGCCGCTGCACCTCGGCGCCCGCCTTCTTGGCGGCCTTCAGCTCGGCGGCGAGGTCGACCAGACCGCGGAACTCCTCTGCGGTGAAGTCCAGCTCCTTGAGGAAGTGGCGGCCGGAGAGGTCAAGGGCCATGGCGGGCGCTCCTGGGTGGGTACGGTCGTCGGGACGGGCGGTGCGGGCGCGCGGCGGTGCGGGACGGCGCGGCGCGCGACGGAACCCTGGAAGTCTATACGTAAGACAGCATGTATATACAGACCGGGGGGAGGGTCCGTCCGTCACACCGGGTCCCGCACCACCGGGCAGCTCATGCAGCGCGGCCCGCCCCTCCCCCGCCCCAGCTCGCTCCCAGGGATCTCGATCACCTCGATGCCCTGCTTCCGCAGATGCGTGTTGGTCGTGACGTTCCGCTCGTACGCCACCACCACCCCCGGCTCCACCGCCAGCACGTTGCACCCGTCGTCCCACTGCTCCCGCTCCGCCGCGTGCACGTCCTGCGTCGCCGTCAGCACCCGCACGTCCTGGAGCCCCAGCGCCGCCGCGATCGCGCTGTGCATCTGCTCCGGCGGGTGGTCGGTCACCCGCAGCGCCTGCCCATCGTCACCCGGCTCGATCGTGTACGAGCGCAGCATCCCGAGACCCGCGTACTGGGTGAACGTGTCACCGTCCACCATCGTCATCACCGTGTCCAGATGCATGAACGCCCGCCGCTTCGGCATGTCCAGCGCCACGATCGACCGCGCCGAACCCGCCGCGAACAGGCCCCGCGCCAGCATCTCCACCGCCTGCGGCGTGGTCCGCTCGCTCATCCCGATGAGCACCGCGCCGTTCCCGATGACGAGCACGTCCCCGCCCTCGATCGTCGACGGATAGTCCGACTGCCCCTCCGACCAGTGGTGGAACGGCCCCGCCTCCGGCCCCGTGAACAGCGGATGGTGCTTGTAGATCGCCTCGAAGTGGACCGTCTCCCGCTGTCGCGCCGGCCACTTCATCGCGTTGATCGACACCCCGTCGTAGATCCACGCCGACGTGTCCCGGGTGAAGAGGTGGTTCGGCAGCGGACCGAGGACGAAGTCGTCCAGTTCGAGCGCGTGGAAACGGACCGACGTCGGCTCCCGGTGCCCCGCCAGGAACTCACGCTTCGTCATCCCGCCGACCAGCGCCTCCACCAGCGCCGCCGTGTCCATCGAGTCGAACGCGGCCCGCAGGTGATCGGCCGCCAGCGGCCCGTACTCCTTCTCGTCGAAAACCCGGTCGAGGACCAGCGCCCGCGCCGCCGGCACCTCCAGCGCCTCCCGCAGCAGATCGCCGAAGAGATGCACCTCGACGCCCCGGTCGCGCAGCACGTCCGCGAAGCCGTCGTGCTCCTGGCGGGCCCGCCGCACCCACAGCACGTCGTCGAAGAGCAGGGCGTCCTTGTTGGACGGGGTCAGCCGCTTCAGCTCCAGATCGGGGCGGTGGAGGATCACGCGGCGGAGCCGGCCGGTCTCGGAGTCGACATGGAATCCCATGCGCCCATCCTGACGGAGCGGACGGCCGTACGCGTGGCACGCGCACGACCGAATTCCGCGAGGGGGCAGGCGTGCGACCCCGGGCCTGGCGTACGGGCTGGGCTTGGCGTACGGGCCGGGCCCGCGCGTAGGACCCGGGCCGGGCTCGCTTACGGGCCGGGCCCCACGTACGCCCGCGCTACAGCCGCGGGTCCACCGGCTCCGACTCCAGGGCCAGGACCGCGAACACCGCTTCGTGCACCCGCCACAGCGGCTCGCCCGCCGCCAGGCGCTCCAGCGCCTCCAGGCCGAGCGCGTACTCCCGGAGCGCCAGCGAGCGCTTGTGCCCGAGGTGCCGCTCCCGCAGCCGCGCCAGGTTCTCCGGACGCGTGTACTCGGGGCCGTACACGATCCGCAGGTACTCCCGGCCGCGCACCTTCACGCCCGGCTGCAGCGGACGGCCCGAGCCGTCCTTCACCAGCGCCGCCAGCGGCTTCACCACCATGCCCTCGCCGCCGGCGCCGGTCAGCTCCAGCCACCAGTCGGTGCCCGCGCGGACGGACGCCTCGTCGCCGGTGTCGACGACGATCCGCCGCGTCACCTGGAGCAGCCCCGCCGGATCGTGCTCCACGAGCCGGTCCAGCCACCCGAGCTGCACGTCGTGCGGCACGTCCGCGAGCGTCCGGCCGCGCACGGCGAGCAGCTGGAACGGCGCGAACCGCACCCCGTCCAGTCCCTCCGTCGGCCAGCAGTACCGCCGGTACGCCTCGGTGAACGCGCCCGCGTCCGCCGCCCGTTCGCGCTGCGCGGCCAGCAGCCCGTCCAGGCCCTCGACACCGCGCCCGGCCGCCGCCTCCAGCGCCCGTACGGCCTCCGGGAACACGGCCCCGGCCGCCGCGCCGACCGCCGCGTACTGGTGCCGCAGCAGCCCGCCCGACTTCAGCGACCACGGCATCAACTCGCCGTCCAGCAGCAGCCAGTCGGTGTCCAGCTCCTCCCACAGCCCGGCCGCGCCGATCGCCGTCCGCAGCCGCGCCAGGACCTCCTCGGTGGCGGCGTCGTCGTCGAAGAACGCCCGGCCCGTACGCGTGTGCAGCGCGCCCGTCGGCCCGTCCACGCCGAACCGCTCCCGGGCCGCGTCCGCGTCCCGGCAGACCAGCGCCACCGCCCGCGAACCCATGTGCTTCTCCTCGCACACGACCCGCTCGACACCGTCCGCCCGGTACTGGGCGAACGCCTCCGCCGGATGCTCCAGGAAGCCCTCCGCCCTCGCGGTCGGCGTCGGCGCCATCGTCGGCGGCAGGTACGCGAGCAGCCGCGGATCGACCGCGAACCGGCTCATGACCTCCAGGGCCGCCGCCGCGTTCTCCTCCCGCACCGCCACCTTGCCCAGGTGCCGCGTCTCCACCGTCCGCCGCCCGTGCACGTCGGCCAGGTCCAGCGGCCGGCCCTGGTGCCCGCCCGGCGCCTCCGACGCCAGCGGACGCACCGGCTCGTACCAGACCCGCTCGGCCGGCACGTCGACCAGCTCGCGCTCCGGCCAGCGCAGCGCCGTCATCCGCCCGCCGAACACCACGCCCGTGTCCAGGCAGATCGTGTTGTTGACCCAGGACGTGGTCGGCACCGGCGTGTGCCCGTACACGACCGTCGCCCGCCCCCGGTACTCCTCCGCCCACGGGTAGCGCACCGGCAGCCCGAACTCGTCGGTCTCCCCGGTGGTGTCGCCGTACAGCGCGTGCGACCGCACCCGGCCCGACGTCCGCCCGTGGTACTTCTCCGGCAGACCGGCGTGGCAGACCACCAGCTTCCCGTCGTCCAGGACGTAGTGGCTCACCAGACCGTCGATGAACGCCCGCACCCGCTCGCGGAACTCGTCCGGCTCCCGCTCCAGCTGCTCGATCGTCTCGGCGAGACCGTGGGTCCGCTGGACGTTCCGGCCCTTCAGCCAGCGTCCCAGCTTGTTCTCGTGGTTGCCCGGCACGCACAGCGCGTTCCCGGACTCCACCATGCCCATCACCCGGCGCAGCACGCCCGGCGAGTCCGGCCCCCGGTCGACCAGGTCGCCGACGAACACCGCCGTACGCCCCTCCGGGTGCACCCCGTCCACGTAACCGAGCCGGCCGAGCAGCGTCTCCAGCTCGCTCCGGCAGCCGTGGACGTCACCGATGATGTCGAACGGGCCCGTCAGGTGCCGCAGATCGTTGAACCGGCGCTCCAGCCGGACCTCCGCCGCGTCCACCTCCTCCGCCGACCGCAGGACGTGGACCTTGCGGAACCCCTCCCGCTCCAGCCCCTTCAACCCCCGGTGCAGCTCCCGCCGGTGACGGCCGATCACGTGCGGAGGCATCCCGGCCCGGTCGGCGCGCAGCGCGTTCCGCTCCCGGCAGACCCGCTCCGGCAGGTCCAGCACGATCGCGATCGGCAGCACGTCGTGCGCCCGCGCCAGCTCCACCAGCTGCCGCCGCGCCTCCCGCTGCACGTTGGTCGCGTCGACGACCGTCAGCCGGCCCGCGGCCAGCCGCTTGCCGACGATGTAGTGCAGCACGTCGAACGCGTCCCGGGACGCCGACTGGTCGTTCTCGTCGTCCGCGACGAGCCCCCGGCAGAAGTCCGAGGACACCACCTCGGTCGGCTTGAAGTGCCGCCGCGCGAACGACGACTTGCCGGAACCCGTCGCGCCGACGAGCACGACGAGGGACAGATCGGTGACGGGCAGCACCCTGCGCCGCTCCTCGGCCACGGCCGTCACGCCGGCCGCACGGTCGTCGCTCATGCCGCGCCCTCCTTCTTCCTGTCGTCGCCGTTCGCGGTCCGGTCGTCGTGCACGGTCCGGTCGTCGTGCGCGGTCCGGTCCTCGTTCGCGGTCCGGTCGTCGTTCTCTGCACGGGTGAACACCGCCATCTGCGTCGGCGCCCCCACCTCCGGGTCGTCCGCCCCGACCGGCGCGAACTCCACCCCGTACCCGTACCGCCCCGCCACGCCCCCGGCCCACTCCCGGAACTCCGCCCGGGTCCACTCGAACCGGTGGTCCGCGTGCCGGGCGTGCCCGGCGGGCAGCGACTCCCAGCGCACGTTGTACTCGACGTTCGGCGTGGTCACGACGACCGTACGGGGCCGGGCCGAACCGAACACCGCGAACTCCAGCGCCGGCAGCCGCGGCAGGTCCAGGTGCTCGATCACCTCGCTCAGCACCGCCGCGTCGTACCCGCCCAGCCGCTTGTCCGTGTACGCCAGCGAGCCCTGCACCAGCTTCACCCGCGCGGCCTGCCGCTCACCCAGCCGGTCCAGCCGCAGCCGGCGCGCCGCCACCGTCAGCGCCCGCACCGACACGTCCACCCCGACGATCTCGGTGAACCGCACGTCCTTCAGCAGCTCCTGCACCAACTGGCCCTGCCCGCAGCCCAGATCGAGGACCCGGGCGGCGCCCGCCGACCGCAGGGCGGCCAGGATCGCGGCGCGCCGGTGCTCGGCGAGCGGCACCGGCCGCTGCTCGGTGTCGCGGGCCTCGTCCACGGCGTTGTCGACGTCCTCGACGTCGAGCCCGTCGGCCTCCGCCAGCCGGACCAGTTCCAGCCGCTCCGACGCCTCGCGGGCGAGGCTCCGGCGGCGCGACAGATAGCGGGTGGTGATCAGCTCCCGCCGCGGATGGGCCGCCAGCCAGCCGTCCCCGGCCCGCAGCAGCTTGTCCACCTCGTCGGGCGCCACCCAGTAGTGCTTGGCGTCGTCGAGGACGGGCAGCAGCACGTACAGCTGGTTCAGCGCCTCCGCCAGCCGCAGCCGCTCGCTCTCCAGCACCAGCCGCACGTACCGCGAATCGCCCCACTCGGGGAACTCCGCGTCCAGCGCGACCGGTTCGGCGTCCACCGTCGTCCACCCCAGCGGCCCGAACAGCTCCCGCACCAGCTCCGGTCCGCCGCGCGCGGGCAGCACCGGCACCTCGATCCGCAGCGGCAGCGCCTCCGCCGCCCGCTCGGGCAGCGCCCGGCACACCCCGTGCAGCGCCGTCTTGAAGACCTGCGCGAGCGCGACCGCGAGCAGCGACGACGCGGCGTACGGCCGGTCGTTCACGTACTGCGCGAGCGCCGCGTCCGGCGCACCGCCCCGGCCCTTGCCCTTCCCCCGGCGCACCAGCGCCACGGGGTCCACCTCCAGCAGCAGCGCCGCGGTGCACCGCTCCGCCGTCGCCTCCGGGTAGAGCACGTGCGCGGTGCCGTGCGCGGTCGAGAACGCCTGCGCCCGCTCGGGATGCTTGTGCAGCAGAAAACCGAGATCGGTCGCGGGACGCTCCGGGCTGCCGGTCGTACTGATCGTCAAGAACACACGCCCGAGTATGAGCGCCCCTCCCCGCGACAACCAGGCATTTTCGCCGCGGCCCCGGGGGGCTACGGGGACGGTCCTGTGGGTTCACCGACCTACCGGTGGCCGGCCCCGGCCGCGGGGCTCGGCCACGGCGCTCGGCGGAGGTCTACCGGGCGTCCTCCCCCGGAACCCGCCCGGCGAGCGCGGCGATCGTCGCGGGGCCGACCCGGCAGCAGCCGCCGACGAGCCGGGCGCCCGCCGCCGTCCACGCGGCGGCCAGCCGGGGCGCGGCGGCCGGACCGAACGCGGGCGCACCCCGCCAGCCGCGCGCCCCGGCGTCCCAGCGCTCCCCGCTGTTCGGGTACACGACCGCCGGGAGGCCGGTCGCGGCGACGGCCGCCGCGACGGCGTCACCGGCCTCCACCGGGTCACAGCAGTTCACCCCGACGGCGACGACCTGCGCGTTCCCCGCCGCGACCGCGAACGCCTCCGCGAGCCCCTGCCCGGCCCGGGTCCGCCCGCCGGCGACGGTGTACGACAGCCACACCGGCACCCCGCACCCCTCGACCGCCCGCAGCAGCGCCTCCGCCTCCACGACGTCCGGCACCGTCTCCAGCGCCAGCACGTCCGGCCCCGCCGCCGCCAGCGCCTCGACACGCGGCCGATGGAACGCCGCCAGCCGTGCCACCGACAACCCGTACCGCCCCCGGTACTCGCTGCCGTCGGCGAGCAGGGCGCCGTAGGGGCCCACGGAGGCGGCCACCCACGCGGCCCGCCCTTCGCCGCTTCCCTGCCTCCCCGGGGGCCCCTCCCCCACCCCACCCTCCCCCGTCCCCCACCCCAACCCTGTCCCCTGCCCCGTCCCCGTCCCCTGCCCTGTCCCTGTCCGCGTCCCTCCTCCGGCCTCGCCGCTCCGGCGCGTGGCGGCGCGGCGGGCCAGGGTGACGCTGCGGGTCAGCAGCGTCGTGGCCTCGTCGCGGGCGAGGCCGCGGCGGGCGAAGCCCTCGTAGGTCGCCTGGTAGCTGCTCGTGATCAGCACCTCGGCGCCGGCCCGGACGTACGCGGCGTGGGCCGCCTCGATCTGCTCGGGCGCGTCGGCCAGCAGCCGCGCCGACCAGAGGTAGTCCGACAGGTCGCAGCCCTGGGCCTCCAGCTGGTTGGAGAGCCCGCCGTCGAGGACGAGCACGCCGTCGGCGAGCGCCTGGGCGAACGTCCGGACCGGTGCCATCGGCTCAGCCCAGCTGCGGAGCGACCTCGGCGGAGATCAGCTCCAGGTGGTCCAGGTCGTCCAGGTCGAGGACCTGGAGGTAGACCCGGGAGGAGCCGACCGCCGCGTAGCGGCCGAGCTTGTCGGCGACCTCGGCGGGCGAGCCCGCGAGGCCGTTGGCCTTGAGTTCGTCGACCTCCCGGCCGATGGCGGCGGCACGGCGCGCCACCTCGGCGTCGTTCTTGCCGACACAGACGACCAGCGCGTTGGAGTACACGAGGTCGCCGGCGTCCCTGCCCGCCTCCGCGGCGGCGGCCCGGACCCGTCCGAACTGCCGCTCGGTGTCCTCCAGCGACGCGAACGGCATGTTGAACTCGTCCGCGAACCGGGCCGCCAGCCGGGGCGTGCGGCTCGCGCCGTGCCCGCCGATGAGGACCGGGACCTTCCGCTGGGCGGGCTTGGGCAGCGCGGGCGAGTCGGCGAGACGGTAGTGCTTCCCTTCGTACGAGAACGTCTTGCCGGTCTCGGTCTCCCACAGGCCCGTGACGATCTCCAGCTGCTCCTCCAGCCGGCTGAACTTCTCCTTCGGGAACGGGATGCCGTACGCGGTGTGCTCCTCCTCGAACCAGCCCGCGCCCAGGCCGAGTTCGACCCGTCCGCCGGACATCCGGTCGACCTGGGCGACCTGGATGGCCAGGACGCCCGGCAGCCGGAAGGTGGCGGCGGTCATCAGGGTGCCGAGGCGGATCCGCCGGGTCTCGCGGGCGAGGCCCGCGAGGGTGATCCAGGCGTCGGTCGGCCCGGGCAGTCCGTCGCCCGCGCCCATCCGCAGGTAGTGGTCGGAGCGGAAGAAGGCGTCGAAGCCGAGGTCCTCGGTGGCCCGGGCCACCCGGAGGAGGGTGTCGTAGTCGGCGCCCTGCTGGGGTTCTGTGAAGATGCGAAGATCCATACCTCCATCCTGCACCGTGGGGTGCGTGTCAAGCCGCGCGTCAGCGCGCCGTGCCGTCCGGCACGGTCGGGTGAATATCCGTCCCCCTGGGCGGGACGGGTCGCCGCTGGCCAGTGACCGTGTCCGGGTGTCGTCGTTGGCTCGGGCGGAGCCGGACCGCCCGGCCCGCGCGCCGGCGGCAGCAGCCGGTGCGTCGTTCTTCTCCCGTGATCCCGTCCGCGCCGGCCGGGGCCCGGGTCGAGGAGGCCGCGATGTCCCAGGAAGCCGCGTCGGAGCAGGCCCTGCCCGAACCGCAGGCGCCGCAGTCCGTGCCCGGGCAGCAGGCTCCCGGAGCCCCGAAGGGGCTGCTCCAGCAGATGGAGGAGCTGATGGCGGCGCTCTCCGCCGACCTCTCCCAGCTGGACGCGGACCTCCAGTCGTCCGTGGACCGTCTCGGTTCGGACCCGTCCGTCTCCGGCGGGCCTTCCGCCGGCGAGCGAGCCGTGTAGCGGTACGCCGCCCCCTCCGTTCCGCCCCCTCCCTCCCGCTTCCCGGGCCCCGGACCGTCACCGGTCCCGGGCCCGGTCGCGTTCCCGCTCCCGGTGCTCCCCCTGGCCCTGGTCCTGGCCCTGCTCCCGGTCCTGGCCCTGACCCTGCTCCCGACCCCCATCCAGTCCCCGCCCCTGGTCCCGCTCCCCGTCAAGGTCCCGCGCGGGCTCGGGGGCCGGGCGGGGGGTCGTGCCAGCGGCCGGGGTGCCGACGGCCACGTTCTCGGTTGCCGCGAGCCCGGCGGGCGGGGCGCCGGTGGCCGGGGCGCCGAGGGGCCCGTCCGGTGGGGGGTCCGGGGAGCGGTGGGCGGGGCGCGGGATGGCCGGGAGGGGGTCGGCGCGGCCTCGCGGCGGGTCGGGAGGGCGGGCCCGGGTTTGTTCGCGTACGTCGAGCCGGCGGAGCATGCCCCGTACCCGGTCCCCGGCCTCGTCGGCGGCGTCGATGGCCTCCATGCACTGCCAGTACAGTCCCTCGTCGTCGGTGACCGAGGCCACCCCGACGAGCGCGATGCCGACCTCTCCGAGGAGTTCGCCGAGCGCGGTCAGTGCCGAGCGCGGGTCGCCGACCTCGGTGAGCCGTGCGGCGCGGGGGCCGGTCGTGCCCCACGTCGGGTACTCCTCCTCCCCCTCCCCGGCCTCGCTGAGCCCCCGCGCCTCGCCGCGCAGCTCCCGTGGGCCGCACAGCGCGAGGTGACTCCCTATCGCCTCGGCGAGCGCCCGGGCCTGCCAGGCTTCCGCCACGATGTCGTGTGCCGTCCCGCTCTCGGCCAGTGCCCGCAGGCCGGCCTGGACGAGCCGCTCCGCTTCCATCAACTACGCCCCCGTTCGTGCGACTTGCTCGTGCGACGTGCCTTCGCGCGCCTTCCCTTCAATCCACTACCCAGAGTGAGGCCGTGCGAGCCCCGGCACCAGAGGAATTCGGAAATCTGTGGACAGGCGGCTCGATGAGGGGAAAGCGATCACTCCGAAGAGTGACGGTCGCCGCCATCGCTGTCCGACTCGCCCGTTCCGTCCCTTCTGCGGGCGGGGAAACGGAGCTCGTTCCGGTCGATCTTGGCGGCGAGGGCGGCCAGCGGGTCGATCCCCAGCACCTGGCAGAACTGGAGGAGGTACGCGAGGACGTCCGCGACCTCGTCCGTCACGCGGTGGGCCGTGTCCGGGTCGTCCATCACCCGAGCCGCCTGCTCGGGTGTCGACCACTGGAAGATCTCCAGGAGTTCGGCCGCCTCGACGCTGAGTGCCGCCGCCAGGTTCTTGGGCGTGTGGTAGGGCTGCCAGTCGCGCGCCGCCGCGAAGTCGGCGAGGCGGCGCTGGAGCCCTGCCACGTCGTGTTCGGTGTCCGTCACGGGGTCAGGTCTACCACTGTCACTCCGGGAACCCGCCGGGCCTCCGCCGCCCCGGCCTCGCCTAGGGTGCCGACGAGCCGGATGTGGCCGTCGGCGGCGATGGTCGCGGCCAGCCCGAGCAGCGCCGCCGTCTGCCGGGCGTCGAGCCCGCGGTCGAGGTCGTCGGTGAGCAGCGTGAGGCACTGCATGGCGTCCGGGACCTCCGCGATCCGGTCCATGGCGAAGACGCCCGGGCCGGTCAGCAGCGTCAACGCCAGGGCCAGGTAGCGCAGTTCGCCGTCGCCGAGCCGGCCCAGCGGGGTGGCGGGGCGGGCGCCCCGGGCGAGGAGGGCCTGGACGGTGCCGTCGGGCAGTTCCTCGACGGCGACGGCGGTGACGGGTCCCGCGCAGCCCGCGCCGGCGACCGTCGCGAGGCGCTGGTGACGGCGCGGGCAGGCGTTGTGCGTGCGGTGCAGGACCTCGGCGAGGTTCGCGCAGTCGGGCCGCAGCCGGCCCTCGCCGGGGAGGACGGGGGCCCGCATCCTGGACGGCTCGGGCGTGCACGGGAAGAGCGACCGGAGGCCGACGACGGTCTGTTCGGCGGCGGCCAGCACCTCGCGCTGCCCCGCGGTGGCCCCGGCGACGCGCAGCGGGAGGAGCGCGGTGCCGAGCAGGTCGTCGGGGAGCGGGGCGCGCGTCACCGGGGTGGACCCGGCGGTGAGCCACGCGGCCTGCACGGTGGCGCGGCCGGGGTCCCTGAGGGCGGTGGTGAGGAGGGTGCGTCCGTGGCGGGTGAGGCGTTCGCCGACGATGCGGAGGCGCGGCTCGGCCTGAACGGCGAGGTCGAGCTGGACGGGGCCGAGGGGGCCGTCGACGGTGCAGCCGATGCGGAAGCCGCGGCGGCCCTCGGAGTCGGGCTGGGCGCCCTCGGGGACGAGGGCGCTGGGGTCGGGGAAGACCTCGCCGAGCGGGTCGCCCGCGCCGAGCCGGGCCAGCGTCTCGTACGCGCCCAGCACCGTGGACTTTCCGCTGCCGCTCGGCCCGGTGAAGAGCGTGACGGGCCCGAGGGCGTGGTGCGCGCGCCGGCGTCCGGCGTAGGCGGAGAGGCGCAGTTCGGTCACGACGGGCCGCGCGAAGGCGGGCGGTGCGGCTTCGGCGCCGTCTCCGGAGCGAAGGCCGGGGCCGCCGCCGGGCGTGTTGTGCGGGGTGCGGGTACGGGCGCGGGGGCTGGTGCGGGACGACTGCCCGTCGGCCGCGCCGGGACGCGTACCGGCGACCGCGCCCGACCCCGCCCCCGACCTCGTACCCGGATCAGCATCCGTACGCGTACCCGTACCCGGCGCCGGAGTCGGGCGGGGGTGGGGGACGGTTTCGGGGCGGGCGCCGGTGGCCCGTGGGGCGTCGGGGGTACGGGGGTCGGCGGGGCGGGCGTCAGGGGTGCCGGGGTCGGGCGTCGGGGCGTCCGGGGTACGCGGGTCGGGGGTGCGGGGAGCGGGGGTGCGGGCGAGGGCGGGGCCGCCGGTGAGGTCCATGATCGGACCGTACGCAGGGGCGCAACTGGCGAACCGTTACGGCGAGATGACCTCCTACGATCGGGGGACGCTCGCGTGCGGGGCGCCGACGGGCTCGTCGTCCTCGTCGCCCGTCGGGGCGTCGCCGGTGCTCTCGACCTCGGTGCCGGCCGGGGCGAGCAGGAAGACGTTGCGGTCGACGCGGTGCATGCCGCTGCCGAGGCCGAACACGACGCCGCTGCTGAAGTCGAGGACGCGCTTGGCGACTTCGGGGTCGGCGCTGGTGAGGTCGAGCAGGACCGGGATCTGGGCGATGAGGTACTCGGCGACCTCGCGGGCGTCGGCGAAGACCTGGACCCGCAGCACGACCATGCGGCGCTGCTCGGCGGATGCGTACTGCTCGGGGATGGTGCGGTGATCGACCCTGGACGGCCATTCGTCACGGCCGCGCAGGGGCAGGACCTGGGCCAGACCCTCCCACTGCTCGTCGGTGACGTCGTACCTCTCGTACCTACTCATGGCACCATCCTCCCGTCCCTCACCCGTTCGGCCCAACAACGACACGGGCGAACGGGTGACGGACGGTACCAGGACCGTCCACGGGAGGACCGATCCGGGGGGGCGAGATGCGGAGGGGGGCGCGATCCGGGGGTCGATCCGGCAAGCGCGCCGGGGTCGATCCGGGCGGACGGAGGGGGAGCCTCAGGCGAAGGTCCTGGCGAGGCGGCGCAGGCCCTCGGCGATCTCGTCGGGAGCGTGGGTGGTGAAGGAGAGGCGCAGGGAGGCGGCGTCGGGGGTGCCGGAGAAGAACGGGGCGCCGGGGACGTACGCGACCTGATGGCCGACGGCGGTGGCGAGGAGGGCGGTGGCGTCGTGGCCGTCGGGGAGGGTGGCCCAGACGAACATGCCGCCCTCGGGCCGGTTCCAGCGGCTGCCCTCGGGGAGCGCGGCCGGCAGTCCCGCGAGCAGGGCGTCGCGGCGGGCGCGGTAGGCGGTGCGCATGCCGGCGACGTGGGCGTCGAGGTCGCTGTCGCGGAGGTAGCGGGCGACGGCGGCCTGGTCGACGGTGGAGGTGTGCAGGTCGGCGGCCTGCTTGGCGATGACGCAGGCGCGGCGCAGGGCGGCCGGGGCGCGCAGGTACCCGAGGCGGAGGCCGGGGGCCATGACCTTGGAGAAGGAGCCGAGGAGGGCGGTGCGGTCGGCGCCGGCGGGCTGGGCGGCGAGGTACGGGACGGGTGCGCCCTCGAAGCGGAGTTCGCCGTACGGGTCGTCCTCCGCGATCCAGAAGCCGTGGCGGGCGGCGGCCTCGGCGACGGCGGCGCGCCGGGCGGCGGGGAGGGTGCGGCCGGTGGGGTTCTGGAAGGTGGGGATGACGTAGAGGAGGGTGGGCTTCTCGCGGGCGGCGATCTCGTCGAGCGCCTCGGGGACGATGCCGTCGTCGTCGGTGGGGACGGGGACGACGCGGGCGCCGGAGAAGCCGAAGGTCTGGAGGGCCGCGAGGTAGCAGGGGTCCTCGACGAGGACGACGCTGCCGGGTTCGAGGAGCGCGGTGGCGAGGAGGGTGAGGGCCTGCTGGGAGCCGGTGGTGATGACCAGGTCGTCGGCGTCGGTGGGCAGGCCGCGGGCGGTGAGCCGGGCGGCGACGGCGGTGCGGAGCGCGGGGTCGCCCTCGGTAGTGGAGTACTGGAGGGCGGCGTCCGGGCGGTCGGTGAGGACGGCCTGGTAGGCGGCCTTGATGCCTTCGGTGTCGAAGAGTTCGGGTGCGGGCAGGCCGCCGGCGAACGAGATGACCTCGGGCCGTGCCGTGAGCGCCAGGATCTCGCGTACGGGCGAGGCGGCCACGCTTCCCAGCCGGGCGGCGAAGGGGGCCAGGGGGGCGGTGCCGGTCGGGAGCGAGGGGGCGGCGGTCGCCGCGGTGTCGGTGGGGAGCGAGGGGGCGGCGGAAGGCATGCGGTTCAGTGTAGGCAGCAACTGTTCGCTGTCCAGGGGTGTCTCACGGGCTGAGTACGGGGGCGGCTTGTGAGCCGATCGCCGCTCTCCGTAGGGGGGTTGGGGCGGTGGTGGAGTCGGCGCCGCCCGCGGTGAAGGTGCGGGTGTACGGGATGCGGTGGGCGCCGAGGGCGCGGCGGGTCGCTTCGGTGCGGGCCTCGGCGCCGGGGGCGGTCGGGTCGTGGAGGACGCCGGCGACGGAGCCGCTGTGGGAGATCTGGACGCCGACGGCGCCGGTACGCCGGGCGAGGGCGACGAGCGCGTCGAACTCCGGGTGCCGCAGCACCCTTTGGGCACGGCGGGCGCTGGCGGTGGCGACCCGGCCGAGGAGCGCGGTGTCGCCGTCGGTGACGGCGCGGCGGAGCAGGTCGCGGAGCCGGGCGTAGGCGCGGAGATCGGCGGGGCCGGCGGCGGGGGCGGGCAGGGCGAGGGTGTCGACGGGGGCGCCGCCGCCGAGGAGGCAGCCGACGACGAGGAGCGGCGGCAGCGCACGGCCGAGGACTTCGAGGACGCGGCCCTCGCGCTGGGCGAAGAGGACCGGCCGGGCGTCGAGCATGAGGGGGTCGCTGGCGCGTTCGGCGCGGACGGCGAGGCGGGCGGTGGTGCCGGGGTCCAGGCGGAGCCCGTACGCGTCGGCGACGGCCCGCACCGCGGCGAGGACGTCGCTGGTGGAACTGCCCATGCCGAGGCCGAGCGGAACGGCGCCGGTGAGCCGCAGGGTGCCGCCGTACGCGGGCCGGCCGGTGCGCGCCGCGCAGGCGGCGACGGCCAGCCGGGCGGCGCGGGCGGCCTTGGCGCGGTCGGCGGGGACGACGGTGACGGTGGTGGGCGGGGTGCCGGGGCGGGGGGTGAAGTCGGCGCGGGTGGCGGGGGTGGCGACGGGGAGGGTGACGAGCCCGGCGTGCGGGCGGCCGTCGGCGTCGGTGAACACGCCTTGGAGGAGTTCGCCGTGGTGGGAGGGGGCGTGACCGGTGCCGGGGGCGGGGGTGGGGGTGGGTTCTGGGGCGCTCGTGGTCACGGAGAAGAGTGTGACTGCCGCCCGGGCCTCCGCCGGCTGCGAGGGGGGGGGTGACGGCCCCTGCCGCCCGCACGCGCGCGTGGGGAACACGCTCCACCGCCCTCCGCCGCCACGCGCGCGTGATGCACGTGCTCCGCACCTCCCCGCCGCCACGCGCGCGCGTGCGTCTCGGGTTCTCAGCCGGCCGGCCACCACTCCGGGCCCGGGCCCCGGGCGGCGTCCTTCACGAAGACGAGCGCGTCGTGGTCGGCCAGGCGTGCGGGGTCGAGGGGGGCGTAGCCGTACCAGGGGGATGCGCGCGGGGCCGGCGGTACGCCGCCGAGCGCGGCGGTCAGCAGCGGTACGTCGACGGCGTACCCGTCCTCGGGGAGCGCGTACAGGAGCCCTTCGACGGTGTCCGGCGGCGGGGCCTGCACGCCGCGGTGGCGGAGGGTGCCGAGGGCGCCGCCGACGAAGGCGTACGCGTCGCCGAGCCGGGAGGCGGCGATCGCGCCGGCGCTCCAGCACTCCGCGCGCCCCTCCCCCGTTCCCATGCCGGTCCGCCCGCGCTGGAGGTGGCTGTTGTGGCCGTACGCGAAGACGGGGCCGCGTTCGGCGAGGGCGAGCAGGTTGGCGGCCATCATGGCGTCGCGGACGGTGAGGAGTCCGGTCAGGCGCGCGGGCGTGGGGTCGGCCGTCCGGGCGTGGTAGCGGAGCAGGCCGGCGGCGGTGCGGGCGAAGAGGCGCGCCCGGTGCCATGCCTCGCGTTCGGCGGGGTCCCGCAGGTCCGGGGCCTGTGCGTCGAGGAGGGCGGTCAGGTCGTCGGTGATCCGCCGGAGCCGCTCGGCGTCGGGCGTGCGGCCCACGGAACGGGACGGGTCGCGCAGGGCGGCGGGGTCGGTCCAGCGGGCGTCCGCGCCGAGGAGTCCGTCGAGTTCGGTGGCGGTGCAGGGCAGCGGCGCGGCGTCGCAGCGGGCGGCGAGGTGGGCGTGGAGGGCGGTGAGGGCCTGGCGGGGCGAGGCGGCGCCGGACATCTCCAGCGGACCGTCGAACCCGGCGAACCGCACCTGGTCCGCGGCGGGCCGGCCCTCGTTGAACGCGCGCATCCAGCGCACCAGCGCGCGGTTGGCGGGCGATCCGCCGAAGCCGTGGCTGAAGCCGCGGTCCATCACGTCGTCCAGCGTGCCGGTTCCGGTGGTGACGTGGTCGTCGACGGCCAGTCCGGCCAGGCAGTCGCTCTCGAGGGCGAAGATCCGGTACCCGTCCTCCTCGACGAGCCGCCGGAACAGTGCGTTGCGTACGTCGAGGAGGGCGTCCTCGCCGTGGGTGGGTTCTCCGAGGGCGAGGACCCGCGGCCGGGTGCCGAGGAGTCCGGTGAGGCTCGCCGCGCCGACGCTCCGGGCGGCGTCCTCGAGGGTGACGGTCATGCGGTCCACCTTTCTCGCGCGTTCTCGCGCTTTCACGGGCTTTCTCGCGCTTTCACGGGCTCGCGACTCCGTGAGGTGGAAGCTATACCTGAACACCCGAGTGAAGGTTTCGGCGAAAGAGCCCCCGAATGACGGCGGATGACCGCCCTGGAGTTTCCAACGTGCCCTCTCTGCGCCCGGTCGACCTCGCCCGGGAGCACAACCTCTCCCCGCAGACCGTCCGCAACTACGAGCGCGACGGGTTCCTGCCCCCGGCCGCGCGCACCGCGACCGGGTACCGCCGGTACACCGCCCGCCACGCGGCGGCCCTGCGGGCCTATCTCGCCCTGGTGCCGGCCCATGGGTACGCGGCGGCCGGGGCGATCATGCGGGCGGTCACCGAGGGCTGCCTGGACGACGCCCTGGCGGCCGTCGACCGCAGCCACGCGGAACTCCTGCGCGACCGGGGCACCCTGGCGGCGGTCGGCGCATCCCTCGCCCACCTCAGGAAGACCCCGGGAGACACCGGCCGGCGCGCCCCGGGAGACACCGGCCGGCGCACCCCGGGAGACTCCAGCCGCCGCGCGCCGGGAAAGTCCGGCCGACGCACCCCGGGAGAGGCCGGCCCGCACGCCCCGGGGACGACCGCGCAGCCCTTCACCATCGGCGAACTGGCCCGCCGGCTGGACGTCAGCGTGGCGACCGTCCGCGCGTGGGAGCGGGCGGGCGTCCTCTCCCCGGCCCGCCGCCCGGACACCCGCCACCGCACGTACGACGCCGACGACGTGCGCGACGCCGAGCTGGCCCACTTCCTCCGCCGGGGCCGGTACCCGCTGGAGCTGATCGCCACGGTCGTCCGGCAGGTCCGTACGGCCGGCGGCACGGAGGCGCTGGAGGCGTCCCTGGAGGACTGGCACCAGCGCGTCTCGGCCCGGGGCACCGCCATGCTGCGGGCGGCGGGCCTCCTCTCCGCCTACCTCGGCATGACCGACGACGCGTCCGCGCCGCCCTCCTGACCAGCGGGTACGGCGCCGGGGACACGGACGGCGACCGCGTCGTACGGCGTGCTCGGGATCGGGGCCGGGGCGGACACGAAGCGGGCGTTGGGCAGGTACAGGCGGGCGCCGTACGCCGCCACGGTCGTCGGCGTGTCGAAGCGGTCGTCGCGTACGCGCCGCAGGACGCGGCCCTCGGTGCCGGACGCGTTCAGGCGCAGGACGGTGAGGGCGCTGTCGCCGTTCCGGGCCCCGTTCTCCACGGCGTACAGCGTGCTGCCCCGGAGCAGCAGCCCGTCGCCGTTGGGCAGCGACTCCCCGTGGAGGTCGACGCGGCGGCTCCGGCCGTCGGCATCGACGCGGAACAGGTCACCGGTGCTCGACTGGACGACGAGCAGCGCGCGGCCGTCCGGGGTCGGCGCGATGCCGTTGGCGTTGAAGCCGTCGCCGTACGTCAGATCGCCGGTGATCGGGATCCGTACCGGCGCGGCGGGGAGCCGTCCGCCGCGCAACGGCAGTCTGTAGAGCACCGGGTTGGTGGAGTCGGTGAAGACGGCGGCGTCCCCGGTGAGGACGACGTCGTTGACGAACGCCGGTCCGTCGGCGAGCCGGTAGGAGGCGAGCGTCCGTCCGGTACGGGTGTCGAGGACGCGCGCGTCGCCACCCCTGCCGCCCGCCACGAACAGCCGCCCGTACCCGTCGGTCTTCATGCCGAGGGCGGGCGTGCCGGGGCCGCGGCTGAGGAGCGCGCCGCGGCCGGTCCGCAGGTCGGCGCGGTAGACGGAACCGTCGGCCGTGGAGCCGAAGAAGGCGTACGGGCCGGGGCCGATGGCGATGCCCTCCGGCCGGAAACCGTCCGGGAGCGCGATGACCGCCGGAGGGCCGGCGGACGGGGTGGGCACGACCCGTGCCACGGCGGGCGCGGGCGGCTCGGTACGGGCCTCGGCCGGGCCGCTGGGGGTGGCCGCCAGGGTGACCGCGACGGCGAGCGCGCCGCCCGCCCTCGCCGCACGGAGAGCCACACGCATGATCGGATCCCTTTCTCCTCATATCTGCTTCCTGTGTCCCGTCCGAGCCGGGAGACACCGGTCACCACGCCAGACAAACGACGGGAACCGCCCCATGTCCAGCTCCCAGCCAGGTACTTCGGGCACCAGGAGCGGGCCGCGTACTCCCGGGTACGTTGGTGACCATGAGTTTCTTCGGGTTCCTCGGCGGCGGGCGGCCGGGTGTCGGCCGCCGCGCGCGGCGCCGCTCCTCCAGGGGCGGCGCCGCCGTGGCGAGACCGTCCGGCCGTCAGTGACCGGCCATCACGTGCTTGCCGCTGCCGTGTTCGGCACCGCTGTCCGCCGGTGTCCCCTCCTTCCCGCGGTGCAGCAGCAGGAGGAGCGCGGTGACCAGTCCGGTGAGGGCGAAGACGGCGGTGGTGAGGAAGCCTGCCTGGAAGCCGTTGTTGAGGGCTTCGGGGCTGGTGCCGGTGGTGTGGGCGAAGGCGACGGAGGAGGCGAGGGCGATGCCGAGGGCGGCGCCGATCTGGAAGACGGCGTTGTTGATGCCGGAGACGAGGCCGGATTCCTCGGGCTTGGCTCCGGTGAGGGAGGCGATGGAGGCGGCGACGTTGGTGGAGCCGATGCCGGTGCCGAAGACGACGAGGCCGAAGAAGAGGTCGCTCCAGTAGCCGCCGTTGGGGTCGATCTGGGTGAGCAGGAGCAGGCCGCCGGAGAGCAGGGCCATGCCGACGATGGCGATGGGCTTGTAGCCGGTGCGGGCGACGAGGCGGGCGCTGACGTTCGCGCCGATGATGGACATCACCGCGTACACGGCCGTCGACAGGCCGAACTTGACGGCGCTGTAGCCGAGGACCTGCTGTGCGTACAGCGAGGTCATGAGCGCGCCGCCGTAGACCGCCATGGCGACGATCAGCATGAGGATGTTGCCGCCGACGACGGTCGCCGAGCGGAAGATCCGCAGCGGGACCAGCGGCGCGGCGGAACGGTTCTCGATCAGGGTGAAGACGACGAGCAGGACGGCGGAGGCGATCAGCATGCCGATCGTCTGTCCGCTGCCCCAGCCGACCAGCGGGGCCTCGGAGACGGCGTAGACGAGCAGGGCGACGGCGGCCGTGACGGTCACAGCGCCGGCCGGGTCGAAGCGGCGCCGGCCCTCCTGGACGGGGGTCTGCCTCAGCAGGCGCGGGCCGAACAGGAGCACCGCGGCGACGACAGGGACGTTGATGTAGAAGATCCACTCCCAGCCGAGGCCGTCGGTGAGGGGGCCGCCGATGAGCAGGGCGGCGGTGGCGCCGAACGCGCCGATGCCGGTCCAGATGCCCAGGGCCTTGTTGCGCTCGGGGCCCTCGGCGAAGGTGTGCATCAGGACGGCCATCGCGGTCGGCGTCATCACGGCGGCGGCAACGCCCTGGACGACACGGGCGGTGATCAGCACCTCGTCGGTCCAGGCCAGACCGCACAGCACCGACGCGACACCGAACAGCGCCGTGCCGTACAGGAACATCCGGCGCCCGCCGAGCAGATCGGCGGTCCGCCCGCCGAACATCAGCAGACCACCGAAGCTCAGCAGATACGCGCTCATCACCCACTGGACCCCACCCGGCGCGAAACCGAGCTCCGACTCGATCGCCGGCATGGCCAGCATGACGATCTGCGAGTCCACGATGACCATGAAGAAGGCCGCGACGAGCAGGGTCAGGGCGAGCCATCTGCGTGGGTCGGGCATGGCGTCGGCCTCGGGGCCGGTTCTCCGGTTCTTCGCTCCGTGACGTGGTTCGTGAGACATGCGTGCTCCTCTTTCGTTTCCGTGGCGGGCGCGGTGTGCGCGATGGGCGCGGCAGGGACGCCGGGCCCGCCGCCTGTGTCCGACATGCCGGGTCCGCCAGGTGCGCCCGGCATGTGTCAGGGCAGCGCGAGGCGACCGCGCGGCTGTCGCGGTGGTCGTCTCGCGTGGGGTGGGCCAGGGGCCCGAGGGGTGAGGGATGCGGCGCGGTGTGCGCGCCGTACGCGGTGTCCACGCCGTACGTGTCGTGGCCGCTGTCCCCCGTGACCAGTGTGGTCCGGGGACGGACGCCGAACAACGGCGAAGGTCTCACCGCCCGGTAAGGCGGGCTAACAGCAATGCATGCGTGAACGGGGGACGTGGATGAACTGGCAGGAACTGGAGACGTTTCTGATGCTGGCCGAGGAGCTTCACTTTGGCCGCGCGGCGGAGCGGTTGCACGTGTCACGGGCTCGGGTGAGCCAGGTGACCAAGGCGCTGGAACGGCGCGTGGGCGCCCCGCTGTTCGAGCGCACCAGCCGGAACGTGTCGCTGACGCCGCTCGGCCGGCAGTTGCGGGACGACCTCGATCCGCACCACCACGGCGTCCTGAAGGCCGTCGCCAGGGCGGCGGACACGGCGCGGGGCGCCTGCGGCGTCCTCCGCGTGGGGTTCTCCAGCCCGCTGGCGAGCGAGCGGATCATGGCCGCCGTGGAGCCCTTCCGCAGCAGGCACCCGCGGTACGAGGTGCGGATCCGGGAGGTGCACCTCTCCGACCGGTTCGGGGCGCTGCGGCGCGGCGAGCTGGACCTCCAGCTGATCGAACTGCCCGTGGACGAGCCGGATCTGACGATCGGTCCGGTGCTCGTGCGCGACGCGACCGTGCTCGCGGTCCACGCGGCGCACCCGCTGGCGGCGCGGGAGGCGGTCCGCCTGGAGGACCTGGCGGAGGAGACGCTGCTGATCATCGACGGCATGCCGGAGACGTTCCGGGCCCGGCACATGCCCGACCGCACGCCGTCGGGCCGCCCCGTCCACCTCAGGACGACGACGCGGTACTGGCAGGAACTGCTCGCGCTGGTGGCCGCCGGCGAGGGCGTCACCGTCGCCGCCGCCCAGGGCATCCGCTATTACCCGCGTCCCCGGCTGGTGTACGTCCCGTTCGAGGACGTGGAACCCTTCGAGTACGCGATGGTCTGGCGCTCCCAGGACCTGTCGGCCGAGGCCCGCGCGTTCGTCCGCGCCGCCCTGAACCTCGGCCCCGTCCCGACCTCGGCCCCGGGCCCGGCCCCGGGCCCGGGCCCGGGCCCAGCGCCAGCACCCGCCCCAGCCCCAGCCCCAGCCCCAGCCCCAGCCCCAGCCCGGTAGAACGCCCCGCCGCCCGCCCCGTCACGAGGCGGCGAGCGGCGTCCCGGAGACGAGGTGGGTCAGCTTCTCAGGGTTGCGGACGAAGTAGAGCCCGGTGATGCGGCCGTCCTCGACGCGGACGGCCATGACGCCGTCGAGTTCGCCGCCCACGTGCACGGCCAGCGCGGGGCTGCCGTTGATGAGCGCCGGCTCCCAGGTGATGGGCTGCCGGACCCTGGCGGAGCCGCCGGTCCAGAAGCGGACGAGCTTGTCGGCGCCGACGACCGGGTGCAGCGCGGCCTGTTTGACGCCGCCGCCGTCGCTGAGCAGGACCACGTCGGGTGCGAGCACGTCGAGGAGGGCCTGCGGGTTGCCGGTCTCGATGGCGAGCCGGAAGGAGTCGAGGGCGGCCCGGGTCTCGCGCGGGGAGGCGGTCCTGCGGGGGCGGCGGTCGCCGACGTGCTCGCGGGCGCGGTGCGCGATCTGGCGGACGGCGGCCGGGGTCTTGCCGACGGCCGCCGCAATCTCCTCGTACTCCACCTCGAACACCTCGCGGAGCACGAAGACGGCCCGCTCGGTCGGTGCGAGGCTCTCCAGGACGAGCATCATCGCCATCGACATGCTCTCGGCGAGTTCGACGTCCTCGGCCACGTCCGGCGCCGTCAGCAGCGGTTCGGGCAGCCACTGCCCGACGTACGCCTCGCGGCGGCGCCGCAGCGTGCGCAGCCGGTTGAGGGCCTGCCGGGTGGTGACGCGGACGAGGTACGCCCGCTGGTCGTCGACGCGCTCCAGGGGGACCCGGACCCACCGCAGCCAGGTCTCCTGGAGGACGTCCTCGGCGTCGGCGGCCGAGCCGAGCATCTCGTAGGCCACCGTGAACAGCAGGTTCCGGTGGGCGACGAACGCCTCGGTCGCCGGATCGGTGCCGTGCCCGGCCGTCATCCGGCCCCCTCCGGGTCGCCCGTGGGCCGGGGCGCACGGGCGACCGGGATGCCGTCAGCCATGCGCGGCCGCCCCGCGCTCCGCCGCGCGGCCCGTCGCCGTCACGCCCTCTCCCGTCACGCCTTCCGGCGCCGCGGCGAGACGGTGCTTCCGCTTCGGCAGTCCGAACGTCGGGTGCTCGGTCGCCCACAGGGACATCCCGATGATGCCGGCCTTGATCCGCGCGGCCTTGCGCCCGCCGACGTACGTGGGCTTGGCCAGTCCCTCGCCGTCGACCATCTGCAGGATGCCGTCGTGCCTGCCGAGGCTGATGTGGTTGCCGACGTAAGGGAGCTTGACGTGCGGCACCTCGCGGCCGGCGAGCCGGGCGACGATCGCCTCGGTTGGCCTGCCGGCCGGTGAAACCGGCCGAGGCGCAGGACATCGGCAGCGGCAGCCCGTTGTCGCCGAGGGTGAAGACGCTGTCGCCGACGGCGTACACGTCGGGATGCGACACGGACCGCATGGTCCGGTCGACGACGATCCGCCCGTCCTCCGTGACCTCCAGCCCGGACGCGGCGGCGACGGACCCGACGGCGAACCCGGCCGTCCACACGACGGCGTCGGCCGCCAGGACCGTGCCGTCGGCGCACCGCACCTGGTCCGCCTCGACGGCCGTGACGGTGACGTGTTCCAGGACGGCGACGCCGAGCCGGTCGCAGGCGCGGCGCAGGTGCGCGCGGGCTCCGGCGGAGAGCGCGGCGCCGAGTTCGCCGCGGGCGATCAGCGTCACGGCGAGCCCGGGCCGGGTCTCGGCGATCTCGGTGGCGGTCTCGATGCCGGTGAGCCCGTCGCCGACGACCAGCACCCGTCCCCCGCGCAGCCCGTCCAGGCGCTCGCGCAGCCGCCGCGCGGACGGCCGGGCGCTCACGTCGAAGGCGTACGCGGCGACGCCGGGCACGCCGTGGTCGGCGCCGTGGCTGCCGAGGGCGTGCACCAGCGTGTCGTACCCGACCTCGGCGGGCCCGCTCGCGCCGTCGAGGACCACGGTCCGCCGCCCGGTCTCGATGCCGGTGACCCGGGCGATCCGCAGGTCGATGCCCGTCCCCGCGAAGACGTCGGCGAGCGCCGGCGCGGCGATGTCCCGCCCCGCGGCCAACTGGTGGAGCCGCAGCCGCTGCACGAAGTCCGGCTCGGCGTTGACGACGGTGATGTCGACGTCCCGCGGCGCCAGCCGCCGGGCCAGCGTCCCTGCCACGTACGCCCCGGCGCACCCGGCCCCGAGGACGACGATGCGATGCCTGTCCATGTCACGCTCCTGTGATCGGCCCCTGCCCCGGACCCGGGGGCGGCCGACCCAAGCCGCACCGCCCCCGGTCCGAGGCTGTACGACCTCCAGACACCACGGCCCCGACCACCGTGACATGATGTGACGCAGGTCACTCCCCCGACAGCTCCCCGGACACACCACCGGCCGGACCACGACGAGGCGGCCCGGCCGGAACGGCGGATCGGAACGGTCGATCGGAACGGGACTACTTCACCGGCTCCAGAATCGCCACGCACTCCACATGGTGCGTCATCGGGAACAGGTCGAACGCCCGCAGCGTGCGGACGCGGTAGCCGCCCTCCGCGAAGTAGGCGAGGTCGCGGGCGAGGGCGGCCGGGTCGCAGGCGACGTAGGCGATGCGGCGGGCACCGAGGCCGGCGAGGTGGCGGACGGTCTGCTTGCCGGCGCCGGCGCGCGGGGGGTCCAGGACGATGAGGTCGACCTCGGTGATGCCGGTGCGCGGGAGGACCGACTCGACCTTGCCCTGTTCGATGCGGACGCGCGGGAAGCCGGCCAGGTTGTGGCGGGCGTCCTCGACGGCGCGCTTGCCGGACTCGATGCCGAGGACGGCACCCTGGTCGCCGACGCGGTCCGCGAGGGCGCCGGCGAAGAGGCCGACGCCGCAGTAGAGGTCGAGGGCGGTGTCGCCCTTGCGCGGGAGGAGGCCCTGCATGACGGCCTTCATGAGGGTGTCGGCGGCCTTCGGATGGACCTGCCAGAAGCCGCCGCTGCCGACGCGGTGGGTGCGGTCGTCGGCGCGCTCGCGGACGAAGGCGCGGCCGTGGACGCGGTGGACGCCGCCGTCCTTCTCGTCGACGCGCATCACGGAGACCGGCTTGTCGAGCTCGACGAGCGGGAGGCGGGCGCCGGGGCGGGGGGCCAGGATGACCTGGCGGTCGTTCGAGCCGGAGGCGGCGATCGCCTCGACGGCGGCCATGCCCTCCCAGGTGCGGGCCTCGATGCCGAGCTCCGAGACGCCCTGCGCGGCGATCATGCAGTGGTCGATGACCTGGACCTCGTGCGAGCGGTGCTTGCGCAGGCCCGCGTGTCCCTCGGCGTCGACGGCGTACTGGACGCGGGTGCGCCACTGCGGGACCTCGCCGGCCGGGAGCTTGTCGCCCTCGGCGGGGACGACCGTGCCGTCCCAGCCGGCCTCCTCGGGGGTGAGGCCGGCGAGCCGCTTCAGCTGCTCGGCGACGACCTCGCCCTTGAGGCGGCGCTGGGCGCCCGGCTTGGCGTGCTGCCAGTCGCAGCCGCCGCACTTGCCGGGGCCGGCGAAGGGGCACGGGGCCTCGATGCGGTCCTTGGAGGCGTCGAGGATCTCGACGGCGTCGGCGCGCAGGAAGCGGCTGGTCTCGTCGCCCTCGGTCACCCGGGCCCGGACGCGCTCGCCGGGCAGGGCGTGGCGGACGAAGAGGACGCGGCCCGCCTCCGTACGCGCGATGCAGTGGCCGCCGTGGGCGACCGGGCCGACCTCGACCTCGTACTCCTCCCCGATCAAGGACGTCACAGGGGTGTTCTGCATGATCGGGGACTCCGTAGCCGAGAGAAGAGAAGAAGAAGGCGGGCCGCTGCGCGGACAGCAGCCCACCAGTCTAGTTGCTCTTCGAGGCGGGTTCCTTCCTGGTCTTCTCGACCGGTCCACGGCGGACCGAGCCGGGCGCGTTCCAGTCCTGGCGCTTGCGGGCCCGCTTCTTCGCGGCCTCGGACGACCGGAGCTGGTACGGGACCGAGGTCACCATGACGCCCGGGGTGAAGAGCAGCCGGCCCTTGAGGCGGAGCGCGGACTGGTTGTGGAGCAGGTGCTCGTACCAGTGGCCCACAACGTACTCCGGGATGTAGACGGAGACGGCGTCGCGCGGGCTCTCCTTGCGGAGGTTCTTCACGTACTCGATGACCGGCCGGGTGATCTCGCGGTACGGCGAGTCGAGGATCTTCAGCGGCACGTTGATGCCGCGCCGCTCCCACTCCTCGCGGAGCGCCTTGGTCTCCGCCGGGTCGACGTTCACGGTCAGCGCCTCCAGCTCGTGGGCGTGGAGCAGCTTCGCGTAGGCGAGGGCGCGGAGGGTGGGCTTGTGGAGCTTGGAGACGAGGACGATCGAGCGGACCCGGGAAGGGCGCACGTATTCGTCGGGGCGTTCCTCGGCGGCGGCGATCTCCTGGGAGACGGAGTCGTAGTGGCGGCGGATCGCGGTCATCGTCACGTAGAAGATCACCATGCCGAGGAGGGCGACCCAGGCGCCGTGGGTGAACTTGGTGGCGAGGACGACGACGAGGACGAGGCCGGTGAAGAAGGCGCCGAAGGCGTTGATCGCGCGGGAGCGGATCATGTGGCGGCGCTTGGCCGGGTCCTTCTCGCTCTGGAGGTGCCGGTTCCAGTGCCGGACCATGCCGATCTGGCTGAGCGTGAAGGAGACGAAGACGCCGACGATGTACAGCTGGATGAGGCGGGTGGAGTCCGCGCCGTAGATCCAGACGAGGAGGGCGGCGGCGCCGGCGAGGAGCACGATGCCGTTGGAGAAGGCGAGGCGGTCGCCGCGGGTGTGGAGCTGGCGCGGCAGGTAGCGGTCCTGGGCGAGGATCGAGCCGAGGAGCGGGAAGCCGTTGTACGCCGTGTTGGCGGCCAGGAAAAGGACGAGCGCGGTGGCGGCGGCGAGCAGCACGAAGAAGAACGTTCCGTCGCCGAAGACGGCGGCGGCGACCTGGGAGATCACCGGGTCCTGGACGTAGTCCTCGCCGACCGGGACGCCGTTGTGGAGCAGGTCCTGGGCGGGCTTCTCGGCCATCCGGACGTCGGTGGCGCCGGCCAGGAAGATGATGCCGCAGAACATGGTGACGGCAAGGCCGCCCATGAGCGCGAGGGTGGTGGCGGCGTTCTTCGACTTCGGCTTGCGGAAGGCGGGGACGCCGTTGGAGATGGCCTCGACGCCGGTGAGGGCGGCACAGCCGGAGGAGAAGGCGCGCAGCAGCAGGAAGATCAGCGCGAAGCCGGCGAGGCCGGGGTGCTCGGGCTTGATCTCGAAGTCGGCGGTGGGCGCCTTCATGGTGTCGCCGAGGACGATCCCGCGCCAGGCGCCCCAGGCGATCATGCAGAAGACGCCGAAGACGAAGACGTAGGTGGGGATGGCGAAGAGGCTGCCGGACTCCTTCACGCCGCGGAGGTTCATCACGGTGAGGAGGACGATCACGCCGATGGCGCAGGCGACCTTGTGCTCGACGACGAAGGGGATCGCGGAGCCGAGGTTCTCGATGCCGGAGGAGATCGAGACGGCGACGGTCAGGACGTAGTCGACGAGCAGGGCGCTCGCGACGGTCAGTCCGGCCTTCGGGCCGAGGTTGGTGGTGGCGACCTCGTAGTCGCCGCCGCCGCTCGGGTAGGCGTGCACGTTCTGCCGGTACGAGGCGACGACCGTGAACATCAGGACGACGACGGCCAGCGCGATCCACGGGCTGAAGTGGTAGGCCGACAGGCCCGCCACGGAGAGGACGAGAAGGACCTC
The DNA here is from genome assembly GCF_042797055.1 of Streptomyces sp. NPDC057854. Lineage (NCBI taxonomy): Bacteria > Bacillati > Actinomycetota > Actinomycetes > Kitasatosporales > Streptomycetaceae > Streptomyces > Streptomyces sp. NPDC057854. The sequence goes on from NZ_JBHVMF010000006.1 coordinate 149,453, forward strand.
GCCCGGTGCGTACGCCACCGACGAGAGGGGGTCGGAGGCGAAGACGGGGAGGGCGATCCGCTTGGAGAGCAGGGTCTCCCCGAGCTTGTCGCTGCGCAGGGCCCGCCCGATCAGGATCCGTTTGGGCACGTCGGTCAGTTTGGACACAACAGAGGATCGTAAGCGTTCGAAAAGAGCCAACCTCGCCGCGACCCCGGCCTCGCGGAAATCCATACGGAATCTTTCCGCGGGCCCCTCGGATGCGGTCCCGTTCCGCGTTGCGGCTTAAGCTCGGACCGGGCAACCCGGCAGGGCGTTGCCCGCCACGGCCCGGGCCGATCGGGCGAGGAAAGTTGTGAGCAGGGTGTTTTCGCAGGTCAGCAGGGCGATCAGGAGTGCGGGGTAGCGGGGACGTGCACATCGTCATCATGGGCTGCGGGCGAGTGGGAGCCGCTCTCGCGCAGACCCTGGAGCAGCAGGGCCACACGGTCGCCGTGGTCGACCAGGACCCGACGGCTTTCCGCCGCCTGGGCTCGGGTTTCGGCGGGCGGCGCGTCACCGGCGTCGGCTTCGACCAGGACACGCTGCGCGAGGCGGGGATCGAGGAGGCCGGTGCCTTCGCCGCGGTGAGCAGCGGCGACAACTCCAACATCATCGCGGCCCGGGTGGCCCGCGAGATGTTCGGCATCGAGAACGTGGCGGCGCGGATCTACGACCCGCGGCGCGCCGAGGTGTACCAGCGCCTGGGCATCCCGACGGTGGCGACGGTCCGCTGGACCGCCGACCAGATGCTGCGCCGGCTGCTGCCGTCGGGCGCGGAGCCGCTGTGGAGCGACCCGAGCGGTGGCGTGCAGCTCGCGGAGGTGCACACCTCCCCGGCGTGGATCGGGCACAAGATCAGCCGGCTGCAGGACGAGACCGGCGTGCGCGTCGCCTTCCTGACCCGGCTGGGTGAGGCGATCATCCCCACGTCGCAGACGGTCCTCCAGGAGGGGGACCTGGTGCACGTGATGATGCGGGTGGACGAGATCACGAAGGTCGAGGCGGCCTTCGCCGAGGGGCCCGAGGAGGGCGGTCACTGATGCGGGTCGCGATTGCGGGCGCGGGTGCGGTGGGCCGTTCCATCGCGGGCGAGCTGCTGGAGAACGGTCACGAGGTCCTGCTCGTCGACAAGGCGCCGACCGCCATCTCGGTGGAGCGGGTGCCGCAGGCGGAGTGGCTGCTGGCCGACGCCTGTGAGATCACCTCGCTGGACGAGGCGGCGCTGCAGCGCTGCAACGTGGTCATCGCGGCGACCGGCGACGACAAGGTGAACCTGGTCGTCTCGCTGCTCGCGAAGACCGAGTACGGCGTGCCGCGGGTGGTCGCCCGGGTGAACAACCCGAAGAACGAGTGGCTGTTCAACGAGGCGTGGGGCGTGGACGTGGCCGTCTCGACGCCGCGGCTGATGTCGGCCCTGGTGGAGGAGGCGGTGAGCGTCGGCGACCTGGTCCGGCTGCTCCGCTTCAGCCACGGCGACGCGAACCTGGTGGAGCTGACGCTGCCGCCGGAGTCGGCGGTGGCCGGTACGCAGGTGGGCGAGGTCGCCTGGCCGCAGGACACGTCGCTGGTGACGATCATCCGCGGTTCGCGGGTCCTGACGCCGAGCCCCGAGGAGACCCTGGAGGCCGGCGACGAGCTGCTGTTCGTGGCGGCGCAGGCCCGCGAGGAGCAGCTGGAGGAGCTCCTCCAGGTGCGCCGGGAGCCGGCGGAGTAGCGGCACGGACCGTACGTACGCGGAAGGGCCCGGGACCGTCACAGGTCCCGGGCCCTTCGGCGTACGGCGGACGTCCGGGTGGCCGCGGGGCCCGTGAGGCGTCGGCGGCCGACCGCGGACGGCGCTGCCGGATCAGGCCTCGGTACGGCCCCGGGCCGCGGCCTCGCGTTCCTTCTCGGCCCGCTCCTCCGCCTCCATCTCGGCGAAGACGTCGATCGGCGGCGGCGCCTTGGCGAGGAAGATCCAGGTGAGGTAGACGGCCAGCAGGAAGGGCGGGATCTTCAGCGCGACGAGGACCCAGCCGAGCTGGGTGGTGTCGGCCCACCAGTAGAGCGGGAAGAGGATCGCGCACTTGGCGAGCAGGATGAGGCCCCAGGCCCAGCTGGCCTTGGCGTACGCCTTCTTCCGTCCCGGGTTGCGGGTCCGCCAGGAGAGGTTCTCCTTGAAGACCGGGCCGAGGATGAGGCCGATCAGGGGGACGCCGGCGAGCGTGGTGATGATGTACGCGAGGCCGAGGCCCAGCGTGTAGAGCATGCCGGGGAGGTAGAAGTCCTTCGCGTTGCCGGTCATCATCGCGAAGACGACGCCGAAGCCGACGCCGAAGACGCCGCTGAAGGCGTGCTTGACGGTGTCGCGGCGGACCAGCCGGACGACGACGAGCAGCAGGGAGACGGCGAGCGCGGCGACGGCCGAGCTCTTCAGGTCCTTGTTGACCGTGTAGATCGTGACGAAGAGCAGTCCGGGCAGGACCGTCTCGACCATGCCCCGGACGCCGCCGAACGCCTCGAAGAGCGCGGCCTCGGTCACCGCCTTGTCGGTCCGGGCGTCCTGGTCCGGGGTCGGCGGTGCGGTGGTCGGCTTGTCGACGGACGTCACCGGCTACTCCTGTCCGAGCGGTCGGAGCTCGTATTTGGGGTTGAAGAGGACCCGCCGGCCGTGGCTCATGGCGATCCGGCCGGAGGCGATCAGCTTGCGGCCGGGCTCGATGCCCACGATGGAGCGGCGGCCCAGCCAGACGACGTCGAGCGGCGCGGTGCCGTCGAAGAGCTCGGCCTCCAGGGCGGGGACACCGGCCCGGGGGCGCAGTGTGACCGTGCGCAAGGTACCAGTGACCTTGACGATCTGGCGGTCGGAACAGTCCGAGATCCGCGTGCAGCCCGAGGCCGCCGTGTCCTCCTGGAGCTCCTCCGACTCCAGGTCCTCCGGGGAGGAGGAGAGCCGGTCGAGCATCCGGCGGAACCGGCCTGCCGGCTTGTCGGTACGGGGTGCAGCACTCATACCTGAAAGCGTACCGGCCGGGGCTCCGGCGGGAAGATGCCCGTATCACCGTTCGAAGCGGTACCCCATGCCCGGTTCGGTGACGAAGTGGCGGGGGTGCGAGGGGTCGGCCTCCAGTTTGCGGCGCAGCTGGGCCATGTAGACCCGGAGGTAGTTGGTCTCGGTGCCGTACGAGGGCCCCCAGACCTCCTGGAGGAGCTGCTTCTGGCTGACGAGCCGGCCGCTGTTGCGGACCAGGACCTCCAGGAGGTGCCACTCGGTGGGGGTGAGCCGGACGTCGCGCCCGTCGCGGTGGACCTTCTTGGCGGCGAGGTCGACGGTGAAGCCCTCGGTCTCGACCACGACGACGCCGTCCTCGGCGCCGCCGACGGGTTCGGCGCGGCGGACGGCGGCGCGCAGCCGGGCGAGGAGTTCGTCCATGCCGAACGGCTTGGTGACGTAGTCGTCGGCGCCGGCGTCGAGCGCCTCGACCTTCTCGTCGGAGGTGTGCCGGGCGGAGAGGACGATGATCGGGACCCGGGTCCAGCCGCGGAGCCCCTTGATGACGTCGACGCCGTCGAGGTCGGGCAGGCCGAGGTCGAGGACGACGACGTCGGGGTGGCGTTCGGCGGCGAGCCGGAGGGCGGTGGCGCCGTCGGGCGCGGAGTCGACCTCGTACTTCCGTGCCTTGAGGTTGATCACCAGGGCGCGGACGATCTGCGGCTCGTCGTCGACCACGAGGACCCGGGTCATGTCGGAGGGCCTTCCTTCTGCTGTGCGGGTGTACGGGGGTGGGTACAGGAGCGGGTTCGGGTACGCGGGCGGGGCCGGGCGCGGCCCGGGATCAGGTCACCGCCCCGGCGGGCAGCTCAGCCGGGGGTCCCGGCGGGGCGCCGCCGGCGGCGCGGAGGGTGAGGACCATGGTGAGGCCGCCGCCGGGGGTGTCCTCGGCGCTGAGGGTGCCGCCCATGGCCTCCACGAAGCCGCGGGCGACGGCGAGGCCGAGGCCGACGCCGGAGCCGCGCGGGGCGTCGCCGAAGCGCTGGAAGGGCTCGAAGATGCCGTCCTTGGAGGCGTCGGGGACGCCGGGGCCGCGGTCGACCACGCGCAGTTCGACGCGGTCGCCGAGGACGCTGGCCCCGACGGCGACGGGCACGCCGTCCGGGCTGTACTTGACGGCGTTCTCGACGATGTTGGCGACGGCCCGTTCCAGGAGGCCCTTGTCGACCTCGACCATGGGCAGGGATTCGGGGATGTCGGCCTCGGCGCTGCCGTCGGGGACGCCGCCGAGGGCCATGGGGACGACCTCGTCGAGGTCGACGGCGCGGATCAGCGGGGTGACCGTGCCGGTCTGGAGGCGGGACATGTCGAGGAGGTTGCCGACGAGGTGGTCGAGGCGGTCGGCGCCGGCCTCGATGCCTTCGAGGAGTTCGGCGCGGTCCTCGTCGGACCACTCGACGTCGTCGGAGCGCAGGGACGACACCGACGCCTTGATGCCGGCGAGCGGGGTCCGCAGGTCGTGGCTGACGGCGGCGAGCAGCGAGGTCCGGATCTTGTTGCCCTCGGCGAGCTTGCGGGCCTCCTCCGCCTCGCCGACCAGCCGCTGCCGGTCGAGGACGACGGCCGCCTGGGCGGCGAAGGCGCCGAGCACCCGGCGGTCCTCGGCGGGCAGCACCCGGCCGGTGAGGGCGAGCGCGAGGTGGTCGCCGACCGGCATGTCGACGTCGGCGTCCTCGGGGCGGGCGGCGGGGTGGGGGCCGACGGCCGCGGCCCGGTTCCACGGCTCGGCGCCGTCGGCCCGTTCGAGGAGGGCGACGGACTCCATGGAGAAGGTCTCGCGGACCCGTTCCAGGAGGGCGTCGAGGCTGGTCTCGCCGCGCAGCACGCTGCCGGCGAGGTAGGACAGCACCTCGGACTCGGCGCGCAGCCGGGCCGCCTGGTGGGTGCGCCGGGCGGCCAGGTCGACGACGGAGGCGACGGCCATGGCGACGCCGAAGAAGACCGCGATGGCGACGATGTTCAGCGGGTCGGCGATCGTGATCCGGTGGATCGGCGGGGTGAAGAACCAGTTGAGCAGCAGCGAGCCGACGGCCGCCGAGGCGAGCGCCGGCAGGAAGCCGCCGAGCAGCGCCGCGCCGACGGTGAGCGCCAGGAAGAGCAGCATGTCGTTGGCGAGGCCGAGGTCGGCGTCGGTGTGGGTGAGCAGCAGGGCGAGCGCGAAGGGGGCGGCGACGCCGACGAGCCAGCCGCCGAGGATCCGGGAGCGGCCGAGGCGGGCGCCGCGGGCGACCGGGAGGCCGCGGCCCTTGGCGACCTCTCCGTGGGTGACGATGTGGACGTCGAGGTCGGGGCCGGAGTCGCGGGCGACGGTCTGGCCGACGCCGGGGCCGAGGACGTACTGCCAGGCGCGGCGGCGGCTGGAGCCGAGGACGATCTGGGTGGCGTTGACCCCGCGGGCGAACTCCAGGAGGGCGGTCGGTATGTCGTCGCCGATGACGTGGTGGAAGGTGCCGCCGAGGTCCTCGACGAGGGTGCGCTGGACGGCCAGCTCCTTGGGCGAGGCGGCGGTGAGGCCGTCGCTGCGGGCGATGTAGACGGCGAGGACCTCGCCGCCGGCGCCCTTCTCGGCGAGCCGGGTGGCGCGGCGTATCAGGGTGCGTCCCTCGGGGCCGCCGGTGAGGCCGACGACGATCCGCTCGCGGGCCTGCCAGGTGGAGCGGATGTTGTGCTCGCCGCGGTAGCGGCGCAGGTACTCGTCGACCCGGTCGGCGGTCCACAGCAGGGCCAGCTCGCGGAGGGCGGTGAGGTTGCCGGGGCGGAAGTAGTTGGAGAGGGCGGCGTCGACCTTGTCGGGGGTGTAGACGTTGCCGTGGGCCATGCGGCGGCGCAGGGCCTCGGGCGACATGTCGACCAGTTCGATCTGGTCGGCGCGGCGGACGATCTCGTCGGGGACGGTCTCCTGCTGCCGGACGCCGGTGATGGCCTCGACGACGTCGCCGAGGGATTCGAGGTGCTGGATGTTGACGGTGGAGACGACGTCGATGCCGGCGGCGAGAAGTTCGGCGACGTCCTGCCAGCGCTTGGGGTTCCGGGAGCCGGGGACGTTGGTGTGGGCGAGTTCGTCGACGAGGGCGACGGCGGGGCGGCGGGCGAGGACGGCGTCGACGTCCATCTCGGTGAAGGACGTGCCCCGGTACTCGACGGTGCGGCGCGGGACCGTCTCCAGGCCGTGCAGCAGCACCTCGGTGCGCGGCCGGCCGTGGTGCTCCACGAACCCGACGACGCAGTCGGTGCCGCGCTCCACCCGGCGGTGGGCCTCGGCGAGCATCGCGTACGTCTTGCCGACGCCCGGTGCCGCGCCGAGATAGATCCGAAGCGTGCCACGTCCCATGGACCGACCATACGTCCGGCTGATCGGACATTCCGCACCCGGAGGAACACCCCGTGGTGGTATTGACGTGATCCTGACGCCCGCCCGGGTCCCGCGGTCCGCCGCCGGGCGGGCCGGTCAGGCCTCGGCTATCTCGCCGTCGCGGAGTTCGAGGACGCGGTCCGCGAGGCCGAGGAGCTGGTGGTCGTGGGTGGCGACGAGGGCCGTGCAGCCCTCGCTGCGGACGACGGCCCGGAGCAGTTCCATGACGGCGAGGCCGGTCTCGGCGTCGAGCTGGCCGGTCGGCTCGTCGGCGATGAGGAGGGCCGGCCGGTTGGCGAGGGCGCGGGCGATGGCGACCCGCTGCTGCTGGCCGCCGGACAGCTCGCCGGGGCGCTGGTTGGCGTGGTCGGCGAGGCCGACGAGGGCCAGGAGCAGGGCGACCCGCTCCTCCCGCTCGGCGGGGTCCGCGGCGCGCAGCCGCAGCGGGACGCCGACGTTCTCGGCGGCGGAGAGGATGGGCAGCAGGCCGAAGGACTGGAAGATGAAGCCGATCCGGTCCCGGCGCAGCGCCAGCAGGCCCTCCTCGCCGAGGGTGGAGAGGTCGGTGCCGTCGATGACGATCCGGCCGCCGTCGGCGCTGTCGAGGCCGCCGACGAGGTTGAGGAGCGTGGTCTTGCCGGAGCCGGAGCGCCCCTTGAGGGCGACGAGCTCACCGCGGGAGACGTCGAAGGAGACACCCTTGAGGGCGTGGACGGCGGCCTCGCCCTCGCCGAAGGTGCGGCGCAGCCCCTCCACCCGGATCATCGGCCCCCCGGCCGGGTCCTCCGCCACGGCCGTCGCGGACCGCGTGCTGTTCTCGCTCACCTTGCGCTCCCCCTCCTCGAACACCTGCGCAGACCAGTATGGTCGGCCGCCGCGCCCGGGACCAGGGTCCGGAACCCTGAACGGACCCCGGTCTTCGGACGCCGCTCCCCGGCCACCGGACGCCCCGACCCGTAGGGGAGCCCCGTGGGGGCGGTAGGGGTCGGCCGCCCCTGCGGGGCTCCGCCGGTCCCTGAACCGCCGGTGGGCCGCCGTCCGTACGGTGTGCGTACGGGCGGCGGCCCACCGGACCGGGGCTCGCGGGGTGCGTCAGCGGATCTCGGAGATCTCCGGGCCGCGCTGGAGCTGGCCCATGCCGCCGGAGAAGCGGGACCCGGCCTGCTCCTCCTGCTGCACGCCGTCCGGCACCATCTGGGCGTCGTTGGGCAGCTTGAGGACGAGCGGGTCGCGCGGGGCCATCGGGCCCTCGCCGCGGTTGACCACGGTGTCCCGGACGATCTGCTCCAGCAGGCCGGCGGCCTCGGGCTGGACCGCGCCCTGGCCGGAGATGACGCCGCGCAGGAACCAGCGCGGGCCGTCGACGCCGACGAAGCGCACGATCTGCACGCCGCGGTTGCCGTCGGGCAGCTGGACGGGGACCTGCGCGCGCAGCTCCCAGCCGAGCGGGCCCTCGACCTCGTCGATGGCGCCGCCCTGCTGGACGATGCCGGTGGCGATCTCCTCGCGGACCTCGCCCCAGATGCCTTCCTTCTTGGGCGCCGCGAACGCCTGGAGCTGCACGGCGCTGTCGCGCAGCACGATGGTCGCGGCGACGATCGCGTCGCCCGCCACCTCCACGCGGAGCTCCATGCCCTCGACCCCGGGCACGAAGAGGCCGCCGAGGTCGACGCGGCCCTCCTCGGGCTTGGCGACCTCGGAGATGTCCCAGGGGCCGTCGGGCCGGGGCGCCGGCGGAAGGTTCACCTTGCGCGGCTGGTCGGCCGCGTCCGCGGCGTCCTCGCCGGCCACGGCGTCGACGACCTGCTCGGCCTCGCCCGCCTTGTCGGCGGCACCGCTCTTCTTGCGACGTCCGAACACGTCACTGTCCTTCCCGGTCGGATACGACCGAAGCGTATCGATTCCCACCCGTGGTGCCGTCCACGGCGGCATGGCCGCCGGTGGACCCGAAGCCCCCCTCGGCCCGCGCCGAGCCGGGAAGCTCCGCCACCTCGTGGAAGCGCACCTTCTCGACCTGCTGGACGACCAGTTGGGCAATCCGGTCGAACCGTTCGAACCGCACGCTCTCGCGCGGGTCGAGATTGACCACGATCACCTTGATCTCTCCACGGTACCCGGCATCCACCGTCCCCGGGGCATTCACGAGCGCGACTCCGCAGCGCGCGGCCAGTCCGGAGCGGGGGTGAACGAAGGCGGCGTAGCCGTCCGGGAGGGCGATCGACACGCCGGTGGGCAGCACGGCGCGCTCGCCGGGGGCCAGCACGGCGGCCTCGGTGGTGACGAGGTCGGCGCCGGCGTCGCCGGGGTGGCCGTAGGCGGGGATCGGCACGTCCGGGTCGACCCGGCGGATCAGAACGTCGACGGGAGGACGCATCAGGGGTTCACCTCGAAGGCGCGGGCGCGCCGGACCTGGTCGGGGTCGGACATGGCGGCCTGGATCTCCTCCGGCCGCCCGTTGTCGATGAAGTGGTCGACCTTGACCTCGACGAACATGGCGTCGGCCCGGACGGCGACGGGGCCGTCGGGGCCGCCGATGCGGCCGGTGGCGGTCGAGTAGATCTTGCGCCCGTGGACGGCGGTGACCTCGGCCTGGAGGTGGAGCACGGTGCCGACGGGCACGGGCCGGCGGAAGTCGGTCTCCAGGCGGCCGGTCACGGCGATGACGCGGAGCAGCCAGTTCAGGGAGCCGAGGGTCTCGTCGAGGGCGGTGGCGAGCACGCCGCCGTGGGCGAGCCCGGGGGCGCCCTGGTGGTCGGGGGTGACGGTGAACTCGGCCGTGACGGTCACGCCCTCGCCCGCGCGGGCGTCCAGGTGGAGGCCGTGGGGCTGCCCGTCGCCGCACCCGAAGCAGTGGCCGTAGTGCGAGCCGAGCGGCTCGCCGGGGGCGGGTGCGTCCGGATGGCGGGTCGGCGCCACGGCGTCGGCCGGCGGGGTGAGGGCGGCAGATGTTCCAGTCACAGGCGCAGACCTTACCCGCGCGGCCGGCCGCGGGGCGCGCCGTGCCAAGCTTGGACGCATGCAGCCTTCCGCATCGAGCCCCGGCCCGACCCCCTCGCCGGGGGCCCCTTCGCCCGTGTCCCCCGCGGCCTCCGCGGCGCCCCGTTTCGACGAGCGGCTGACCGTGCCCGGTTCGTGGTGGGTGATCGTCGTCCTGCTGGCGCTCTCCGGCGGTCTGATCATGTTCCCGCTGGGGACGGTGCCGCTGCTGGGCGGTCTGATCGTGGCGGGCGTGGCGGCCGGTGTGGCGGCGTCCTCGTACGGCTCGGCCCGGATCCGCGTGGTGGCCGGTTCGCTGGTGGCGGGCGAGGCCCGGGTGCCGGTGTCGGCGCTGGGGGCGGTCGAGGTGCTGGACGAGGAGGAGGCGCGCGCCTGGCGCACGCACAAGGCGGATCCGCGCGCCTTCCTGCTGATGCGCAGCTACGTGCCGCGGGCGGTGCGGATCGTGGTGACGGATCCGGCGGATCCGACGCCGTACCTGTACGTGTCGACGCGGGACCCGGAGGGCCTGGCGGCGGCGGTCGAGGCGGTACGGGCGGAGGGCTGAGCCCTACGCCGTACGGGAGTCCGTCCGGACCCGTCCTGGGTTGGTCCCGGGGCCGCTCCGGGCGGCCCTGGGCGGTCTAGAAGCCGAGTTCCTTGGGGTTCTCCGGCTGTTCCAGCGGGGGCAGCGCGTCGAGCCTGTCCCAGGGGACCTGGCGGGCCCTGAGGTCCTTGCGGATGTGGCCGGCGAGCTTCCTGGTGTCGCGCCGGTTCATGACCGCGCCGACGGCCGCGCCCACCATGAACGGGGTGAGGTTCGGCAGGTTGCGGACCATGCGCTTCATGATCTGCTGGCGCAGTTCGCGCTTGAGCTGGCCGCCGAGGGCCGCGTTGATCGTCGTGGGCTTCGTGGGGTCGATGCCCCGTTCCTCGGCCCAGGAGGTCAGGTAGGCGGCGGAGCGCTGGGGCAGCGTGCCGGGCGGGCGCAGTCCGTAGACCTCGTGGAGTTCGGCGATGAGCTTGAGCTCGATCGCGGCGACGCCGGTGATCTCCGCTGCCAGCTCGGCCGGCATGGCCGGCGGTACGGGGAGCATGGCGGCGGCGCCGACGCCCGCGCCGACGGTCGAGCTGGCGTTGGCCGCGCCGAAGACCAGCTTGTCGGCGATCTCCTCGGGGCCGAGCCCGGGGAACTGCTTGCGCAGGGTCGCGAGGTCGCGTACGGGGACGCGGGGGGCCAGGTCGATGACCCGGTCGGCCAGATAGGCGATGCCGGCCCTGGCGCCGTCGCCGCTCCGCTTCACGCCCTGTTTGACGCCCGCCACGCTGCGGCGGACGGCGTCGATGCGCGCGGCGTCGATCCGGACGCGGTCGAGCTGTGCGCGCGCCGGGTTGGCCAGCCGCTTGACGACGTCCAGCCTGCCGTGACGGCTCGCGTCACGCTCGTCGGGCGCCTCGGGGTCCGAGGGGCCTTCGGGGTCCCGCTCCGCGGGGAGCGGTGCCTCGCCCGGGCCGGGGGCGCCGGCAGCTGCGAGCGAGGCCGTGGGGCCTCGCTCGTCGTCCGCCACGCCGAAGGAGGGCAGGGGGGCGGCCTGCTCGGCGTCGGGAGCCTCCTGGGCGCCTTCTGTCGGGCCTGTGCCGCCCTTGTACGTCCAGGGCTTCAGGGGAAGCCTCGGACGCCGCTTCCGGGACGGTGTGTCGCCTGCCACGACCGCGCCTGTCTCAGTCGCAGTCGCGGCAGATCGGCTGGCCGTTCTTCTCGCGCGCCAGCTGGCTGCGGTGGTGCACGAGGAAGCAGCTCATGCAGGTGAACTCGTCGGCCTGCTTGGGCAGGACCCGGACGGCCAGCTCCTCGTTCGAGAGGTCGGCGCCGGGGAGCTCCAGGCCCTCGGCGGCCTCGAACTCGTCGACGTCGACGGTCGAGGTCGACTTGTCGTTCCGGCGGGCCTTGAGCTCCTCAAGGCTGTCCGAGTCGACGTCGTCGTCGGTCTTGCGTGGGGTGTCGTAATCCGTTGCCATGTCGCTCTCCCCCTCTGGGTCGTTGCGGGTGTCTCAGCGCACGTAACGCGTGAGAGGTCGGACTTGTGCCCGACCTGAGGCGCAGATTTTGCCTCACATCAAGGTCTGTTACTCAATCGACACCCGTCCCGCACGCTCAACGAGTGATCGGTACGAGTGGCGATGCGGACCGTACACGGTCCCGGGGGCCGCCGCGCGCGCCGCCACCCCGTGTACTTTCCGCCCGTCGATGCCCGGGAAACCCGGACTTTTCCGGGTTTTCCCCCGGAATTCACGGTCACGGAGCGCGACCCGACGGCCACGAACGCTTGTGATCGATCACACATGCGCATCTCGCGACCGGGGTCACGGAATTCCGCTCAAAGCGAACAGTTCGGGCCGGGTCCGGGCAGTCTGTCAGATCGGCAGGGTGACACGCATCACCAGGCCGCCGCCCTCGCGGGGCTCCGCGCTGATGCGCCCGCCGTGCGCCCGGGCCACCGAGCGCGCGATCGACAGACCAAGCCCGACACCCTTGTCGCTGCCGGTCCGCTCCTGCCTCAGCCGCCGGAACGGCTCGAACAGGTTGTCGATCTCGTACGCGGGGACCACCGGGCCCGTGTTCGACACCACGAGCACCGCCTGGCCGTGCTGGGCCTCCGTGGTCACCTCGACCCAGCCGCCCTCCGGGACGTTGTACCGGACGGCGTTCTGGAGCAGGTTCAGGGCGATCCGCTCCAGCAGCACGCCGTTGCCCTGCACCACGACCGGGGGCCGCTCGCCGCGCATCTCGACGCCCCTGGCCTCGGCCTCCGCGTGGACCTGGTCGACCGCCCGCTCGGCGACCTCGGCGAGGTCGACGGGCTTGCGCTCCACGATCTGGTTGTCGCTGCGGGCGAGCAGCAGCAGGCCCTCGACCAGCTGCTCGCTGCGCTCGTTGGTGGCCAGCAGGGTCTTGCCGAGCTGCTGGAGCTCGACCGGCGCCCCGGGGTCGGAGAGGTGGACCTCCAGGAGGGTGCGGTTGATCGCCAGCGGGGTCCGCAGCTCGTGCGAGGCGTTGGCGACGAAGCGCTGCTGGGCGGTGAAGGCCCGCTCCAGGCGGTCCAGCATCTCGTCGAAGGTGTCCGCCAGCTCCTTCAGCTCGTCGTCCGGGCCGTCCAGCTCGATCCGGCGGGCCAGGTCGGAACCGGCCACCTGGCGGGCGGTGCGGGTGATCCGGCCGAGCGGCGAGAGCACCCGGCCCGCCATGGCGTAGCCGAAGGCGAAGGCGATGATGCTCAGCCCGAGCAGGGCGAAGAGCGAGCGGCGCAGCAGGTCCTGGAGCGCCAGGTCGGTCTGGTGGCGCAGGCAGATCGAGACGGCCGCGTTGAACTGCTCGCCGGTGCCCTTGTCGGGCAGCACGCACTCCGCCGTGGTGGGCAGGACCTGCCCCTCGACGATCTTGAACGGCAGCCGGGCGACGCTGTCGGTGAGGCTCTGCGCGGTGAAGAGGTAGATGATCGACAGCAGCAGGATGCCGGCGATCAGGAACATGCCGCCGTACAGCAGCGTGAGCCGTATCCGGATGGTGGGCCGGAGCAGCGGTCTGACCGGGTCCCGGGGGTCCCAGGTGGGCTTCGGCGGCGCCTGCGGGTGCGGCACCGGGGTGGTGGCCATCGGTTCAGATCCGGTAGCCGGAGCCGGGGACGGTGACGATGACGGGCGGCTCGCCCAGCTTGCGCCGCAGCGTCATCACGGTGACCCGGACCACGTTGGTGAACGGGTCGGTGTTCTCGTCCCACGCCTTCTCCAGGAGCTGCTCCGCCGAGACGACGGCGCCCTCGGAGCGCATCAGCACCTCCAGGACGGCGAACTCCTTGGGCGCGAGCTGGACCTCGCGGCCGTCCCGGAAGACCTCGCGGCGGTTGGGGTCGAGCTTGATGCCGGCCCGCTCCAGGACCGGCGGCAGCGGCACGGAGGTGCGGCGCCCGAGGGCGCGCACGCGCGCGGTGAGCTCGGTGAAGGCGAAGGGCTTGGGGAGGTAGTCGTCGGCGCCCAGCTCCAGTCCCTCGACCCGGTCGCTGACGTCGCCGGAGGCGGTGAGCATCAGGATCCGGGTGGGCATGCCCAGTTCGACGATCTTGCGGCAGACGTCGTCGCCGTGGACCAGGGGCAGGTCGCGGTCGAGGACGACGACGTCGTAGTCGTTGACCCCCACGCGCTCCAGGGCGGCGGCGCCGTCGTACACGACGTCGACGGCCATGGCCTCCCGGCGCAGTCCGGTGGCCACCGCATCGGCGAGCAGCTGCTCGTCCTCGACGACGAGTACGCGCACGTCGTTCTTCCTTCCCTCCGGCACCCGGTCCGGGCGGGCCGGGGGCGCTGCTGAACACTGACTGTGCGTGTCCATCCTGCCCCGTACGCGCGTAAACCGGCTGTAAGTCGGCGGGGCCCGGCCGCCCGCGCGGGTGCGGCCGGTGGGGCCCGAGGGGCAGGTGGGGAAGCGGCACCGAGAATTCACCTGACTCGGGGGGAAGTTGAGGTTTCCGGCTCCTGAGGGGTGGGGAGGAGGTGTGCACACCCCGCGATCACGCCCTGCTTGTGGCACGCCCACGGCTCTCTTCCGTCCCCCGGGAGAGCGTGTGATCCACCCACCCCCGGCACACCCCCGTGCCGCCGGAACCATGAGGAGGGGCGCATGGACGCTTTCACCGCAGGGCTGCTGCACCGCATCAGGACCACGCAGTCGGACCTCACGCGGGCCCGCGAGACCGGCGACGACTACCTCGCGGACGTCGAGCAGGCCGAGCTGGAGGACCTGCACCGGCTGGCCGCCGAGCACGGCGTGGAAATCGCGTCGGCCTGCGCGCAGAGCGCCTGAGCGACGCCGCTCCCCGGAGCGGCGCGGCGGTGCCCCGGAACCGTTCGGTTCCGGGGCACCGCCGTGTCCGGGTCCGCCCGGTCGTGCCGGGCGCTCAGTCGTGCCAGGCGCCGAGCCGGTCGAGCAGCTCCTGGAGCGGTCCGAAAAGGCCCTCGGGGGCCGCCACGGCCAGTTCTCCGGACTCGGGCTCCCCCGGGCGCCCGCCGGTGCGCGCGCCCGCCTCGCGGGCGATCAGGGCTCCTGCGGCGTGGTCCCAGGGGTTGAGCCCGCGCTCGTAGTACGCGTCGAGCCGGCCGGCCGCGACGTCGCACAGGTCGATGGCGGCGGAGCCGCCCCGCCGGATGTCCCGGACCAGCGGAAGGACCTCGCGGACGACCTCGGCCTGGTGGGCGCGGCGGGACTGCACGTAACCGAAGCCGGTGCCGAGCAGGGCCTGGTCGAAGGGGGGCGCGGTGCGGACGGCGAGCCGTCGCTCGCCCAGGTACGCGCCGCCGCCGAGGACGGCGCGGAAGGTCTCGCCGCGCAGCGGGGCCTCGACGACGCCGACGACGGTCTCGCCCTCGTACTCGGCGGCGATGGAGACCGCCCAGGACGGGAGGCCGTAGAGGTAGTTCACGGTGCCGTCGAGGGGGTCGATGACCCAGCGGACACCGCTGGTGCCGGTGGTGGCCGCGCCCTCCTCGCCGAGCAGGCCGTCGTGGGGGCGGTGCTCGGCGAGGAAGCCGGTGATCAGCTTCTCGGCGGCGATGTCCATCTCGGTGACGACGTCGATGGCGCTGGTCTTGGTGGCGGCGACGGCCAGGTCCTCGGGGCGGCCGTCGCGCAGCAGGGCGCCGGCCCGCCGCGCGGCCTCCAGGGCCAGGTCGAGGAGTTCGGCGAGCAGGGGGGCGGGGGCGGGGGTCACGGCGTGGCTCCTCAGGCGTAGGGGCTGTCGGCGCCGGCGGCGGCGGGGTGTTCGGTGCGGGCGGGGCAGCAGCCGATGGGGCAGAGGTCGTGGGAGGGTCCGAGGGCGCCCAGGGCGCAGCGCTCCGTGCGCGTGCCGCGTTCGGTGGCGGCGCGTTCCAGGAGCAGGTCGCGGACGGCGGCGGCGAAGCGGGGGTCGGCGCCGACGGTGGCCGAGCGGCGGACCGGCAGGCCCAGCTCGGCGGCCTTGGCGGTGGCCTCGGTGTCGAGGTCGTACAGGACTTCCATGTGGTCGGAGACGAAGCCGATCGGCACCATGACGGCGGCGGGGGCGCCGGCCGCGCTCAGTTCCTCCAGGTGGTCGCAGATGTCCGGTTCCAGCCAGGGGATGTGCGGGGCGCCGCTGCGGGACTGGTAGACGAGCTTCCAGGGGTGGTCGGTGCCGGTGCGCTCGCGCACCGCGTCGGCGATGAGGCGGGCGACGTCGAGGTGCTGCTTGACGTAGGCGCCGCCGGAGCCGTGGTCGGCGACGGGGCCGGAGGTGTCGGCGGCGGAGTCCGGGATGGAGTGGGTGGTGAAGGCGAGGTGGGCGCCGGCCCGGACGGAGTCGTCGAGGTCGGCGAGGGAGGCGAGGACGCCTTCCACCATGGGCTCCACGAAGCCGGGGTGGTTGAAGTAGTGGCGGAGCTTGTCGACGCGGGGCAGCGGCAGGCCCTCGGCCTCCAGGGCGGCGAGCGCGTCGGCGAGGTTCTCGCGGTACTGGCGGCAGCCGGAGTAGGAGGCGTAGGCGCTGGTGGTGAGGACGGCGATGTGGCGGCGTCCGTCGCGGACCATCTCGCGGAGGGTGTCGGTGAGGTAGGGGGCCCAGTTGCGGTTGCCCCAGTAGACCGGCAGGCCCAGGCCGGCGTCGGCGAAGTCGGCCCGCAGCGCGTCGAGCAGGGCCCGGTTCTGGCCGTTGATCGGGCTCACGCCGCCGAAGAGGAAGTAGTGCTGCCCCACCTCCTTGAGCCGCTCCCTGGGGATGCCGCGGCCGCGCGTCACGTTCTCCAGGAACGGGACGACGTCGTCCGGGCCCTCGGGACCGCCGAAGGAGAGCAGCAGCAGGGCGTCGTACGGGGCGGGATCGTGCTGATCGGACATGGCACCGATCCTCCCACCCGGCACCGACGGCCGGGGGCGCGGCCCGTCCGGCGAAAAAAGAGGGGTGACCGGACGGCTTCGAACCCTTAGGCTTTAGACGTTAATTACACGTGTTGACCGCCAGGCGCGGCGGCACGCCGCGTCGCACAGCCGGAGAACACCTTGGCCAGTCCCTACCGCGCGATCTTCTCGGCGCCCGGTACCGTCTCGTTCTCCGCGGCCGGGTTCCTCGGCCGGATGCCGCTGTCCATGATGGGCATCGGCATCGTCACGATGATCTCCCAGGTCACCGGCCGGTACGGACTGGCCGGCGCCCTGTCGGCGACCCTCGCGATGTCCGCTGCCGTGCTCGGCCCGCAGGTCTCCCGGCTCGTCGACCGGTACGGGCAGCGCCGGGTGCTCCGCCCCGTCACCCTGGTCTCCGTCGTCGCCGCGGCCGGACTGCTGCTCTGCGTGCAGCAGGAGGCCCCGGACTGGACGCTCTTCGCGTTCACGGCCGTCATCGGCGTCGTGCCGAGCGTCGGGGCGATGACCCGGGCCCGCTGGGCGGGCATCTACCGGGGCGACGGGCGGTCGCTGCACACCGCGTACTCGTGGGAGTCGATCGTCGACGAGGTGTGCTTCATCTTCGGCCCGATCATCTCCATCGGTCTGTCGACCACCTGGTTCCCCGAGGCCGGCCCGCTGCTGGCCGGCGTCTTCCTCGCGATCGGCGTCTTCTGGCTGACCGCCCAGCGGGACACCGAGCCGGCGCCGCACCCGCAGCCGGCCGTCAAGGCCGGTTCGGCGCTCCGCTCCCCCGGCCTCCAGGTCCTCGCCCTGGCCTTCGTCGCCACCGGCGCCATCTTCGGCTCGGTGGACGTGGTCACCGTCGCCTTCGCCGAGGAGCGCGGCCAGAAGGCCGCCGCCAGCCTGGTCCTCGCCGTCTACGCGCTGGGCTCCTGCCTGGCCGGCGCGGTCTTCGGACTGCTGCACCTCAAGGGCGAGCCGTCCCGCCGGTGGCTGCTGGGCGTGTGTGCGATGGCCGTGAGTATGATCCCCCTCCTACTGGCCGGGAACCTGCCGTTGCTGGCCGTGGCGCTCTTTGTCGCGGGCCTCTCCATCGCGCCGACGATGGTGACCACGATGGCCCTCGTCGAGAAGCACGTACCGCACACCCAGCTCACCGAGGGCATGACGTGGACCGGCACCGGTCTCGCGATCGGCGTGGCGCTCGGTTCCTCGGCGGCCGGCTGGGTGGTCGACGCCTCGGGGGCGGAGTCGGCGTACGTGGTGCCCGTCGTCTCGGGCGCGCTCGCGGTCGTGGTGGCCCTGCTCGGCCACCGCCGGCTGCGCAGGCCGGTTCCGAACCGGGAGGGGCGAGATGAGCGTGAGGACAGCGGGACCGGGGAGCGCCGGGACGGGCACCCCGTGGCGTAACTGGGCGGGGAACGTCTCGGCCCGGCCGGCGCGGGAAGCGCGCCCGGCGTCGGCCGAGGAGGTGGCCGCCGAGATCCGCCGGGCCGCCGAGGACGGGCTGCCGGTGAAGACGGTCGGCACCGGCCACTCGTTCACCTCGATCGCGGCCACCGACGGCGTGCTGATCCGCCCGGACCTGCTCACCGGCATCCGCGGGATCGACCGCGAGGCGATGACGGTGACGGTGGAGTCGGGCACTCCGCTGAAGCGGCTCAACGTGGCGCTGGCCCGGGAGGGCCTGTCGCTCACGAACATGGGCGACATCATGGAGCAGACCGTCGCCGGGGCCACCTCCACCGGCACCCACGGCACCGGCCGCGACTCGGCCTCGCTCGCGGCCCAGATCCGCGCCCTGGAGCTGGTGACGGCCGACGGCACCGTGCTGACCTGCTCGGCGACGGAGAACCCGGACGTCTTCGCCGCGGCCCGGATCGGGCTCGGCGCGCTCGGCGTGGTCACCGCGCTCACCTTCGCCGTCGAGCCGGTCTTCCTGCTCACCGCGCGGGAGGAGCCGATGCGCTTCGACCGGGTGCTCGCCGACTTCGACGCGCTGCACGCGGAGAACGAGCACTTCGAGTTCTACTGGTTCCCCCACACGGACAACTGCAACACCAAGCGCAATAACCGCAGCGCCGGCCCGGCCGCCCCGCTGCCCCGGTTCGGCGGCTGGTTCGAGGACGAGTTCCTGTCCAACGGCGTCTTCCGGGCCGCGTGCGCGCTCGGCCGCGCGGTGCCGCCGGTCATCCCGGCGATCGCCCGGGTCTCCAGCCGCGCGCTGTCCGCCCGCACCTACACCGACATCCCGTACAAGGTCTTCACCTCGCCGCGCCGGGTCCGCTTCCTGGAGATGGAGTACGCGCTGCCGCGGGAGGCCGCGACGACGGCGCTGCGCGAGCTGAAGGCGATGGTGGAGGGCTCGCCGCTGAAGGTGAGCTTCCCGGTGGAGGTGCGCACCGCGCCCGCCGACGACATCGCGCTGTCCACGGCCTCCGGCCGGGAGACGGTCTACATCGCGGTGCACCTCTACAAGGGAACGCCCCACCGCGGGTACTTCACCGCGGTGGAGCGCATCATGACCGCCCACGGGGGCCGGCCCCACTGGGGGAAGGTGCACACCCGGGACGCCGCGCAGCTGGCCGCCGCCTATCCGCGCTTCGCCGAGTTCACGGCGCTGCGCGACCGGCTCGACCCGGACCGCCGCTTCGGCAACGCCTATCTGCGGCGGGTCCTGGGCGACTGACGGGACCTCACCCGGTGGTGCCGCCGGCCGGCGCGGTGGGCGCGTCCTCGGCGGGCGGGCCGGTCGGGGCGGGCGCCTCGGTGGGCGCGGACGGGGTGGCGGGGGCCGTGGGAGCCGTCGTCGGCGCGGTGGGCTCCTGGGTGGGAGCGCCGCCGCCGTCGCCGGAGCCGGTGGGCTCCTGGGTCGGCGCGGTCGTGGCGTCGCCGCCCGGCGTCGCGGTGCCGGAGCCGGGAGTGGCGCCGGTGGCGGGGGTTTCCGCGTCCGTGCCGGTCCCGTCCCCGGGCTCGCGCGTGCCGTCCTGGCCCGCGGATCCGGTCGGGGCGGGCGTCCGCGGCTCGCCGCTCTGGTCCTGGCCCGGCTGCCGGTCCTGCTCCTGCGGCTGTTCCCGCTCCTCGGGGGCGTCGTGCTGCCCGGTGTCGCCGCCGCGGACCACGGAGCCGAAGGTGGTGGTGCCCTTGGTGCCGCTGAAGTCCTCGCCGGAGACCAGCTCGTAGGCGGTGATGCCGCCCATGGTGACGCCGAAGACGAGCGCGGCGGCCAGCACCGGGCGCCTCCAGCCGCGCAGCCGGGTGCCGTGGGTGGTGGCCGCGCCGAACTCCTCGTCGTACGGGAACGGCGCCGCGGCCTCGGGGACGGTGCCGAGCATCAGGGTGCGGCGGTCGTCCGCGGGCACGGCGGAGGGGGCGGCGGGGACCTGACGCGCCTTCGGCCGGGCGGCGGTGGTGACGTCCCGCACCTGCTTGCCGGTGCGCGTGAAGAGCTGCTGGAAGAGCGGCCCTCCGCAGGTGGCGATGACGCTGATCACACCGGCGCCGACGATCGTCCCGTAGACGCCGAGGGTGGAGGCGAGCTTGGCGGCGATCACCGCCGCGACGGCGCTGCCCGCCACCTGAGGCACGCTCAGGTCGATCTTCCGCTTGTCCGCGCCCCCAGGCGCGGGGTGTTCGCCCGGCCCGTCCCCGGTCCCCGGGGTCCGTATCTCCGGTTCGTCCGGGTCCGCCGGCTGCCTCTGACGCATCTCCACCCTCTGGTTGCTCATCTGTTCCACCGTGCACCCAGAAGGGACCCATGAGCGAAGTGAATAGTTCCGTTTCAGGGGGTTCTGTGAAGAGTGCCACGCGGGAGGAATGGAGTGGAGGGCCCAACTCCCGGGCACACGGAGAAGTAGGGCGGCGCGCCGGTCCACCCGGGTGGCCCGAATGGAGTACATTGACGAACCCTGGGTCCGGACGCCTTCCGGGGCGCCCGGGAACGGAACCGCTACTTAGTGTGACGCCCAGTCACTCCGGGTAGTGAACAGGTAACCGTGCCATAACGGCGGACCGGGGTCCACGCCCGACACGCCGGGCAACTCGGCAAGGTAGTGGCAGGCTGCACCCGGGCAGGCCACACTCGACTAGCGGAAGCAGCGACGCACGTGACGTCGGCAGGCACCACCCGGGAGGTCCCCATGCCCGAACTGCGTGTCGTGGCCGTCTCCAACGACGGCACACGACTGGTGCTCAAGGCTGCCGACAGCACGGAGTACACGCTTCCGATCGACGAGCGGCTGCGGGCCGCCGTCCGCAACGACCGCGCGCGGCTCGGGCAGATCGAGATCGAGGTGGAGAGCCACCTCCGCCCCCGCGACATCCAGGCGCGGATACGAGCCGGTGCCTCCGCGGAGGAGGTCGCCCAGCTCGCCGGCATCCCCGTCGACCGCGTCCGCCGCTTCGAGGGCCCCGTGCTCGCCGAGCGCGCGTTCATGGCCGAGCGCGCCCGTAAGACGCCGGTGCGCCGCCCGGGCGAGAACAGCGGTCCCCAGCTCGGCGAGGCGGTGCAGGAGCGGCTGCTGCTCCGCGGCGCCGAGAAGGACACCGTGCAGTGGGACTCCTGGCGGCGCGACGACGGCACCTGGGAGGTGCTGCTCGTCTACCGGGTCGCCGGCGAGGTGCACACCGCCAGCTGGACCTACGACCCGCCGCGCCGGCTCGTCCAGGCCGTGGACGACGAGGCGCGGGCGCTGATCGGCGAGACCGACGACACCCTCGCCGCCGCGCCGGAGCCCAGCTTCCCCTTCGTACCGAGGATCGCCCGGCTGCCCCGGGACCGGCCGCTCGACCGCGCCCTGGACCGGCAGCTCGACCGGGCGCCGCTGACCGCGTCGGCGGAGCCGGAGGAGGAGCGGGACTCGCTCACCAGCCTCCTGGAGGCGGTGCCGAGCTTCCGCGGCGACCTCGTGGTTCCCGAACAGCCCGACACCGAGCCGTCCGACGAGGTCGAGGCGGAGGAGCCGCCGGCCCCCGCGGCGTCCGCCGGGGCGGGCGCGGCCTACGCCGACGTCCTCATGCCGCGCTCCGTCTCCGGACACCGCGACCGGCTGCACGGCGCCACCGACCGGCAGGCGGAGGCCGACGGCGTCCGCCCGGGCCGCCGCGCGGCCGTTCCCAGCTGGGACGAGATCGTCTTCGGCACCCGCAGGAAGAAGCAGTCGGAGTAGGCCGGAGCAGGACGCAGTAGGACGCAGTACGGCGGCGGGCCCGCACCGGACGGCCGGTGCGGGCCCGCCGCGTCCGGCTATCGCGGGTCCGGTCCCGTGGCCACCGGGCGGGACGGGTCCGAGGACCACTCCGACCAGGAGCCCGCGTAGAGCGCCGCGGGAATCCCGGCCAGCTCCAGCGCCAGCACCTCATGGGCGCCGGAGACCCCGGAACCGCAGTAGACGCCGACCTCCGCCGCCTCCGTCGCGCCCAGCGCCGCGAACCGCTCGCGCAGCTCGCCGGCCGGCCGGAACCGCCCGTCCTCCGCCACGTTCTCCGTCGTCGGCGCCGAGTGCGCGCCCGGGATGTGGCCGCCGACCCGGTCGATCGGCTCCACGTCGCCCCGGTACCGCTCGGCGGCCCGCGCGTCCAGCAGCAGCCCCGACCGGGCCAGCGCCGCCGCCTCGTCCGCGTCGAGCAACCGCAGCCCGCCCGGCTTCGGCGTGAAGTCGCCCGGCTCCGGCTCCGGCACCTCCGTCGACAGCTCCCCCGGCCAGCCGGCCAGACCGCCGTCGAGCACCCGCACGTCCGGGTGGCCCGCCCAGCGCAGCAGCCACCAGGCACGGGCGGCGCCCCAGCCGAGCCCGCCGTCGTACACCACCACCGGACGGCCGGCGCTCACCCCCGCGCGGCGCATCGCCGCCCCGAACGCCTCCGGATCCGGCAGCGGATGCCGGCCGCCGGCCCCGGGCGGTCCGGCCAGTTCGGTGTCGAGGTCCACGTAGACGGCGCCGGGCAGGTGCCCGGCCTCGTACGCCGGGCGGCCGGGCGGGCCCCCGAGGGTCCAGCGCACGTCCAGCAGGACCGGCGGACGGGCACCCGCCGACTCGCTGGCGAGTTCGCTTGCGGAGATGATGGGCTTCATGGGGCCATCCTCGCGCAGCCACGCCCGCGCCGGGGACGGACCCGGCGTCCTCCCGAGGGATCGTGCCAGGACGGGTGCGGCCCGGGGCGGCGCGCCGTGCGCGGGCCGGCGGTTCCACCGGCGGCGGGGCACGGTCACGACCAGGTCCGAGGAGAGAGCGACCATGACCGAGGCGGCGCGACGCAGCCCGGGGACACCCTGCTGGGTGAGTCTGATGGTGCACGGGATCGAGGCGACCCAGGAGTTCTACCGGTCGCTCTTCGGCTGGGAGTTCGTCCCCGGGCCGCAGCAGCTCGGCCCCTACGTACGGGCGCTGCTGGGCGGCCGGGAGGTCGCCGGCATCGGCCAGCTCCCCCCGGACCGGCACCTGGACATCGCGTGGACCACCTATCTGGCCACGGACGACGCCGACGAGACGGCGGAGACCATCCGCTGCTGCGGCGGGACGGTCGCGGTGGGCCCGCTGGACGCCGGCGAGGCCGGCCGGATGGTCATCTGCGCCGACCCCGCCGGGGCCGTCTTCGGCGTCTGGCAGGCGGAGGCCCACCACGGCACCGCGCTCGCGGGCCCGCCCGGGACGCCGGTCTGGAACGAGCTGCTCACCTACGAGACGACCACCGTCGCCAAGTTCTACCGGACGGTCTTCGGCTACGAGGTCGAACCGCTGGTCTCGGCCGACTTCGACTACGCCACCCTGCACGTCGAGGGCCGCCCGATCGCCTCGCTGCACGGAGTGGGCGAGGCGCTGCCCCGGGACCGGGGCCCGCACTGGATGACGTACTTCGAGGTGGCCGACACGGACGCGGCGGCTGGGCTGGTGGTGCGGCTGGGCGGCCAGGTGCTGCGGCCGCCCCGGGACGGCACGGCCGGGCGGCTCGCCCTGGTCGCCGACCCGGAGGGCGCGGTCTTCACCCTCGTGCGGTCCGGCGACCGCTGACTCCCCGCCGCTAGGCGTGGGCCCGCGGGGTCAGCGCCGGCCGCGGACCAGGCCCCGGCGGGGTGCCGGGGGCGCGCTCCGGCCGGGTTCGCCGCCCGGGAGGTCCAGCTGGGTGAGGCGTACGGTGCCGAAGTGGTGGGCGACCGCCGGGTCGGCGTGGTGCGCCGCCAGGTACAGCTCCGTCTCCGCCCGCAGCCCCGGGTGGGCCTTGTGCCGCATGCAGAAGCTCACCGCCCGGACCAGCGGGGCGAGCGAGTCCGGCGCCGGGCCGGGCACCGCCGGCGCCTCGCCGCCCTCCAGGTCGGCGACCAGGTGGTCGACCACGGTGAGCGGGATGCGGTTGCTGTTCTCGAAGGGGGTCAGCCGCTCCAGCAGCTCCTCGGTGCCGACCCGGGCGACGGGGACCCCGTAGTAGACGGCGGCGGTGAGCAGGGCCGTGGAGAAGCAGCCGACGACCAGCTCCAGCTCGCAGCGCTCGTAGAAGGTCTCCGCGAGCAGCGGCACGTCGAGGACGGTGAGCCTCACCCCAGCCTCCTCCGCGGCCTCGCGGAGCGCGGTCGAGTAGCCGGCGGGCGCGGTGGGGTGCGGCTTGAACACGATGCTGCGGTGGCCGAGGGCGGCGGCGCCGCGCAGCATCCGCACGTGCAGTTCCTCCTCCTCCTCGACGGTCAGGAGGCCGAGCGCGGCGAGGTACTGGCCGAGGAGGAGCGCGGTCGGCCGCGCGGCCACGGCGGCGGCGACCGCCGGGTCGTCGCCCGCGTCGGCCGCGATCTCGGCGAGGACCGCGCGGAACGCGGCGTCGGGGACCAGCTCGGACGGCGTCCCGTACTCGGTGAGGAGCATCGGCGTCAGGCCTGGCACCAGGTCGAGGTGGAGCAGCCGGCGGATCCGGCAGGCCAGCGACTGGGCGACGTCCGTGCGGGTGGGGCCGTAGCTCATCAGCCCGTCGGCGTACACCTCGACGCTGCTCTCCGGGAAGCAGGCGCCGAGCGCCTTCGCCGGGTTGACCTGGATGGACTCGACGATCAGCTCGACGCGGGCGGTGCCGAGGTCCCAGGCGGTGCGCAGCACGCGCTGCCACAGCGGGGTCTCCTCGGGGCGGGGGGCCCAGGCGGCCGGGTGGTACGGGTGGATCGTCTCGTTCCAGTCGAGGACGCCGTCGAAGCGGGCGGCGATCCGCGCGTAGCCGGTCATGGTCTCCAGGCGGAGCGCGGTCTCCGGGATCTCGGCGTTGTGCGAGAGGAGGAGCAGGCGGCGGGCGTCGCCGGGGGCGCCGTACAGTCCGGCGTCGATCGCGGCGGCGACGGTCGCGGCGCCGTAGAGGGTGGAGACCTGGAAGATCTGGACCGTGGTGGTGTCGGGGATCATGGTCAGACGGTCCTTCCGGTCTCGCGCAGGCTCCGCAGAAGGGTGGCGCGGGGGGTGTCCATGGTGGCGAGGGTCTCTTCGAGGACGTCCTGCGGCATGCGGTGCAGGGCGTCGGCGACATCGGCGCGGAGCCGCTGGGCGACCTCGGGCTCGTACTTCCCCGCCTTGTTGACGTGGAAGGCGATCATGGCGCAGTAGGTGCGGACGACCTTGGGCAGGAAGCGGTCGGCGTCGCGGTCCCGGGAGACCTCCTCCAGGAGCAGGTCGTAGGAGGGGATGAAGTCCAGCTGGCGGTTGTCGCTGATCTGGGTGAGCGAGGTGGTGACGCCGCGCCGGTAGAAGACGCCGTGCAGGGAGAGGGCGGCGTAGGTGCGGGCCTTCAGGTGGAGGCGCCAGACCCAGAGCCGGTCCTCGGCGGTGCGCAGCTTCGTCTCGAAGCGGGACTGGCCGTTCTCGAAGAGGGTGCGGCCGTAGATGCCGAAGGGGACGAAGGGGTAGTCCACCATCGTGATCATGCTGGCCGGGGCGATGCCGTCGCGGGGGTCCATGACGGCGTCGCGGACCTTGGCGGGGGCGTACTTGACGTGCCGCTTGCGGCCCTCGGCGAGGACGTGGTCGGTGCGGGCGAAGTCGCAGCCCAGGCGCTCTATGCCGTCGACGGCGGCGCGGAGGTGGCCCGGGGCGTACCAGTCGTCGCCGTCGAGGAAGGTGAGGTAGTCGCCGGTGGCGGCGTCGATGCCGGTGTTGCGGGCCTGGGCGACGCCCTTGTTGGTCTCGTGGCGGATGACCCGGGCGTTCGGGATGCGGTCCTTCCAGCGGTCGAGGACGTCCGGGGTCTCGTCGGTGGAGCAGTCGTCGACCAGCAGGAACTCGAAGTCCGGGTCCGCGTTGCGGGCCAGGCTGCGCACGGTGTCGGGGGCGTACGGCCCGACGTTGTGGAAGGGGACGACGACGGAGAGTTTGGGCACGCGGAGAATCCCCACACTGGATCGGGAAGAGGGTCGGACAGGGCAACGCGGAGGTGGAGCGGTGGTGGAAGCGGAGGTGGATTCCGGCTGTCAGGCGCCGGTACGGCGGGCAGCGTAATCGGCGTCCTGGCCGCCCGAACGAGCCTCGTGTGGACGGTCGGTGAACTCTTGTCGTCCCGCGTGCGAACCGTCGGCCGGCCGTGCGGCGCGGCGCCGGACGAGGACGGCGGTGGCGAGGAGACCGAGCAGGGCGGCGGCTCCGGCGGCGGCGCCGAGCCGGACGCCGGGCGGCCGGAACGTGCAGCTCACGCGGGTCGCGCGGCCGTCGAGGGGGACGGCGATCAGGCCCCGGTGGGAGCGGGCGGAGACGGGTGCGGCGTCGCCGGCGGCGCACCGCCAGCCGGTGGCGCGGGGGATGGCGACGACGGCGATGCCGGTGCTGCCGGGCGGCAGTTCGGCGGTGAGGCCGTGGCCGGTGGCGGTGACGCGGGTGGCACCGGTGGCGGTGAGGCGGGCGACGGCGGCGGTGAGCCGGGCGCGGTCGAGGCAGCCGACGGACTGCCGGGGCAGGGTGACGGTCCGGTCGGTGACCAGGTCGATCCGGACCTCGCCGCCGGCCGGGACGGTGCCGAGGGCCCGCATGGCGGCGCGGGTGGCGGGCGGGCGGCCGTCGAAGTCGGCGGGGGCGCCGCCGGCGAGGGCCGCGGTGCCGTGGTACTCGGGTGCCCAGAACCAGACCTCCGTACCGGCCGGGCAGCGGGCCGTGAGGGTGGTGCCGGCGCGGCGGACGGCGGGCAGCGCGTAGACGGAGGAGCCGAGGAGGAGTTCCTGGTTGCGGAAGGCGGACTCCTCGGGGTCCACGGTGGCGTTCCCGGCCGGGTGGACGGTGACGAGCGGCGGTACGGGGGTGGTGGTGGCGGTCGCGGTGCCGCGGGGCGCGGCGTCCTGGCGTACCGGCTCGGTGGCCTCGGAGCGGATCCGGGTGCCGATGGAGAAGATCGCGTCGGTGACGGGGTTGTCGAGGGTCTCCGGGTGGCGGCCCTTGGCGTAGTGGCCGAAGCCGAGGGAGTCGAGGGTGCGGGAGGTGTTCTCGGTGGTGAGGCTGGAGTAGGCGTCGGCGCCCTCGCCGCCGAGGAGCAGCGGTTCATTGCCGCCGGGCAGCGGACCGGGGTCGGTGCGGTACGCGGGCCAGGCGTCGGCGCGGGCGACCTCGGCGGCCACCGCGCGCTGCCAGGGGCCGATCCGGGGTGCCCAGGCGACGTCAGCGCGCTGCCGCACCTCGGTCCGCATCCCGCTGACGGCCGCCTCCCCGGCCTGCGCGGCGAGCAGCAGCACGGCGGCGGTGACGGCGAGGGCGGGCCGCCGGGCGCGGTGGATCAGGAGCGCCGCGGCGCCGGCGAGCAGGAGGGCGGCGCCGGCGGCGGGGTAGGTCCAGGCGTCGATGTCGGTGCTGCCCCGGGCGGCGAGGGCGAGCGCGCCGGCGACGGCGGCGCCGCCGAGGAGGGCGGCCGGGCGGGGCGTTCGGGGGACGGCGGACAGCCAGGCGGCGATCAGCAGCAGGCCGCACAGGACGAAGGTCTGGCGGTACGGGTTGCCGTTGGGCGAGGCGCCCGCGTGCCACAGGAGGTGGGTGGGGCCCCACTGGAGGGAGAGCGTCACCAGGACGATCAGCGCGGTCCAGGCGAGCCGGACGCGCGGGGCGACGGCCGTGTGGAAGGGCAGGCTGAGGGCGAGGACGAGCGCCGGGGTGCCGATGAAGAGCGCCGGCGTGTTCACGTTGGCGGTGGCCGGCAGCAGGCGGCCGAGCAGTTCGGTCCAGCCGGCGGGCGCGAAGACGGTCTCGGGGGTGGGGTCGGCGTACGTCGTGCCGCGGAAGACGACGAGGACGAGCGGGGCGGCGAGGCCCACGCCGAGGCCGACCGTGCGCGCGGCCCGCAGCAGGGCGCCGGGCCAGGGGCGCGGCTGCTCGTCCGGGCCGGCGGTGCAGAGCCGGACGGCGAGGAAGAGCGCCGCGCCGAGGGTGGCCATGTAGGCGGTGTAGAAGTTGGCGATCCAGGCGACGGCGACGACGAGCGGGCCGAGCACCGGCCGCCGGCCGGCCCTGGCCCACTCGGCGACCAGGCACAGCAGCGGGAAGGCGATGAGGCCGTCCAGCCACATGGGCACGGAGGCGCCGTGGTTGAAGGTCCAGCCGGAGAGCGCGTACGCGGCGCCGAGGAGGGCGGCGAGGGGCCACGGGCCGGTGCGTCCGGGCGGGCGGAGCCGGACCAGCAGCGCGGCCATCGCCGCGCCCGCGGCGGCGATCTTGAGCGCGGTGATGACGTACAGCGCGAGTTCCGGCCGGTCGGCCGGGAAGAGGACGACGAGCAGGGAGAACGGGCTGCTCAGATAGGTGCCGATGTCGCCGAGGAAGCCCGCGCCGAAGCCGGAGTTCCAGTTGAGGAACGCGTCGCCGTGGGTGTCGCCGAGCAGGAAGGCGCGCCAGTAGGCGTGGTACGGCAGGTACTGCTGGCCCAGGTCGACGACGTTCCGGGTGTACGGGCCGAGGGGGTGGCTGCGGGCGAGCGCGGTGGCGAGCGCGAACACGGCGGCGGTGAGCAGTCCGGCACCGGCGGGGGCGAGCAGTCGCGGGTCGCGGAGCGGTCGGGGGCCGCCGCGTGCCCCGTCCCGGGCGGGTTCGGGCACGGGTGGGGCGGCGGGTGGCACGGGTCCTCCAGGGAGCACGGGGCTCTCTCGTCGATCACCCGCGGCGAACGCACGGCGGGACGACCCCATTACTCCTGGTGGGGGCGACCCGAAGTGGATCACCCGGCGATCCCCCGGCGACCCTCGGGTGAACAGCGGGTGTCACCACCGCCGTCCGGGTGACCGGCGGGGCGCCCGGCCCGGCGCGTCGGGGGCCTCAGACCGGCCGGCGCGTCAGGCCGGGGTGACGGGGAGGACGTCCGGCGAGAGGGCCGCCGCGCGGGCGCTCGCGCTCGTCATCCGCCGGCGGTGGTGGCGGCGGCACAGCACCTCGTACCCGACGACCTCGGCGGCCGTGTTCACGTCGCCGACGACGACCTGCTCGCCCTCGACGACCATGTGGCCGCCGACGGTCCGCGCGTTGTGGGTGGCCCGGGCGCCGCACCAGCACAGGGCCTCGACCTGGAGCTGCTCGATCCGGTCGGCGAGCTCGATCAGGCGCTGCGAGCCCGGGAAGAGCTTGGTGCGGAAATCGGTCGTGATCCCGAAGGCGTACACGTCGAGGCCGAGGTCGTCGACGATCCGCGCGAGCTGGTCGATCTGGACCGGCGCGAGGAACTGCGCCTCGTCCACGATCACGTAGTCGGCCTTGCCGCCCTGGGAGAGCTGGTCGACGAGATGGCCGTACAGGTCCATGCCCTCGGGCGCCTCGACGGCCTCGGTCACCAGGCCGAGCCGCGAGGACAGCTTGCCGGCGCCCGCCCGGTCGTCCCGGGTGAAGATCACGCCCTGGAGGCCGCGCGCGTCGCGGTTGTGCGCGATCTGGAGCGCCAGCGTGCTCTTTCCGCAGTCCATCGTTCCGGAGAAGAACACCAGCTCGGGCATGACGGGTCGGAAACCTTTCGGGTCGGGGGCGGTACGGAGGGTCAGGCGCGGACTTCGAGCAGCGGCACATGCTGCTCGGCCGGGGTCATCGACCCGTGCATGCCGGTCATCTGGGTCTCCAGCGGCTCGCCGACGGAGGCGACGAGCGCCACGTCGTGGTGGGCGGCGGCGACCACGTCGCCGATCCGGCCGTACACCCGCTCGTCGACGGTGTCGCCGAACCAGCCGAGCGCGATCGCCTCGTCGCGGCCCGCCACCCAGAACTGCTCGCCGAGGACCTCGCGCCAGCAGGTGAGGACGTCGGCCTCGGCGCCGGGCACGGCGTAGACGTGCCGGGCGCGGCCCTCGCCGCCGAGGAGGGCGACGCCGGCGCGCAGCTCCCAGTCCTCGTCGACATCGATGCGGTGCTCCTCGTCGAAGGGCACGTCGACCATGCCGTGGTCGGCGGTCACGTACAGCGTCGAGCGGGCCGGCAGCTGCTCGGCGAGCCGCCGCACCAGCCGGTCGACCATCATCAGCTGGCCGCGCCAGGCGTCCGAGTCGATGCCGAAGCGGTGCCCGGCCCCGTCGAGCTCGCTGTAGTACGTGTAGACCAGCGCGCGGTCGCCGGCGGCCAGCTGCTCGGCGGCGAGGTCCATGCGCTCCTCGCCGGAGAGCCGCCCGTGGAAGGTGCCGCCGCTCAGCGCGACCTGGGTGAGCGGGGTCTGCTCGAAGATCGGGGAGGAGACCTGCGCGGTGTGGACCCCGGCCTCGTGGGCCAGCCGGAAGACGGTGGGGTACGGCTGCCACACCTTCGGCTCGGTCCAGGGGCGCCACTTGAGCTGGTTCATCAGCTCGCCGCTCCGAGGGTCGCGGACGGTGTAGCCGCCGAGGCCGTGGCTGCCGGGGGCGCGGCCGGTGCCGACGGAGGCCAGCGAGGTCGCGGTGGTGGCGGGGAAGCCGGCGGTGATCGGCCGGCCGGTGCCGCCGCGGGAACTGCCGAGCAGCGAGGTCAGATAGGGGGCCTCGTCCGGGTGGGCCTTGATCTGCTCCCAGCCGAGCCCGTCGACGAGGAAGACGCAGACGCGGTCGGCGGGGGTCAGCTCGGCGATCCGCGCCTCGAAGCCGGGGACGCCCTGGCCGGCGACGACGGTGGGCAGCAGGTCGGCGAGGGAGCCGGTGCCGTATGCGGGCACGGGCGCGCTCGCCGGGTCGAGCGGCTCCGGTTCGTCGGGCCAGCCGTGGGCGACGGAGGTCGGCTGCGCCATCAGCGGCCGGCCGTCGGCGCGGTGGCGGCGGTGGCCTCGGAGAGCGCCTGGGCGAAGACGAGGGTCTGCCGGACGGTGTCCGGGCCGTCGCCGGCCTCGCTGACGCGCAGGCTGAGGTCGTCGGCGGTGGCGTTGCCGGTGTAGCCGTGGTCGGCGTCGCAGTTCGGGTCGCCGCAGGCGGCGGGCTCCAGGTCGATCCGGGAGACGGCGCCCCAGCCGATGGTGAGGACGACCTCGCGGGGCACGGTGCCGGGGGTGTACGACTCCGGGTTGGCGACGACCCGGCTGACCACGACCGACGAGATCCGGTCGAGCTTCACGGACTCGGTGGACGTGGTGGCGTAGGGGCTCGGGGAGCTGTTGTCGGCGGCCTGCTCGTCGGTGTGGCTGACGATGAACCGGCTCGGGGTCAGCACGAGCACGGTGACGTGGCGCCGGACCTCGTTGGCGTCGAAGGTGGTCTCCTGGTGGACCACGTACGACGCGACGTCCTCGCCGCCGACGGCGGCCTCCACCGCCTCGGCCACGAGTGCCGGGTAGTAGCCGCTGCGCTCGATCGCCGCGCGCAGCCCCTGGGTCGTCGTACCGGTCTTCGCCATGGACTCCATCCTACGGGGCGGTGGACCCCCTCCGGCCCGTCAGTAGCCGGGCAGGCGGCGGGGGCCGAGGTCGGTGGTGGGTGCCGCCGGGGCGAGCCGGACCTGGGCGCCGAGGACGGACACGCCGGCGGGGGCGACCACGGCCGGTTCGAGGACGACGGAGACGATCTCCGGGTGGTCGTCGACGAGCCGGGAGACCCTGAGCAGCAGCTCCTCCAGGGCGGGGGTGTCGACCGGCGCCGAGCCGCGCCAGCCGAACAGCAGCGGGGCGGTGCGGATGGAGCGGACCAGCTCGGCGGCGTCCCGGTCGGTGGCCGGAACGAGTCGGTGGGCCATGTCGCCGAGCAGTTCGGACGCGGCGCCGGCCAGGCCGAAGGAGAGCACCGCGCCGGCCGCCGGGTCGATGGTGGCGCGCACGACGGTGTCGACGCCCCGGGGCGCCATCGCCTGGACGACGGGCTGGAGCTCGGCGGGCCTGCCCAGGGCCTCGGTGAGCTCGGCGTAGGCGGTGCGCAGCTGCTCCTCGGTGGCCAGGTCGAGGCGGACGCCGCCGAGGTCGGGGCGGTGGCGGAGGTGGGGGGCGGTGGTCTTGAGCGCCACGGGGTAGCCGAGCCGGGCCGCGGCGGCGACGGCCTCGTCGGGTCCGGGCGCGGGCAGGGCGGGGCGGACCTCGATGCCGTACCGGCCGAGCAGGGCGCGGGCCTCGTCGGCGGTGAGGGTGACGCCCCGGGACTCCTGGCCGGCGCCCCGCTCGCCGAGCACCCGGTCGATGAGGGCGGCGGCGCCGGTCTCGTCGATGGAGTCGTACTCGGGTACGCGTCCCGGGTCGGCGGCCTGGCGCCGCCACTGCCCGTACCGCACGGCTTCGGCGAGCGCGCGGACGGCCCGCTCGGCGGCCGGGTAGGCGGGGATGTTGCGGACGGGCTCGGACGGCCGCGGGTCCCGCGCGTCCGGGGCCGGCTCCTCCGTCGCGGGGGCGGCCTCCGGGGCGGGGGCGGCCTCCGGGGCGGGCGGTGCGGCGGCGGCCGGGCGGCGGGGGCGCGCGGGCGCGGGGCGGGTGCTGGTGGCGGCGGAGAGGGCTTCGGCGAGTCCGCCCATCTCGACGTGGACGACGACGACCGGCTTGGCGGCGCCCGCGGCGCCCGCGCCGGCGACGGCCTCGCGGAGGGACGCGGCGAGCACCTCGGTGGTGCCCTCGACGCCGACCCAGGGGATCGCGGTGACGACGACGGCGTCGCAGGAGTCGTCGGCGAGGGCCGCGGCGAGCGCGTCCCGGAAGTCGGCCGGGGTGGCGCCGGTCGTCAGGTCCACGGGCCGCTGCGGGCGCAGCCCCTCGGTGAGGCAGGCGTCGTACGTGAGGAGGCCGAGCGACTCCGAGTTGCCGAGGATCGCGACGCGCGGTCCGGCGGGCAGCGGCTGACCGGCGAGGAGCAGTCCGGCGTCGACGAGTTCGGTGACGGTGTCGACGCGGATGACGCCGGCCTGGCGGAGCAGCGCGGAGACGGTGGCGTGCGGGATGCGGGTGACGGGGACGCGGTGGCCGGGCGGGGCGCTGCCGCTGTGGCGGGCGCCCTTGACGACGACGACCGGTTTGACGGCGGCGGTGCGGCGGGCGAGCCGGGTGAACTTGCGGGGGTTGCCGATCGACTCCAGGTAGAGCAGGACGACGTCGGTGGCCGGGTCGTCGTACCAGTGCTGGAGGAAGTCGTTGCCGGAGACGTCGGCGCGGTTGCCGGCGGAGATGAAGGAGGAGAGGCCCGCGCCACGCCGGTGCAGTCCGGCGAGGAGGGCGATGCCGATGGCGCCGGACTGGGTGAAGAGGCCGATGCGGCCGGCGGCGGGCATCTCGGGGGCGAGGGAGGCGTTGAGCCGCACGTCGTCGGCGGTGTTGATGATGCCGAAGGCGTTGGGGCCGATGATCCGCATGCCGTACGAGCGGGCCTGCCGGACCAGGGCGCGCTGCCGCTCGCGGCCCTCGGTGCCGCTCTCGGCGTATCCGGCGGAGAGGACGACGAGGCCGCGGACGCCGTGCTCGCCGCAGTCGGCCACGACATCGGGGACCCGTTCGGCGGGGACGGCGACGACCGCGAGGTCGACGGTGGCGCCGATGGCGGCGACGGAGGGGAAGGCGGGCACGCCGTCGAGTGCGGCGCCGGGGGTGCCGAGCACGGGGTTGACCGCGTACAGCCGGCCGGTGAAGCCGGTGCCCCGCAGGTTCCGCAGGACCGTGCGGCCGACGCCGCCGGGGGTGCGTCCGGCGCCGACGACGGCGACGGAGCCGGGGGCGAGGAGCCGCTGGACGGAGCGGGCCTCGGCGCGCTGCTCGCGGGCGCGCTGGACGGCGAGGGAGCGGTCGGTGGGCTCCAGGTCGAGGTGGAGCCGGACCGAGCCGTCCTCGAAGCTGCGCTTCTGGGTGTAGCCGGCGTCCGTGAACACCTTGATCATCTTGGTGTTGGCGGGCAGTACCTCGGCGGCGAAGCGGCGGATGCCGCGCTCGCGGGCGACGGCCGCGATGTGTTCGAGGAGCGCGGAGGCGACGCCGCGCCCCTGGTGGGCGTCCTGGACGAGGAAGGCGACCTCGGCCTCGTCGGCGGGCGCGGAGGCGGGCAGGCCGCGGGCGTCGATCCGGTCGTAGCGGACGGTGGCGATGAACTCGCCGCCGACGGTGGCGGCGAGGCCGACCCGGTCGACGAAGTCGTGGTGGGTGAAGCGGTGGACGTCCTTGGCGGAGAGCCGGGGGTAGGGGGCGAAGAATCGGTAGTACTTCGACTCGTCCGAGACCTGCTCGTAGAAGCTGACGAGCCGGCCTGCGTCGTCGGCGGTGATGGGGCGCACGCGCGCGGTGCCGCCGTCGCGGAGCACGACGTCGGCCTCCCAGTGGTCGGGGTAGGCGTGCTCCTGCGGGGCCGGGCGCCCGGCCGGGGCCTGCCGCTCCCCCGGTCCCGCACCGCCCGTCCCGTCCGGTCCGTCCGCCTGTTCCGACGTGCTCCGCATGGGGCACAGCCTACGGCCGGGGTCCGACAGCGGCACCGTCCGCGCGCGGCCCGGGAGGGACGCGGCACGGTCCGCGCGCCGCCGGGGCGGGAGGGCCGGAGGTCGTACGGTGGGGGGACCAACGTCGACGGGAGCACTCCGCTTCCCGTGAGAGACTGGTCTAGACAACCGCTGAAGACCTGAAGGGCAACACCATGGCTGAGCGCCGCGTCAACGTCGGCTGGGCCGAGGGCCTGCACGCCCGCCCCGCCTCCATCTTCGTCCGTGCCGCCACGGCCTCCGGTGTTCCGGTGACCATCGCCAAGGCCGGCGGCAACCCGGTGAACGCCGCCTCCATGCTCGCGGTGCTCGGCCTGGGCGCGCAGGGCGGCGAGGAGATCGTGCTCGCTTCGGACGCCGAGGGCGCCGAGGCCGCGCTGGAGCGCCTCGCCAAGCTGGTGGCCGAGGGCCTGGACGAGCTTCCCGAGACGGTCTGATCACGGCGAGTCGATCCCGTTCCCCACGGACGGCCGTGTCCCCGGAATTCCCGGCGGACACGGCCGTCCGGCATTTCCGCGGTCCCGCAATTTCCCTTTTCCGGGCAGCAGGAAAAGGCCGGGACAAGGTCGGCACAAAGCCGCGACAAGGCCGGGAGAATTCCTCTTCCTGTATACGGCGCCCGTGTTAAATCCGGGAACTCGCCGTGTTGACGGCGTGTTGCGAAACCCTCACGCGGCCGTGCTCCGGCCTTTTCAGCCGGTGCAGCGGCAGGGAGCGCTCGGCGTGCAGGGCGGTCAGCGCGCGGGCCCGCTCGGCGTCCCCGCGCGCGACGGCGTCGACGATCGCCCCGTGCTCGGCCCAGGCGTCCGCCGGCCGGTCCGGCGGGTCCACGACGTACATCCAGGCGATCTTGTGGCGCAGCTGGGTGAGCAGGACGGCGAGCGCCGGGCTGCCGGACGCCTGCGCCAGCGTCTCGTGGAACCAGCCGCCGAGCGCCCGCAGGTCCTCCCCCTGCCCCCGCCGGGCCCGCTCCTGTCCCAGCCTGACCAGGCCGCGCAGCACCTTGAGGTGGGCGTCGGTGCGCCGCTGGGCGGCCCGGGCGGCGCCGAGCGGTTCGAGCAGCGCCCGTACGTCGAGGAGGTCTGCGGCCTCCTGGTCGGTGGGCTCGGCGACCTGGGCGCCCGCGTGCCGGCGGCTGACCACGAAGCCCTCGGACTCCAGGGTGCGCAGGGCCTCGCGGACCGGCACGCGGGAGACGCCGTAGCGCCGGGCGAGCTGGTCCTCGGTGAGCCGGCTGCCGCGCTCGAAGACCCCCGAGACGATGTCGTCCCGGATCGCCGTGCATACCGATTGCGCGGGAACCCGCATGTCCGACCTCCGTATTCGCTCCGCGCGCCCCGCATTCGAGCGGCGCTTCTTCCGCGACTCTATTGCAGCGCGCCGGAAATTCCGATGCCCCCTCGGAATCCGGCCGGTAGACGCCCGGGGCATGCGGGCCGGAAGCGACGGAAAAGGCCCCGGCTCGGGAGAGCCGGGGCCTTTTCGGGGCGGGAATGGCGGGTCAGAGGCTGACGCCGCGGGCGCGGAGGTACGCGACGGGGTTGATGTCGGAGCCGTACTCGGCGGTGGCGCGGGCCTCGAAGTGCAGGTGCGGGCCGGTCGAGTTGCCGGTCGAGCCGGAGACGCCTATCTGCTGGCCGGGCTCGACGGTCTGGCCGACGTAGACGCCGATGGACGACAGGTGGCCGTACTGGGTATAGGTGCCGTCGTGCATCCGGATCACGACGTTGTTGCCGTACGCGCCGCCCCAGCCGGCCTCGACGACGGTGCCGGAGCCGACGGAGACGACCGGGGTGCCGTAGGCGGCGTGGAAGTCGACGCCGGAGTGGCTGCCGGAGGACCAGAGGGAGCCGCCGGTCTTGTAGCCGGTGGAGACGTACGAGCCGGCGACCGGGAGGTTGAAGGAGGCGAGGCGGCGGCGCTCGGCCTCGCGGGCGGCGCGCTCCTTCTCCTCGCGGATCTCCTTGGCGCGGGCCTCGGCCTTGCGCTTCGCCTCGGCGCGCGCCTTGGCCCGGGCCTCGGCCTCGGCGGCCTCCTGCTCCTGGGCGGCGGCCTGCGCGCTGATCTGGTCGGCGATCGACTCGTCGGCGATCACCTTCATGAGGCCGGTGTCCTCGGGGGAACGGTCCTCCCCGTCGGCGGCGAGGGCCGGAGAGGCGAGGGTGCCGACGACGCCGGTGGTCGCGAGGGCGGCCACGCCGGCGATGCCGGCGCTGCGGCGAGCCAGTCGGCTCGCACCACGGTGCTTCCCGGTGGCACGGGTGAACGCCAAGAGACGGTCCTTTCCTTCCTTCTCGCCTACCGGGTTAGCTGACGGGTTCGGAGCAGGAAGGTCTCCTACGGGCCCCTCCGCGCGGGCGAAGGCGTCCGATTCACCCCAGGGACTGGTGGGTCCCCGGCTCCCCAGGCTCGCGCCTGACGGGGACTCGGCGATGACTGTCCGGTGCCGCGGGTGCGGCGCGTGCGTGGGCCGGACAGCCGCGTCGACGCTAGGCCGGACGGATGTCGATCGCCAAACAGACACGCCTTTTTGTAAGACATGCCACAGGGCATACGATCATGCTTAGCTTCATAACGGACAAAGCGGAGGTCCCCGACGCTTCATCGCATCGGAGACCTCCGCCGCCCGCTGACCCGGGGTCAGCTCACCACGGTCACCTCGCCGATGCCGAGGGCTCGCACGGGCTCCTCGATCTGCGCGGCGTCGCCCACCAGCACGGTGACCAGCCGGTCCACCGGGAAGGCGCTGACGACGGCCGCCGTGGCCTCGACCGTGCCGGTCTCGGCGAGCCGCGCGTACAGCCGGGCCTGGTAGTCGTCCGGCAGGTGCTGCTCGACCTGGTCGGACAGGGTCGCGGCGACCGAGGCGGCCGTCTCGTACTTGAGCGGCGCCACCCCCACCAGGTTCTGCACCGCGACGTCCCGCTCGGCGTCGGTCAGTCCGCCCTCGGCCAGCGTGCGCAGGACCTTCCACAGGTCCTCCAGGGCCGGCGCGGTGTTCGGTGTGTCGACCGAGCCGCTGATGGCGAGGAGCGAGGCGCCGTGCCCCTCGCCGTCCGAGCGGAGCACCTGCCCGAAGGCGCGCACGCCGTACGTGTAGCCCTTCTCCTCGCGCAGGACGGCGTCCAGACGGGACGTCAGGGTGCCGCCGAGGCAGTAGACGCCGAGGACCTGCGCGGCCCAGACGGAGTCGTGGCGGTCCGGCCCGATCCGGCCGATGAGCAGCTGCGTCTGGACGGCCCCCGGACGGTCGACGATGACGACCCGTCCGGTGTCGTCGGCGGTGATCGGCTGCATGGGGCGCGGCGCGGCCGGCGCGCCGGTCCAGCGGCCCAGCGTGTCGGCGAGGACCGCGTCCAGGTCCACGCCGGTGAGGTCGCCGACGACGACCGCGGTGGCGGTGGCGGGCCGCAGGTGCGCGTCGTAGAAGGCGCGGACGGCGGCGGCGTCGATGGCCTCCACCGTCTTCTCGGTGCCCTGGCGCGGCCGGGACATCCGCGCGGAGGCCGGGAAGAGCTCCTTGTAGAGCTGCTTGGCCGCGCGCCGGCTCGGGTTGGCGGACTCGTGCGGGATCTCGTCGAGCCGGTTGGCCACCAGACGCTTGACCTCGTCGGCGTCGAACGCCGGGGAGGTCAGCGCCTCGGCGACGAGCGCGAGCGCCTTCGGCAGGCGGGAGACCGGGACCTCCAGGGAGACCCGGACGCCGGGGTGGTCGGCGTGCGCGTCGAGGGAGGCGCCGCAGCGCTCCAGCTCCGCCGCGAACTCCTCGGCGCCGCGCTCGGTGGTCCCCTCGGAGAGGGCGCGCGCCATGATGGTGGCGACGCCGTCGAGGCCCTCGGGCTCGGCGTCCAGCGGCGCGTCGAAGAAGAGCTCGACGGCGACGACCTGCTGGCCGGGGCGGTGGCAGCGCAGCACGGTCAGGCCGTTGTCGAGCGTGCCGCGCTCGGGGGCCGGGAAGGCCCA
Organism: Streptomyces sp. NPDC057854; assembly: GCF_042797055.1. Lineage (NCBI taxonomy): Bacteria > Bacillati > Actinomycetota > Actinomycetes > Kitasatosporales > Streptomycetaceae > Streptomyces > Streptomyces sp. NPDC057854. The sequence continues at coordinate 187,501 of NZ_JBHVMF010000006.1, forward strand.
CGGCCTCGCCGCGCCGGCCTGCGGCTGGGGGTGGAACTCCATGCTGGTCAGGGGCTGGGCGGTGTCCGTCACTGGTCCGCTCCCTCTTCGTCGTCGCTCTCGTCGGTGGCGTCGCTGTCGGCGGTCTCGGCCGGCTCGTACACCAGCACCGCGCGGTTGTCCGGCCGGAGCCGGGCCGCGGCCACCTCGCGCACCTCGTCCGCGGTGACCGAGAGGACCCGGTCGACGGCGGTCAGCGCCAGCTGCGGGTCGCCGAACAGCACGGCGAAGCGGCACAGTTCGTCCGCGCGGCCGGCGACCGTGCCGAGCCGGTCGAGCCATTCGCGCTCCAGCTGGGCCTGGGCGCGCTCCATCTCCTCGGCGGTCGGGCCCTCGGCGGCGAAGCGGGCCAGCTCCTCGTCGACGGCCGCCTCGATGACGGGCACCTCGACGCCTCCGGACGTCTTGACGTCCAGCCAGCCGAGCGAGGGGGCGCCGGCGAGCCGGAGCAGGCCGAAGCCGGCGGCGACCGCCGTGCGGTCGCGGCGGACCAGCCGGTTGTGCAGGCGGGAGGACTCGCCGCCGCCGAGCACGGTGAGGGCGAGGTCGGCCGCGTCGCACGCGCGCGTGCCGTCCTCGGGCAGCCGGTAGGCGGCCATCAGGGCGCGGGCCGGGGCCTCCTCGACGACGACCTCGCGCAGCTGCTCGCCGATCACGTCCGGCAGGGAGCCGTCGCGCGGGGCGGGCTTGCCGTCGTGGCCGGGGATGGAACCGAAGTACTTCTCGATCCAGGCGAGCGTCTGCTCCGGGTCGATGTCGCCGACGACCGAGAGGACCGCGTTGTTGGGCGCGTAGTAGGTGCGGAAGAAGTTCCGCGCGTCCTCCAGGGTGGCCGCGTCCAGGTCCGCCATCGAGCCGATGGGCGTGTGGTGGTACGGGTGGCCCTCCGGGTACGCGAGCGCGGTGAGCTTCTCGAACGCGGTGCCGTACGGCACGTTGTCGTACCGCTGGCGGCGCTCGTTCTTCACGACGTCCCGCTGGTTCTCCATCGACTCGTCGTCGAGGGCGGCCAGCAGCGAGCCCATCCGGTCGGCCTCCAGCCAGAGCGCGAGCTCCAGCTGGTGGGCGGGCATGGTCTCGAAGTAGTTGGTCCGCTCGAAGCTCGTGGTGCCGTTGAGCGAGCCTCCGGCGCCCTGGACGAGCTCGAAGTGCCCGTTGCCGTGGACCTGCTTCGAGCCCTGGAACATCAGGTGCTCGAAGAGGTGGGCGAGGCCGGTGCGGCCGGCGACCTCGTGGCGGGAGCCGACGTCGTACCAGAGGCAGACCGCGGCGACCGGGGTCAGGTGGTCCTCGGAGAGCACCACCCTCAGGCCGTTCGCCAGCCGGTGCTCGGTCGCTGTCAGGCCGCCGGAGCCGGCCTCGGCCGTGGCCGTGTGACCCATGGGCATGTACGTCCCTTCGATCGCGGTGCGGAGAAAGTCCTGCCACTGTATGCAAGCGCGCCGACACCTGGCGAAGTTCCCGGACCCCGCAGATGTCCCTCGTCCGGGTCGCGGTCCGCGCTGTCGGTGGCACGGTCCACAATGGTCCGCGTCAGATCAAGCTTTGTCGGATAAGGAGCCGCAGCCGCGATGGCCCGCCGCAGCACGAAGACACCGCCGCCGGACGACGCGTACGAGGAGAGGATCCTCGACATCGACGTCGTCGACGAGATGCAGGGCTCCTTCCTCGAGTACGCCTACTCGGTGATCTACTCGCGCGCGCTGCCCGACGCCCGCGACGGCATGAAGCCGGTCCAGCGCCGCATCGTCTACCAGATGAACGAGATGGGCCTGCGGCCGGACCGCGGGTTCGTCAAGTGCGCCCGCGTGGTCGGCGAGGTGATGGGCAAGCTGCACCCGCACGGCGACGCGTCGATCTACGACGCCATGGTGCGCATGGCGCAGCCCTTCTCCATGCGCGTGCCGCTGGTCGACGGCCACGGCAACTTCGGCTCGCTCGGCAACGACGACCCGCCGGCCGCGATGCGGTACACCGAGTCGCGGATGGCGCCGGCCGCGCTCCTCATGACCGAGTCCATCGACGAGGACACGGTCGACTTCGCGCCCAACTACGACGGCCAGGAGCAGGAGCCGGTCGCGCTCCCCGCCGCGTACCCGAACCTGCTGGTGAACGGCGCCTCCGGCATCGCGGTCGGCATGGCGACCAACATGCCCCCGCACAACCTCGGCGAGGTGATCGCGGCCGCCCGCCACCTGATCCGCTACCCGAACGCGGACCTGGACGCGCTGATGCGCTTCGTCCCCGGCCCCGACCTGCCGACCGGCGGCCGGATCGTCGGCCTGAACGGCATCCGGGACGCGTACGAGTCGGGCCGCGGCACCTTCAAGATCCGCGCCACCACCTCCGTGGAGACCGTGACCGCCCGCCGCAAGGGCATCGTCGTCACCGAACTGCCCTTCACGGTCGGCCCCGAGAAGGTCATCTCCAAGATCAAGGACCTGGTCGGCTCGAAGAAGCTCCAGGGCATCGCCGACGTCAAGGACCTCACCGACCGGGCCCACGGCCTCCGCCTGGTCATCGAGATCAAGAACGGCTTCGTGCCCGAGGCGGTCCTGGAACAGCTCTACAAGCTGACGCCGATGGAGGAGTCCTTCGGCATCAACAACGTGGCCCTGGTCGACGGCCAGCCGCTCACCCTCGGCCTCAAGGAGCTCCTGGAGGTCTACCTCGACCACCGCTTCGAGGTCGTCCGCCGCCGCTCCGAGTTCCGCCGCGGCAAGAAGCGCGACCGGCTCCACCTGGTCGAGGGCCTGCTCGTCGCCCTCCTCGACATCGACGAGGTCATCCGGCTCATCCGGGAGAGCGAGAACTCGGCGCAGGCGAAGGAGCGCCTGATGGAGCGCTTCTCGCTGAGCGAGGTCCAGACCCAGTACATCCTGGACACCCCGCTGCGCCGGCTCACCAAGTTCGACCGCCTGGAGCTGGAGACCGAGCGGGACCGGCTGACCGGCGAGATCGACGAGCTGACCGGCATCCTGGAGTCCGACTCCGAGCTGCGCAAGCTGGTCTCGGCGGAGCTGGCCGCGGTCGCGAAGAAGTTCGCCACCGACCGGCGCACGGTCCTCCTGGAGTCGGCGGGCGCGCCCGTCTCGGCCGTTCCGCTGGAGGTCGCCGACGACCCGTGCCGGGTGCTGCTCTCCTCCACCGGGCTGCTGGCCCGGACGGTCTCGGCGGAGCTGCCGCCGGCCGAGCCGGACGCCAAGCGGGCCAAGCACGACGCCATCGTCTCGTCGGTGGCGGCCACCCAGCGCGGCGACGTGGGCGCGGTGACCTCCGCGGGCCGGCTGCTGCGGATCGCGGTCATCGACCTGCCGCAGCTGCCGGACACGGCCGCCGCGCCGAACCTGGCGGGCGGGGCGCCGCTGAGCGAGTTCCTGTCCCTGGAGGCGGACGAGACGGTGGTCTGCCTGACCAGCCTGGACGAGTCCTCCCCCGGTCTGGCGCTCGGCACGCTCCAGGGCGTGGTCAAGCGGGTGGTGCCGGACTATCCGGCGAACAAGGACGAGCTGGAGGTCATCACCCTCAAGGACGGCGACCGGATCGTCGGCGCGACCGAGCTGCGGACGGGCGAGGAGGACCTGGTCTTCATCACCTCCGACGCGCAGCTGCTGCGCTACCCGGCCGCGCAGGTCCGGCCGCAGGGCCGCCCGGCCGGCGGCATGGCGGGCATCAAGCTCGCGGCCGGCGCGGAGGTGCTGTGCTTCGCCGCGGTGGACCCGGCGGCGGACGCGGCCGTGTTCACGGTGGCCGGCGCGAGCGGCACGCTGGGCGGCGCCGCGGCGACCTCGGCGAAGCTGACCCCGTTCGACCAGTACCCGCGCAAGGGCCGGGCGACCGGCGGCGTGCGCTGCCAGCGCTTCCTGAAGGGCGAGGACGCCCTGCTCCTGGCCTGGGCGGGGGCCCTGCCGGCCCGTGCCGCGCAGAAGAACGGCACACCGGTCGAGCTGCCGGAGCCGGACCCGCGCCGCGACGGCTCGGGCACCCCGCTGCCGAAGCCGGTGGACGTGGTGGCCGGCGCGGCCGGCTGACCGGCCCCGCAGATGGGCGAAGCCCCCGCTCCTGACCGGAGCGGGGGCTTCGTCGTGCCCGGGTTCAGGTCCGCGCGCCGGGGGCGTACACCGTCTCGATGCCGGCGACGATGAGCCGCAGCCCTTCCTCGAAGCGCTCGTCGTAGTCGGCGAACAGCTCGGCCCCGGCCGCCGCGGCGAGCGGGTACGCGGCGAGGCGCCGGGCGCGCTCCTCGATGTCGAAGCCCTCCCGGGGCTCGCCGGGCAGCGGTTCGGTGCCCTGCTCCTCGGTGACGAAGCCGAGGGTGAACATGTACGCCGTCGTGCTGGCCCGCACCGCCTCGCGCAGCGTGAACCCGGCGTCGACGAGGGCGCCGAGCTGGAGTTCCATGTCCTGGGCGTGGTCGGTGCCGGTGAACCGGGCGCCGCTGTAGACCTTGGCGCCGTCGCGGTAGCGCAGCAGCCCGGCGCGCAGGCCCCGGTTGGCGGCGAGCATCAGCTCCTGCCAGCTCCGCCCGGTGGCGGGCCGGGCCTCGGGGTCGGCCGCCATGCGCCGGTACATGACGGTGGCCATCTCGTCGAGCAGGGCCTGCTTGTTCTTGAAGTGCCAGTACAGGGCGGGGGCCTGGACGTGCAGCTCCTGGGCGATGGCGCGAAGCGTGAGCCCTTCGAGGCCGCGCTCGTTCAGCAGCCGCAGGGCGGTCTCCGCCACCGTGCCCGGGTCCAGCTTGGTCGTCTTCTTCGTCGCCACCCCGTCACGGTATCCCCTTGACTCTTTAACGACGTTAAGGAGATCCTGGGGAGGTCGGGATTTAACAACGTTAAGGACGGACGGGAGGCGGTCACCCATGCCCGCGCACACGCAGACGCAGACGCAGACGGATCCCGCGCGGAGGGACCGGGACACGGACGTCGTCATCGCCGGCGCGGGACCCACGGGGCTCGTGCTCGCCCTCGACCTCGCGCGGCGGGGCGTCCGGGCGCTCCTGCTGGAGCGGGCGGACGGGCTCTTCCCGGGCTCGCGCGGCAAGGGGCTCCAGCCGCGGAGCCTGGAGGTCCTGGACGACCTCGGCGTGCTCCCCGGGGTGCTGGCGGCCGGCGGCCCGTACCCCCGGATGCTGGCCTGGGAGGGCGCCGAGCGGCGCGGTGAGTGGGACATGATCCCGCGCGCCGAGCCCACCGAGCAGGTGCCGTACGCGAACACCCTGCTCATCCCGCAGTCGCGCACCCAGGAGCTGCTGTACGACCGGCTGACCGCGCTCGGCGGCGGCGTGCGCTTCGGCGCCGCCCTCACCGGCCTCCGGCAGGACCCGGCCGGCGTGACGGCGGAGCTGGACACCGGGGAGACGATCCGGGCCGCCTACGGGGTGGGCGCCGACGGGGGCCGCTCCACGGTCCGCCGGGCCCTCGGCATCGGGATGACCGGCGAGACCGTCGACCCGCGCCCGATGCTCGTCGCCGACGTGCGGATCGCCCCGGGGGCGGTGGCGGACCGGGACCACTGGCACGTCTGGCGGGCGCCGGACGGCGGCGTGGCGCTCTGCCCGCTGCCCGGCGACGCCGGCCTCTTCCAGCTCGCCGCCACCTTCGAGGACCCCGCGGCCCCGATGGACACGGCCCCGGAGGCCGTACGCGCGCTGCTCGCCGCCCGCACCCCGCTGGCCGCCGAGGAGATCACGGACGTGCCGTGGGCGTCGGACTACCGCGCCAGGGCGGCGCTGGCGGACCGCTTCCGCGACGGCCGGGTCTTCCTCGCGGGCGACGCCGCCCACGTCCACTCCCCCGCCGGCGGCCAGGGTCTCAACACGGGCATCCAGGACGCCTACAACCTCGGCTGGAAGCTCGCCCAGGTCCTGCTCCACGGTGCGCCCGCCGCCCTCCTGGACAGCTACGAGGCCGAGCGGCGCCCGGTCGCGGCGGACGTGCTGGGGCTCAGCACCCGGCTCCACCGGGCCACCGCCGACGGCGAGGCCGCTCAGCGCGGGAAGGACGTCCAGCAGCTCGCCCTCGGCTACCGGGGCTCGCCCCTCGCGGTCGACACCCGCCCGCAGGGCGCCACCGGGGACGCCCTGCGCGCGGGCGACCGCGCCCCGGACGGCCGGTACGGCGAGGGGCGGCTCTTCGACCTCTTCCGGGGCCCGCACTTCACCCTGCTGACAGCAGGCGGGGCGGAGGCTCCCGCGACGCTCCCGGAGCGGGTCCGCGCGGCCCGGCTCCCGGCGTCCGCCGAGCCGTACGGCACCGGCGTCTACCTGATCCGCCCGGACGGGTACGTGGGGTGGGCCGGCGACCGCGCCGACGCGACCCTCGACGCCTACCTGGCCGGCGTCGGGCTGGCCCCGGCCGGCATACCGGCCTGAGGCTCCCCTCCGCCCCGCCCGTCAGGACTCCGCCGCGTCCTCCGTCTCCGGCTCGTCGCCCTGGGGAACATAGCGGAGGACACCCCACAGGGCGTGCTCGTCCGGTGCGTCCGCGGGGCCGTCCACCTCGCAGGCGGCCAGCTCCTTGCGCAGCCCGGCGGCGTCCACGCCGGAGCCGATCAGGACGAGCTGCGTGAGGCGCTCCTCGCCGGCCGGCCAGGGCTCCGGGTAGAAGCGCAGGAAGCGGCCGACCGCGTGCACCGCGTACCGGTGGCCGGGGTCGGCCGCGCCGAAGTCCACGAAGCCCTTGAGCCGGTACAGCCCCTCCGGGCGGGAGTCGAGGAAGGCCATCAGCCGCCGCGGGTGCAGCGGGACCGCCGTGGTCAGCGAGACGGTGTCGTAGGCGGCGTGCACGTGCGCGTGCCCGTCCTCGTCGCCGTACAGGATGTCCTCGATCGACATCTGCCCGGCGATCTCGTCGTCGGGGACGACCCGGTCGAAGAGCAGCTCGGGGTCGATCCGGCCGTGCGCCGCCTCGATCACGGCGGCCCGGTCCGCGAGACCGGCCACGGTGTCCCGAACGGCGCGCAGCTCCGCCTCCGGCACGCGGTCGGCCTTGTTGACGACGACCAGGTCGGCGAGGGCCAGATGCCGGTCGGTCTCCGGGTGCCGGCGGCGGGTCGCGGAGAACTCGGCGGCGTCGACCACCTCGACCAGACCGCCGTACACGGTCCGCCGGTTCTCGCTGGCGAGCACCATCCGGACCAGCTCCTGCGGCTCGGCGAGCCCGCTCGCCTCGATCACGATCACGTCCAGGCGCAGTTCGGGCCGGGTCAGCACCTCCAGGTACTCGTCCAGCTCGCTCGCGTCCACCGCACAGCACAGGCACCCGTTGCCGAGGGAGACCGTGGACCCCACCTGTCCGGCGACCGTCATCGCGTCGATGCCGATGTCGCCGAAGTCGTTGACCATGACCCCGATCCGGGTCCCCCGGGCACTGCGCAGCAGATGGTTGAGGAGCGTGGTCTTCCCCGCTCCGAGAAACCCGGCCAGGACGACGACGGGGATCTGCTGCGCACTCAAGGAGCAAACCTTTCGCTGGACGACACGAACACGGACAGGGACGGCGCCTTCGCCTGCGGATGCGGGACCGCCCCGGCCGGCACCCAGGATAGGCAGCCCCCGACCCCGGTTCCGGCCGCACGCGCGCGGGGGCGCCCGGCCTCGTTTCCGGTCGCCGCCGCCGTCCCCGTACCGTTTCCGGCATGAGGAGCACCGGACCCGACACCGCCGCGCGGCCCGCCGCGCGCCGCCGGCGCCGGCTGGGGTGGCCGCGCCGGGTGTTCTCGCAGGTGCTGCTGATGCAGCTGGCGGTCGCCACCGGCGTCACCGTGCTGGCCACCGGCTTCTTCCTGGCCCCGCTGAGCGCCCAGCTCGACGACCAGGCCATGCGGCGGGCCCTCGCCATCGCGGAGACCGTGGCCTCGTCCCGTACGGCCGCGGACTTGGCGGGCGGGCCGCCGTCGGCGACGGGACCGGTGCAGCGCGAGGCGGAGCGGGTCCGGGCCGCGACCGGCGCCGAGTACGTCGTCGTCATGGACACCCGCGGCGTGCGCTGGTCGCACCCCGACCCCGTCCAGATCGGCCGGACGGTCTCCACCGACCCGAGCGAGGTCCTGGCGGGCCGCGAGGTGATGGAGATCGACAGCGGCACCCTGGGCCGCTCCGCCCGCGGCAAGGCCCCGCTGCGGAACGCCGACGGCGGGATCGTCGGCGCGGTCTCCGTCGGCATCGCGTACGACAGCGTCCGCGACCGGCTGCTGTCCGCGATCCCCGGGCTGCTCGCCTACGCGGGCGGCGCGCTCGCGGCCGGCGCGCTGGCCGCGTACCTGATCTCCCGGCGGATCCAGCGGCAGACCCGCGACCTGGCCTTCTCCGACATCTCGGCGCTGCTCGCCGAACGCGAGGCGATGCTGCACGGCATCCGGGAGGGTGTGGTGGCGCTGGACCGCAAGGGTTCCGTACGGCTCCTCAACGACGAGGCCCAGCGTCTGCTCGGGCTCGGTCCGGAGGCCGCCGGGCAGCCGCTGGACGCGCTGCTCGGGCCGGGGCGCACCGCGGACGTGCTGACGGGCCGGGTGACCGGCGCCGACCTGGTGACCGTGCAGGGGCACCGGGTGCTGATCGCCAACCGGATGCCGACGGACGACGGCGGCGCCGTGGCCACCCTCCGCGACCGCACCGAGCTGGAGCGGCTGGGCCGGGAGCTGGACTCCACGCGCGGCCTGATCGACGCCCTGCGCGCCCAGGACCACGAGCACGCCAACCGCCTCCACACCCTCCTGGGCCTGCTGGAACTGGAGCTGTACGACGAGGCCGCCGATTTCGTCACCGAGGTCGTCGGGGTGCACCGGGCCACCGCCGAGCAGGTCACCGAGAAGGTCCACGACCCGCTGCTCGCGGCCCTGCTGGTGGGCAAGGCGACGGTGGCCGCCGAGCGGGGCGTCTCGCTGCGGATCGCCCCGGACTCCCTGCTCCCCGACCGGCTGGTCGACCCCCGCGAACTGGTCACCGTCGTCGGCAACCTGGTCGACAACGCCCTGGACGCCGCCGCCGGCTCCCCGGACGCCCGGGTGGAGGTCGCGCTGCGCGCCGAGGACCGGACGGTGGTCCTGCGGGTCGCGGACAGCGGACCGGGTGTCCCGGAGGACCGCCGGGAGCTGATCTTCACCGAGGGGTGGACGACGAAGGAGCCGCCGGCCCACGGCAGGCGCGGCCTCGGGCTCGCGCTCGTCCGGCGCCTCGCCGAGCGACGCGGCGGCAGCGCGCGCGTGACGGCCGGCCCGTCCGGCGGCGCGGAGTTCGCGGTGGTCCTGCCCGACGCCCTGACGGAACCCGTCCCGTCCGACCCCACCCCGCCCCCGCCCGCCGCGTCCGTGCCGACCGCCCCGCGCGGGCCGGTGGACGCCGCCCCGGCCGAGGAGCGGTCCCGGTGATCGACGTGCTCGTCGTCGACGACGACGTCCGGGTGGCGCGGGTGAACGCCGCGTACGTGACCAAGCTGCCGGGCTTCCGGGTCGCGGCCACCGCCCACTCCACCGCGGAGGCGCTCGCCGTCCTCGACGGAGGACCGGTGGACCTCGTCCTGCTCGACCACTACCTCCCTGACGAGAACGGGCTCGCCGCCATCCGCGAGCTGCGGGCCCGCGGCCACCAGTGCGACGTGATCATGGTGACGGCGGCCCGGGACGTGGCGACCGTCCAGGCCGCGATGCGGCACGGCGCCCTCCAGTACCTGGTCAAGCCGTTCAACTTCGCCGGACTGCGGGCCAAACTGGAGGCGTACGCGACCCTCCGCCGCGCCCTGGAGCGCGGCGGCGAGGCGGAGCAGGCCGAGGTCGACCGGATCTTCGGCACCCTCGCGGCCGGCACCGTCGCGCCCGACCTGCCCAAGGGGCACTCCCCGACGACGGCCGAGCTGGTCCGCCAGGCGCTGATGGCCGCCGACGGGCCGCTGTCCACCCAGGAGCTCGCCGAGCGGACCGGCGTCAGCCGCCAGACCGCCCAGCGCTACCTCAAGCTCCTGGAACGCACCGGGCGCGTCCGCCTCTCCCTCCGGTACGGCGAGACCGGCCGCCCCGAACACCGCTACACCTGGGTCTCGTCCCCCTGAGGCCCCGGCCCCGCGGCGGCGTCAGGCCGCGCCCGCCCCGGTGAGCGCCCGCACCTCGGTCTCGGCGTGCCGTGCCTCGTCGGGCGGCTCGGGCGAGGTCACCGTCCCGAGCCAGCCGGCGAGGAAGCCGAGCGGGATGGAGACCACCCCGGGGTTCTGCAACGGGAAGACGTGGAAGTCCAGGCCGGGGAAGAGGGCGTCGGGGCTGCCCGAGACGACCGGCGACAGCACCACCAGGAGCACCGCCGGGACGAGCCCGCCGTAGACCGACCAGACCGCGCCCCGGGTGGTGAACCGGCGCCAGAACAGCGAGTACAGCAGCACCGGCAGGTTGGCCGAGGCCGCCACCGCGAAGGCGAGGCCGACCAGGAAGGCCACGTTGAGGTCGCGGGCGAGCAGCCCGAGTCCGATCGCGGCGGCGCCGATGACGGCGGCGGCCACCCGCGCCACGGTGACCTCGCTGTGCTGCTTCCCGCCGGGGCGGCGCAGCGAGGCGTAGAGGTCGTGGGCGACGGAGGCGGAGGAGGCCAGGGTGATCCCGGCGACGACGGCGAGGATGGTCGCGAAGGCGACGGCCGCGACGATCGCGAAGAGCACCGCGCCGCCGGTGGAGCCCGCTCCTCCGCCGAGGTCGAGGGCGAGCAGCGGGACGGCCGTGTTCCCGGAGGCGTTGGAGGCGCGGACCTCGGCGGATCCGATGATCGCGGCGGCGCCGAAGCCGAGGACGATGGTCATCAGGTAGAAGCCGCCGATGAGGCCGATGGCCCAGACGACCGAGCGGCGGGCGGCCCGCGCGGTGGGCACGGTGTAGAAGCGGGACAGGATGTGCGGCAGGCCCGCCGTGCCGAGGACGAGCGCGAGTCCGAGGCTGATGAAGTCGAGCCGGGCGGTCCAGTCGCCGCCGTAGCGCAGTCCGGGGCCGAGGAAGTCGCTGCCGTGTCCGCTGCGTTCGGCGGCGGTGCTGAGCAGGCTGTTCACGTCGCCGTGGAAGCGGACCAGGACGAGGACGGTGAGCGCGACGGTGCCGGCCATCAGCAGGACCGCCTTGACGATCTGGATCCAGGTGGTGGCCCGCATCCCGCCGAGCGACACGTAGATCACCATCAGCGCGCCGACGCCGACGACCGTCCAGGTGCGCGCCGCCTCGCCGGTGCCGCCGAGCAGGAGGGCCACCAGGCTGCCCGCACCGACCATCTGGGCCACCAGGTAGAGCACCGAGACGGCCACCGAGGAGGTGCCGGCCGCGATCCGCACCGGCCGTTCGGCCATCCGCGAGGCGACGACGTCGGCGAGGGTGAACCGGCCGCAGTTGCGGACGAGTTCGGCGACGAGGAAGAGCACGACCAGCCAGGCGACCAGGAAGCCGACCGAGTACAGCATGCCGTCGTAGCCGTAGAGGGCGATGAGGCCCGAGATGCCGAGGAAGGAGGCCGCGGACATGTAGTCGCCGGCGATGGCGAACCCGTTCTCCATCGGGGAGAAGAGCCGGCCTCCGGCGTAGAACTCCTCGGCCGATCCGTGCCGGTTGCGGCTCACCCAGGTCGTGATGCCCAGGGTCACCGCGACGAAGGCGCTGAAGAGCAGCAGGGCGAGCGTCTGGTGGTCTCCGGTCACCATTGGCCGGCTCCCCTCGTCATCTCCTGGGTATCCCAGCGCAGTTCGAGCGCGGCCCGGTCCCGGCGCAGCCGTGCGTGCCGGGCGTAGGCCCAGGTGAGGAGGAAGGTGGTGAGGAACTGGCCGAGGCCGGCGAGCATCGCCACGTTGACCGCCCCGGCCACCGGGCGGGCCATCAGGCCGGGGGCGGCGGTGGCGGCCACGACGTAGGCGAGGTACCAGGCGAGGAAGGCGAGGGTCGCGGGGAGGACGAACCGGCGGTAGCGGCGCCGTACCTCCTGGAAGGCGGGGCTGCGCTGGACCTCCAGGTAGATCCCGGCCGCCCCGGGCAGCGGGTGCGCGGCCTCGTCGTGCCGCTGGTGCGGCAGCTCCGGCGGGGCCCCGCCCGGCCCGTCGTCCCGCGCCCCCGCGCGCTCCTGTTCGTCCAGCTGTTCCACCGGTCAACTCTCCTTGTCAGCGAACCGTTTCGGCCGCGTGCCCAAGGATGGACAGAGTGGGCAGATCCTGGACTCTTCTCCCTCCGGTCTTCACCCCATCAGGTGACTCTGCGGCCCGGCCTCTGACCGGACCGGACCGATAGGCGTATGGACGCCGGAGGCCCGCCCCCGGAGGGACGGGCCGTACGGCTCAGGCGTCGATGCGCGAGCGGTCGAGCGTCGCGGCGGAGCTGGTGATGAACTCCTTGCGGGGCGCCACGTCGTTCCCCATCAGCAGGTCGAAGACCGTCTCGGCCGCGTCCAGGTCGCCGATGTTGATCCGGCGCAGGGTGCGGTGGCGCGGGTCCATCGTGGTCTCCGCGAGCTGGTCGGCGTCCATCTCGCCGAGACCCTTGTAGCGCTGGATGGAGTCCTTGTAGCGGACCCCCTTGCGCTGGAACTCCAGGAGCGTCTGCCGCAGCTCGCTGTCGGAGTACGTGTACACGTACTTGTCCTGGCCCTTCTTGGGCTGCACGAGCTCGATCCGGTGCAGCGGCGGCACGGCGGCGAAGACCCGGCCGGCCTCGACCATCGGGCGCATGTAGCGCTGGAAGAGGGTCAGCAGCAGCGTCCGGATGTGCGAGCCGTCGACGTCGGCGTCGGTCATCATGATGACCTTGCCGTAGCGGGCCGCGTCGATGTCGAAGGTGCGGCCGGAGCCCGCTCCTATGACCTGGATGATCGCGCCGCACTCGGCGTTCTTGAGCATGTCCGAGACGGACGACTTCTGGACGTTGAGGATCTTGCCGCGGATCGGCAGCAGGGCCTGGAACTCGCTGTTCCGGGCGAGCTTCGCGGTGCCGAGCGCGGAGTCCCCCTCGACGATGAAGAGCTCGCTGCGCTCGACGTCGTCGCTGCGGCAGTCGGCCAGCTTGGCCGGGAGCGAGGAGGTCTCCAGGGCGGTCTTCCGGCGCTGCGCCTCCTTGTGCTGGCGGGCGGCGATCCGGGTGCGGGCGGCGGCGACGGCCTTCTCCAGGACGGCCCTGGCCTGGGCCTTGGCGTCCCGCTTGGTGGAGGTCAGGAACGCCTTGAGCTCGCGGGCGACCACGTTCGCCACGATCCGGCGGGCGGCCGAGGTGCCGAGGACCTCCTTGGTCTGGCCCTCGAACTGCGGCTCGGCGAGACGCACGGTGACGACGGCGGTCAGGCCCTCCAGGGCGTCGTCCTTGACGATGTCGTCCTCGGCGACGCGCAGCAGCTTGGCCGAGCGCAGCACCTCGTTCACCGTCTTGGTGACGGCCTGCTCGAAGCCGGAGACGTGGGTGCCGCCCTTGGGGGTGGCGATGATGTTCACGAAGGACCGGACGGTGGTGTCGTACCCGGTGCCCCAGCGCAGGGCGACGTCCACGCCGAGCTCGCGGGTGACCTCGGCGGGGGTCATGTGGCCGCGGTCGTCCAGGACCGGGACGGTCTCCTTGAAGGTGCCCTGGCCGGTGAGGCGCAGCACGTCGCAGACGGCCTTGTCCTGCGCGAGGTACTCGCAGAACTCGCTGATGCCGCCGTCGAAACGGAAGACCTCCTCGCTCTTGCCGATGCCCTCCAGGTCCCGCTCGTCGCGGACGACGATGGTGAGGCCGGGCACGAGGAAGGCGGTCTGGCGGGCGCGCTGGTGCAGCGTCTCCAGGGAGAGCTTGGCGTCCTTGAGGAAGATCTGGCGGTCGGCCCAGTAACGGATCCGGGTGCCGGTGCGGGTCTTGGGGACGCGCTTGCCCTTGGTCAGTCCGTTGCCCGGGTCGAAGGGGCTGTCGGGGCCCTGCTCGGTGAAGATGCCGGGGACGCCGCGCCGGAAGCTGATGGAGTGGGTGGCGCTGTTCCGGTCGACCTCGACGTCGAGGCGGGCCGAGAGGGCGTTGACCACGGAGGCGCCGACGCCGTGCAGACCGCCGGAGGCCGCGTACGAGCCGCCGCCGAACTTTCCGCCGGCGTGCAGCTTGGTCATGACGACCTCGACACCGGAGAGGCCGGTCTTGGGCTCGACGTCGACCGGGATGCCGCGGCCGTTGTCACGGACCTCGACCGAGCCGTCGTCGTGGAGGATGACGTCGATGTGGTCGCAGTAACCGCCCAGGGCCTCGTCGACGGAGTTGTCGATAATCTCCCAGAGGCAGTGCATCAGGCCACGGCTGTCGGTGGACCCGATGTACATGCCGGGGCGCTTGCGGACCGCTTCGAGCCCTTCGAGGACGAGCAGGTGCCGCGCGGTGTAGTTGGAACCGTCACGGTCTGCGGTCAGCAGCGCACTCGACGGCACGGACGTTTCGGCGGTCACGCGGTTCGCTCCTCGCTGAATTTGAGATCTTGCCCGATGGGGTGAGGATCGGCGTCGCTCACCGCTCAGAGGGTACCGATGCCTGGTGGGGCCGCTGTCACGCCACCCTCCCGGTTTCCTCATGCTAGTCCAGGTTCGCATGGGTGTTCGATCCCTCGAAGGGGTGACGTGAACATCACGTTCCCTTCCAGGCATGAACCATCTAGGCTCCGGGCACGTCCTCATGAACAACCGGCAACCCCGCCGGGAGGACGACCGACACCACAGCAACGCGAAACCCGTAGAGCGACGCAATACGGCTCATTCGCCGCCAACCGGCAGCAGACAGCCACCTTGGGAAAAAGTTTCAAGGAAAAGCCACGAGCGGGAACGTTTTCGGCCTGGTTGGATGTTGACCCTGGTACGACAGCTCGTCGAGCTAGAGAAGAGGCGACGTGACTACTGTTCTGACCCCCGCGAGCCCCCTGACGGCCGCTGACCGCTGCGACCGCTGCGGCGCCCAGGCTTACCTGCGTGTCGTCCTGGCCAGCGGAGGTGACTTGCTCTTCTGCGCCCACCACGGTCGCAAGTTCGAGCCGGAACTCAAGAAGATCGCCGTTGAGATACAGGATGAGACGGACCGGCTCACCGACGTGCCGGCCCGCACGGTGGGCGACGAGCACTGACGCCGCGCATCCACGACGAGCTCAGGGCCGGTCGCTGAGACCGGACGACGGGCGGTCGTCCCCTCGACCAGGGGACGACCGCCCGTTCTCGTACCCGTGCGGCGCCTGACGCCACAGGGCTCAGGGGCGTACGGGATCCGCACGCCCCTGCCCCAGTCAGTGCCGCCCGGGCATCCCGCTCAATACCGCTCGGGCAGCACCGTGGAGACCCGCGTGTACACGCCGGGGTTCTCCGCCTGGCCGCAGCCGCTCCCCCACGACACCAGACCGACCAGCACCCCCCGGGCCACCAGCGGGCCGCCGCTGTCGCCCTGGCAGGCGTCCCGGCCGCCGGCCGGGTCTCCGGCGCACAGCATGCTGTCCCGGCGGTACGAGACGCCGCCGAAGCGCCCCGGATACGCCCGCTCGCAGGTCGTGTCCGGCAGGACCTGGACGCGGGCCGAGTGGAGCGAGGAGGCGTAGCCGCCGTTCCCGGTCGTGTCGCCCCAGCCGTACACCTCCGCCGCCGTCCCCGGCGCCTCCGCCGCGTCCCCGGCCGACGCCACCTTGATCACGTGGGATTGCGGCAGGGCCGTGGCGAGCGTGAGCACCGCGAGGTCGCCCGCGTTGGTGGACGGGTCGTAATCCGGGTTCACCCAGGTGTCCGCGACCCGTACCTCCTGCCCGCCCTGTCCGCGCAGCGCCGCCCGGCCGGCGATCACCGAGAAGTCGGGGAGCTGCCAGGGGGCGCCGCCGAGCACGTCGCGGCCCAGGCAGTGCGCCGCGGTCAGCACCTTGGTGGGCGCCACGACGACGCCGCCGCAGAACTGACCCGCCCGCGTACCTCCGAACCGGTCACGGCTGGACAGCGCCACCACCCAGGGCGCCTCGGCGATCGCGGCCGGGCTGCCGCCCACCACGACGCTGTCCGCGCCGGCCGGGGCGGCCCAGGCCACCTGTCCGGCCGCCGCCGTGATCAGACCCAGGGCACCCGTCATCGTTCGGGCGAAGGGACCACGCATGGAGCCTCCTGACTCTCCGCAGATATCCGTTCACCCAGCGTCCTTCACGGACGGGCCCCCTGCACGCGCGAACGGCCGAAGGGCCCGGTTCCCGAACGGGAGACCGGGCCCTTCGGCCACTGCTCTGCGCCTGTCGCGCGCCTCGACTGATCCCCGGGGATCTGCCGAGGTGGTCGCGTCAGTCGAGGTAGTCGCGCAGGACCTGCGAGCGCGACGGGTGACGCAGCTTCGACATCGTCTTCGACTCGATCTGGCGGATCCGCTCACGGGTCACGCCGTAGACCTTGCCGATCTCGTCGAGCGTCTTCGGCTGGCCGTCGGTGAGGCCGAAGCGCATGGAGACCACGCCCGCCTCGCGCTCGGAGAGCGTGTCGAGGACGGAGTGCAGCTGCTCCTGGAGGAGCGTGAAGCTGACCGCGTCGGCCGGCACGACCGCCTCGGAGTCCTCGATGAGGTCACCGAACTCGCTGTCGCCGTCCTCACCCAGGGGGGTGTGGAGGGAGATCGGCTCGCGGCCGTACTTCTGGACCTCGATGACCTTCTCCGGGGTCATGTCGAGCTCCTTGGCCAGCTCCTCCGGGGTGGGCTCGCGGCCCAGGTCCTGGAGCATCTGGCGCTGGACGCGCGCGAGCTTGTTGATGACCTCGACCATGTGCACCGGGATGCGGATGGTGCGGGCCTGGTCGGCCATGGCGCGGGTGATCGCCTGCCGGATCCACCAGGTGGCGTACGTGGAGAACTTGTAGCCCTTGGTGTAGTCGAACTTCTCGACCGCGCGGATCAGACCGAGGTTGCCCTCCTGGATCAGGTCCAGGAAGAGCATGCCGCGGCCGGTGTAGCGCTTGGCCAGCGAGACCACCAGACGGAGGTTGGCCTCCAGGAGGTGGTTCTTGGCCCGGCGGCCGTCCTCGGCGATGATCTCCAGCTCGCGCTTGAGCTTCGGCGCGATCTTGTCGGAGCCCGCGAGCTTGTCCTCGGCGAAGAGACCCGCCTCGATGCGCTTGGCGAGCTCGACCTCCTGCTCGGCGTTGAGCAGGGGGACCTTGCCGATCTGCTTCAGGTAGTCCTTGACCGGGTCGGCGGTGGCGCCGGCCACGGCGACCTGCTGGGCGGGAGCGTCGTCCTCGTCCTCGTCGGACAGCACGAAGCCCTTGGTCTCGCCCTCGGCCTCTTCGTCGTCCTTGCCCGGCGCGACGTCCTCGAGCAGCTCCTCGCCCTCGATCAGTTCGTCGTCGGACTTCTTGGCCGCGGTCTTCTTGGCCGCCGTCTTCTTGGCGACGGTCTTCTTGGCAGCCGTCTTCTTGACGGCGGCCTTCTTCGCGACCGCCTTCTTGGCGGGCGCCGCGGCCTCGTCGGCCGGGTCGGCGCTCTCGGCCGCGGGAGCGGTCGAGCCGGTCGCAGCGGTGGTCCTCGTCACCGTCGCCGCCCGGGCGGTGACGGTGGTCTTGGCGGCGGTGCGCTTGGCCGGGCTCTTCGCTGCTGCGCTCTTGCGGGCGCGCTTCGGCGACTCCGCTGCACTGACCATCAGCGTCACACCCTCTTCCTCGAGGATCTGATTGAGGCTGCGCAGAACATTCTTCCACTGGGTTGGCGGAATCTGGTCAGCCTCGAAGGCCCGACGCACGTCATCGCCGGCGATCTGCCCATCAGCCTTTCCCCGCTCGATGAGCGCCATCACAGACTCGGACTCGGCGATCTCCGGCGGGAGCGTACGGGATGTGCTGGCCGACACGAACAACCTCTCGGAACGATGGAAACGGCTTCCGGCCCCGCCCGGGATCGGGCCGGAGCCGACGACCGTCGACGGGGAATGAGCCGACGGCGCGGGCTGGACCGGGGAACTGCACAGCGCCTGCACCGGCTGCTGTATTCCTTCCTCGGCTGTCACCTCTTAGGTCATCGCACGGCTCGGAGGAGTGTTACGCCCAATCTTCGTGTCCCGAGTCACACCGCATCCGCGACGAACCGGACGGAAGGGACTCAAGCGTACATTCGGCGCCGCCGGCACCCTGGCGCGGTCCGGGGAACCCCTTCCGGGCTCCCCGGACCGCGCTCGGACCCGGCGGCTCTCCCTGCGTACGCGCCCGTGCGCTTCCGGCCACGGTCCGCGGATTCAGTGTTCGCGGGGGGCGGGAACCACGCGGGGTTCCACCTCGGGGTGGACCGTGAGCAGTTGGCGCATCGCGCTCTCGGCCGCGTAGGCGTCCCCGGCGGCGAGGGCGTCGACGATCCGGGCGTGGTGCGCCAGGCAGCTCTCACTGGGGCGGTCACAGCCGGTCGCGGGGCCCCCGGAGACCTGGAGGGCGGCGGCGACGATGCCGGACAGATGCTCCAGCATGCGGTTCCCGGCGAGCTGGATCAGCAGGGAGTGGAACTCGGTGTCGGCTCGGGAGAAGGTGATCCCGTCACCCTGCGCGTACGCGTGCCCCATGATCTCGACCATGTCGGAGAGGCGCTGCTGCACGTCCTCGCGGCCGTGGCCGGCGGCGAGGCGGGCGGCCAGCGGCTCGATGGTCCAGCGCAGCTCGTTCAGCTCCCGCCGCTGGTCGTCGCGCTGCGGCCCGAAGGCGCGCCACTCGATGATGTCGGGGTCGAGCAGGTTCCAGTCGCTGACCGGACGGACCCGGGTGCCGACGTTGGGCCGGGCGCTGACGAGGCCCTTGGCCTCCAGGACGCGCAGGGACTCGCGCACGACGGTGCGCGAGACCTCGAAGCGCTGGCCGATCTCCTCGGGGACGAGGGGACGGTCGGCGCCGAGGTCGCCGGAGACGATCATCTGGCCGAGCTGCTGGACGAGCTGGCCGTGGAGGCCGCGGCCCCGGCTGCCGGCGGTGCGGCGGCCGACGCGGCCGAGGTCGGTGTCCACCCCCTCCCAGGAGGGCGGGCTCACGCGGTCGGCGGCGGGGGCCTCCGTGTAGGGATAGCGGTCGAGATCGCCCGGGGCGCCGAGGCCGGAGTCGACGGAACGGGCGGCGGTCATCATCGTGTGCGCAAGGGTACTCACGCATCCTTTGTCGGCGTGGCCTCCGTGACCCTTGAGGTCTTTGGTGAAAAGCACACGAAAGGGTGATCGGCACCCGATGCGCAATTGACGATTATTGGGACATAAGCGGCATTTCTCAAGGGAGTTGTGCGCCAACCGGAACCGGGCGATCCGGAAGTGATCACCAACGGGCCTGCGGGCGAAGACCCGTGAACACATAGGCGCACAGCAGAACCGTCAACGTGAGACCGAGGGCCACACCGGCGGGCTGCCCGACCACCTCCAGCGCCCCGGCGATCCAGCGATCCAGCGACGGCGCCCAGCGCGGTCCGGCGAACTCGCCCAGCCGGCCGGGCAGTCCGGCGACCGACCGGACCGCGGGGCCGCTCATCACGTGACCCAGCACCGGAACGAGGGCGACCGGCACGAAGAGCACCGCCGCCACCCCGGCCGCCGCGGCCCGGAACACTCCGGCCCCCAGCACCCCCGCCCACGCACAGCCCACCGAGAGCCCCAGCCAACTCGCCGCCATGAGCCCCCAGTTGTCCGGCACGGAGATCAATTCCGGTCCGTAACAGAGCCGGAGGGCCGCCAGGTCGGCCGCCGCCACCAGCGCGCCGAGGAGCAGCGCGCCGCCCGCTGCCACGGCCAGCTTGGCCAGCAGCAGCGCGAGCCGCCGCGGCACCGCCCCGCGCCCCGCGGCCAGCGCGGGGTAGCGGTACTCCTCGCCGAAGGAGAGGGCGCCGAGCAGACCGGCGCCGAGGGCGGCGGGCGGCAGCGGCAGGAGGTCGGGCCAGGCGGCCAGCACCGCGGGGAGCGGGGTCCCGCCGCCCCTGCCGAGCAGCACCGCGAGCACGGCCGACACCGCGAGGACGCCCACCGTCACCAGCCCCGTGGACGGTACGCCGAGGGCCCGGCGCAGCTCGTACCGGAGCGGGCGCAGCGGCGACCGGACCGGCCGGCGCGCCGCCCTCGCCCGGTCCGGAGCGGGGGCGCCCGGCACCGGGCCGGCATCGCGCGCCCCCTCCGCCGTCGTCCCGGCGGGGCCGGGGTCCGCCTCCGCCGCCTCCCCCGTCTCCTCCGTGAGCCGGTGGACCGGTACGCCGTGCCGGAACGCGATGTCCCCGACCTGGGCGCAGTCGCCGCCGTACACATGGAGGAGGGTGCGGTCGTCGGTGACGACCTCGACCGGGCGGCGGGCTGAGCGCGCCTCCTGGGTGACGGCGGCGGCGAGACGCGCGGCCTGCGGGGACCGGACGGCGACCCTCGGCCGCAGCCGGGTGCGGGCGAAGTCGCCGGCGTCCTGGGCGGCGACCAGCCGCCCGGCGTCGACGGTGACGACGTGGTCGGCGTGGCGGGCGGCGTCCTTGGGGTCCCTCGTCGTGTAGAGGACGGTTCCTCCGGCCCGTGCGTGCGCGCGCAGCAGTTCGTGCAGCCGGGTCCGTTCCGCCGGGGACAGTCCGGCTCCGGGATCGTCCAGGAGGAGTGTGTGCGGCTCCCCCAACAGGGCGGCGGCCAGCGCGAGTCGGCGGTCGGCCCCGCGCGGCAGGGTGCCGAGCCGCCGTCCTTCGAGCCCGCCGAGCCCCACGGCGCGGATCACCTCGTCGGCCCGGGCGACCGGAACTCCCGCTCCCGCGGCGAGCATCCGCAGCTGTCCGCGCACGGTGCGGGACGGGTGCCCGGGCACGTCGCCGAGGACCACACCGATCTCGCGCGCCGGCTGGGCGATCCGGTGCAGCGGCCGTCCCCGGAAGTAGGTGAGCCCCCGCCCCGGGTCGAGCTCCAGGAGCAGCCGCAGGGCGGCGGTCTTCCCGGAGCCCGGGGGGCCGACGAGGGCGGTCACGGCTCCCGTCGGCGCTTCGAAGGTCAGATCGTCCACGGCGGGCGGGCGATCGCGGCGGGGGGTGCTGGTCAGTCCGATGGCCTGGAGCATCGCTTCTCTCGCGGTAGGTGTCACCGCTCCGCGGCAGGGCGGCGCTATCGCAGCAAGATAACGCCAGATTTCGGACTTTTGCCGCAGGGTTGCCGCCTCGGGGGCGGCGGACCGCGCCTGCCTCAGACCTCGGGGCGCAGCATCGGGGGGTTGAGCAGGGTGGCGCCGCCGGCCCTGAACAGCTGGGCGGGGCGCCCTCCCTGACGGGTGGTGGTCCCGCCGGTCGGCACCAGGAAGCCGGGGGTGCCGGTGACCTTGCGGTGGAAGTTGCGCGGATCGAGCGAGACGCCCCAGACGGCTTCGTAGACCCGGCGCAGCTCGCCGACGGTGAACTCCGGCGGGCAGAACGCGGTGGCGAGCGAGGAGTACTCGATCTTGGAGCGGGCCCGCTCCACCCCGTCGGACAGGATCTGCGCGTGGTCGAAGGCGAGCGCGTCCGGAGAGTCGCTTCCTGCCGCCCGTGCCTGGTCGAGCAGTTCCTCGACGGGCGCCCAGCGGGCGCCGTGGGCGTCGCCGCCGGGCCGGGGCGCCGGCAGGTCGGGGGCGAGCGCGAGGTGCGCGACGCTCACCACCCGCATCCGCGGGTCGCGCTCGGGCGCCCCGTAGGTGGCGAGCTGTTCCAGGTGCGCGCCGTTGTCCGGCACCGGGTGGGCGGCCGACGGATCGTGGGCGCGCAGTCCGGTCTCCTCGGCCAGCTCCCGCGCGGCGGCGGCGCCGAGGTCCTCGTCGTCGCGGACGAAGCCTCCGGGCAGCGCCCACCGTCCCTTGAAGGGCGCTTCTCCCCTGCGGACGACCAGGGTGCACAGGGCGTGGCTCCGCACGGTGAGGACGACCAGGTCGACGGTGACAGCGAAGGGCGGGAAGGCCGACGGGTCGTAGGGAGACATGCCGCGATCATAGTCGTCTTCCTGACGATAAACACGCCCCTCGCGTGCTCCGTCCGCGACTTCGTCACCTGGTCGCGAGGACTTCCTCGTCTCCGTGCCCGGCATCCGTCACACCCCCAGCTGCAGACCCTCGGCGGCCTCTTCGACCATACCGAGTCCGAGGCGGCTCACCCGCACGGCGAAGGGCTCGCCGGCGACCACGAGCCCGGCGAACCGGATCGCTCCCAGCGGCGCCGAGGGCATCGGCTGGACGGCGACGCTCCCGCCGGGGGCGTCGGGGCGGATCCCGGCGAGGGCGGCGAGCGCGTGCACCGCTCCGGCCGCCGCGACGGCGGCGGGCCGGCAGGCGGCCGGATGCGGCACGGGCTGGGCGCCGGCGGTGCGCTGCTCGCCCGCGTACATCTCGGGCAGCCGGTACCCGAAGTGTTCGGCGGCGTCGAGCAGCCCCCGCAGCAGGGCGGCGGCTTCCTTCTCGTATCCGGCGGCGGCCAGGCCCGCGACGGCGACGGCCGTCTCGTGGACCCGGACGGCTCCGGCCCGGTGGCCGAAGGGGTTGTGGCCGGGTTCCTTGGCGCCGAGGCCGCGGAGCCCCCAGCCCGAGTCGAGCGCCGGGGTGCCGAGCAGGCGCGCGACCTGTTCGGCCTCCGCCCGGTCGAGCAGCCCCTGGGCGTACCGGCCGCCGCCGAGGAGTCCGGTGTCGAGGAGGTGGGCGGCCCATCCGCCGAGCTGGTTCCAGATCCGTCCCTCCGGTCCCCGGGCGGCGGCGGGCCGGCCGCCGGACGGGTCGTCGAGCCAGAGGGCGCTCCGGAAGCGTTCGCGGAGGGTACGGGCAGCGGCGCGGAGGCCGGCCGCACCGGGCCGCCCGCAGGCGTCGAGGAGGTCGGCCCCGAGCAGGGCGGCCCGGTGGGCGTGGGCCTGGGTCTCGGCCCGCCAGGGCTCGCCGGGAGCCGGGTCCGGCAGGAGCCCGTCCGCGTCGAGGCGGTGGCGCAGCCAGCCGAGGCAGCGCTCCGCCACCGGAAGGAGCTCGTCGAGGTCGGCTGCGGGGAGGCCCCACCGCCGGGCTTCGGCGAGGACGACGGGGAAGGCGAGGGTGGCCTCGACTCCGGTGCAGCGGGGCGGGAGCCGCGGACCGGCGTCCCGCAGCGGGCCGGGGAGGCGGCCGGCCTCGGCGCCGGTGGTGAGCTGGGTGCGGCCGAGGGCGCGGAGCGTGGTGACGGCGAGCCGGGTGCCGAGCGGCAGGGCCATGCGGGCCGCCCAGAGTGCCTCCGCGGTGACGGGGCCGCAGCGCCACGGGACGCCGGCCGCGAGATGGACGTCGGCCGGGTGCGCGGGGTCGCGCTGGAGGAGGGCCCGCAGGTCCTCGGCGGAGGTGCGGAGCAGTTCGCCGGGCCTCCGGTCGTCGCCCTCCGCCTGCGCGTCGGAGAGCAGGTGGCCGCCGGGGCGGGCACCGCCGGGCGGGGTGGCGCCGGGGGTCCGTCCGGTGTGCAGCCGGAGGTGGAGGGTGAGGGCGCCGCCGGGGGCGAGGTCGGTGTCCCAGCGCAGGACCCCGGCCGCCGCCAGGGCGTCCGTCGGGGCCGGGTCGGCCGTGACGGTGACGGTCCGTCCGTCGGGCGAGGCCCAGCGGAGGCCGGTGCCGTGGACGGCGGCTCTGAGCTCGGGGCGGCTGCGGCCGGACGCGACCGCCGCCAGCTCCGCGAGATCCGTGCCCAGAGCGAGCTCCACCGGGAGGCGGACGGGGCGGGGGGCGGCGCTGCGGAAGGTGATCCGCTCGGTTCCGTCGGCGCCGCGGGAGCGCTCGACGGTGACGGCCGGGTCGGGCCCGGTGTCGCCGGGGCCCCGGAGGGCGCCGGCGAACACGGCCCGGTCGGCGGCGGCGAGCCGTCCCTGGAGGGGGACGGGCTCGCGCCCGGCGACCCGCAGGACGCTGCGGGCGAGGAGCCGCCGGCCCGACGCGTACACACCTTCGGGGCCGTGTCCGGTGAGCTGGCCGTGCCGGGGAGAGACGGCGAAGGCGGGCAGGGCGACGCAGAGGAGCGCGTCGTGGACCGGCGGGAGTTCTCCGGGGCGGGCCCCGGGGGCGGCGGGGCCGCCGCCGGGTCCGGACGGTTGCCCGGCGGGCTGTTCCGTCGGGCGTCCGGGGGCCGGGACAGGGCTGAGGACCATGAGGGGTGCGGCGTGCTCTCTGTGCGATCCGGACGGCCGGCGGGTGGTCGGCGGCACGGCTCGCCCGGCTCCGCCACAGAGGTGAACGGCCGGGTGGTGTGCGGGGTCACGCTCGTCATCGCCCGCTCCTCGTGCCGCGCCGGCCACCGTGCCGCGGGGCAGGGGCGCCCGGCCGGGTGGAGGCCCGTCCGGCGGGCCGCGTGCCCGGCGCCCCGGCGCCCCGCCGGGCACCGGCGGCCCCAGCCCTGGGGAGCGCCGGCCGGGGCCCGCCGGGGAGGGCTCCTCGGGTGCGGGGCCGCGTCCGCGTGCGGGTGCGGGAGCGGCGGGCGTGCGCGGCGGCCTTCTCGGCCGCCAGGCGGTCCTCGCGCTCGCGGCGCAAGCAGGAACGGAGCGACTCGGGTTCGAGGCCGTCGTTGCACGCCTGGTGCAGCAGCCGCGCGAAGACGTACTCCGGGTCGGCCTCCAGGGCGAGGTGGAGGGCGACGCGGGCGGTGGGTTCGTCGCCGGTGGACCAGGCGGCCCAGCCGGCCAGGGTCAGCGGCGCGGCGGCGTACTCCTGGTAGGGGGCGACGCAGCGCCGGGCGAGGACCCGCCAGAGCCGCACGGCGGCGGTGCCCTCGGGTCCTTCCATCCATTCGGCGAGGCGGTCGCGGGTGATGCGGTCCTGGAGCCCGAGGATGACCGCCGCCGCCTCGGAGGGTTCGACGCGGGCGTCGTCGGCGGCGTCGATCGCCGCCCGGCCGAGGCGGGCGCCGTCCGGTCCGACCCGCTGCGGCGGTTCGGCGAACCTGCCGAGGAGCCGGCCCGCGAGGGCGAGGGTCGTCTCGCGCAGCCGCGCCCTGACCCGCTCCTCCGCCCCGTCCAGGACGAGGGGCACGATCCGGGCCGCGGCGGCGTCGAGGGCGGCGCGCTGCTCCGCCTCCCCCGGTCCTCCGGTGGGCTTGAAGCCGTCCTCCATCTCCCGCAGCGAGCCGCGCACCTGGATGCCCGCGTACGCCGCCGCGGCGGCCATGACCGAGGTGCCGCTGAGGGCGAGCGGGGTGCCGTCGGGCGGGCAGCAGCGGGTGTCGGGGCAGCAGTACGAGAAGTGGCGGCCTCCGGAGATGCACAGCACCTCGTAGACGGGGATGTCGAGGGCTCCGCAGGCGGTCCGGAGCCGCTGGGCGAGGGGGCGCAGCCGCTCGTGGACCTGGGGGGCGGTCTCGTCGGGACCCGGGTCCTGGCAGAGGAAGCCGACGATGCCGTCGGGCGGCGAGGTGCGCTGCGCCGAGGTCTCGACGAGACACTCGGCGAGGCGGTCCGCGATCGCGTCCCATTCGCCGGGGGCGCGGGGGATGCCGATCCTGACCCGGCCGCCGAAGCGTCCGTTCGGACCGTGCAGGGCGATGAGCACGATGGAGTCGGTCGGGTGGAAGCCGAGCACGTACGGCAGGGCGTCGGCGAGCTCGGCGGCGCTGCGCAGGGTGACCTGCCGGCCTCGGGTGGATGCGCTGATCTCAGGGTGATTCGCGTTCATGGCGAGGACGGTCTCGTGATCTCCGTTTTCCGACAACCCCTGTGGATAACTCCGGCCTTACGCCATGATGATGTGATTTGCACTGTCCACAGATCGCCGGCCCGTTCGCCGAATGTCCGAGGCATCGGGTTGCATGGACGCATGACCCACGCAGACCTCCCGGAAGACCGCGCCGCGCTCCGCACCGCCGCCGACGCCGTACTGGCCCGACTCGTCGGGGACCCGGCCGGCGCGGCGAGACTCCGCGAGGACCAGTGGCGCGCCATCGAGGCGCTCGTCGCCGATCACCGCCGGGCCCTCGTGGTGCAGCGGACCGGCTGGGGCAAGTCCGCCGTGTACTTCGTGGCCACCTCACTGCTGCGGGAGCGCGGCAGCGGGCCCACCGTCATCGTGTCGCCGCTGCTCGCGCTCATGCGCAACCAGGTGGACGCGGCGGCGCGGGCGGGCATCCGGGCGCGCACGATCAACTCGTCGAACACGGAGGAGTGGGAGGACGTCCAGCGGGAGATCGCCGCCGGAGAGGTCGACGTGCTGCTCGTCTCCCCCGAGCGGCTGAACAATCCCGACTTCCGCGACCAGGTCCTGCCGCGGCTGGCGGCGGCCACGGGCCTGCTGGTGGTCGACGAGGCGCACTGCATCTCCGACTGGGGACACGACTTCCGGCCGGACTACCGGCGGCTGCGCACGATGCTGGCCGACCTCCCGGCCGGGGTCCCGGTGCTCGCCACCACCGCGACGGCGAACGCCCGGGTGACGGCGGACGTGGCCGAACAGCTCGGCACCGGCGTGGGCACCGACGCCCTCGTGCTGCGCGGCCCCCTGGACCGCGAGTCCCTCAGCCTCGGCGTGATCACGCTGCCCGACGCCGCCCACCGGCTGGCCTGGCTCGCCGACCACCTCCACGAGCTGCCCGGCTCGGGGATCGTCTACACGCTGACCGTGGCGGCGGCCGAGGAGGTCACCGCGTACCTCCGCCAGTGCGGGCACACGGTCGCCTCGTACACGGGCCGCACGGAGGACGCGGACCGCCGGCAGGCCGAGGAGGACCTGCTGGCGAACCGGGTGAAGGCGCTGGTGGCGACCTCGGCGCTCGGCATGGGCTTCGACAAGCCGGACCTCGGCTTCGTCGTGCACCTGGGCTCGCCGTCCTCCCCCATCGCCTACTACCAGCAGGTCGGCCGCGCCGGGCGCGGGGTGGAGCACGCGGAGGTGCTGCTGCTGCCCGGCAAGGAGGACGAGGCGATCTGGCGGTACTTCGCGTCCGTGGCCTTCCCTCCGGAGGAACTGGTCCGCCGGACCCTCGACGTGCTCGCCGACGCGGGCCGGCCGATGTCGCTGCCGGCCCTGGAGCCGCTGGTCGAGCTGCGCAGGACCCGGCTGGAGACGATGCTCAAGGTCCTCGACGTGGACGGGGCCGTGCGGCGGGTCAAGGGCGGCTGGGAGAGCACGGGCCGGCCGTGGGTGTACGACACGGAACGGTACGCGTGGGTGGCGCGGCAGCGTGCCGACGAGCAGCAGGCGATGCGCGAGTACGCCACCACGACCGGGTGCCGCATGGAGTTCCTGCGGCGCCGGCTGGACGACGAGCAGGCGGCGCCGTGCGGTCGCTGCGACAACTGCGCGGGGCCGCGCTTCGATCCGAAGGTGACCGGCGCGGCGCTGGACGCGGCCCGGGGCGAACTGGGCCGCCCGGGCGTGGAGGTGGAGCCGCGCCGGATGTGGCCCACGGGACTCGCCGCCGCGGGCGTCGATCTGAAGGGCCGCATCCCGGCGGGTGAGCAGGCGTCCGCCGGCCGCGCCCTGGGGCGTCTTTCGGACATCGGGTGGGGCAACCGGCTCCGGCCGCTGCTCGCCGAGTCCGCTCCGGACGGGCCGGTGCCGGACGACGTGGTGCAGGCGGTGGTCCAGGTGCTCGCCGACTGGGCGAAGGGGCCCGGGGGTTGGGCGTCCGGAGCCGCCGACGCCCCGTCGCGGCCGGCCGGTGTGGTCACGGTCGCCTCGCGCCGGCGGCCGACGCTGGTGGGTTCGCTGGGCGCGCGGATCGCGGAGATCGGGCGGATGCCGCTCCTCGGGGCGGTGGAGTACGCGGCGGGGGCGGAGGACGTCCATCTGTCCCGTACCAACAGCGCCCAGCGGGTGATCGGGCTCCACCGGACCCTGGAGGTGCCGCCCGGGGTGGCGGAGCGGGTGGCCGCCGCCGGCGGTCCGGTCCTGCTCGTGGACGACCTGTCGGACACCGGCTGGACCCTGGCCGTGGCCGCCCGGCTGCTGCTCCGTTCCGGAGCGGAAGGAGTCTTTCCGCTGGTGCTCGCCGTCCAGGGTTGAGAAGGGCTGGGAAACGGCGAGTGAATACTGGGTAACTGGGCAGGGATATCAGTGGCATAACGGTTCATTACCGTCAGCCGCCTCAATTGCTCGTTGCCGCCCTCGCTCGGGCCGAGACAGAATTGGGGAACCGCCCCACACGGCTCGAAGCGGTCCGGAAGGACTGTGCCGTGCTGCGCCCTCACCCCACCTTGCCCGCCTCGCGGGCGCGTATCCGAAGGGAGGACCGTGACCCTCGGATTCGCTCCGTCCACCACCTCGCTCGGTGCCGGCTCCGCCTCCGCGAGCCGCCTCGCCCGGATGCTGGAACCGGCGGACTGGGCCGCGGCCGGAATTCCCTTGCTGCGCAGTCCCCGTGAGGTCGTGAGCGGACTCCACTCCCGCCATCGTCCGCGGCCCGCGACGGCGATCGTGGCGGTGCTCGACCACGAGGAACGGCTCACCGCGAGCGCCTCCTTCACGCGCCGGCCCGGCCCCGCCGACGGCTGGGAGTTCCGGAACGCGCTCCTCGCCCATCTGCGGCGCGTGGTGCCGCACGACCTGCGGCGCCGCACCCCCGTGCGGACCGCCGTCCTCGTCTACTGCCGCGACGGCGACGAGCGCTGGACGGAGGAGGACGGAGCCTGGATGTGGGGGCTCCGTGACGCCTGCACGCTCCACGGCCTGCGCTGCGGCGCGTACATCACCCTCACCCAGGCCGGCTGGCAGGTCTCCGGCGAAGGCAGGGGCGGCCGTCGGCCAAGCGCGGACTCCGCTCCGCTCGCACTCGGCGAGCCGAACGACGACTTCGGTCACCTCGCGCCGAGGACGGCCGGCGGAGCGGCCGAGCCCCTGCGCAGGGTGGCGGCGCGCTGAGCCGTCGTCCGTCGCGCGCAACCGGCTGTGGAGCCGCCACGCGCGGCGCGGCACGCCGAACGCTCGCCCGGAGACGTCCGCCGCTCCGCCGGGCCGGTGCCGGTCCGGCGGAGGCGCGACCGGTCAGACTCCGGCGCCGAGCACCGCGGTGACGCGCTGCGGGTCACCGCAGACCACGAGCAGGGCACCCGCGCGCGAGCGGGCGACCGGCAGGGCCCGGGCGACCGTCTCGTCGTCGCCGCCGTTGACGGCGACGATCACCACGGGACGGGCGGCGACCCGGTCCACGGAGGCGGCGTCCGCGAAGAACACGTCCTCGGCGGTGTCCTGCTGGGCCCAGTAGGCGGCCTCTCCGAAGGAGAGCTCGTGCGCGGCCCAAGGGTGGCGCTCGCCGGTGGTGAGCACCAGGACCTCGCCGGGCGACCGGCCGCTGTCGAGGAGCAGGTCGAGGGCCTCCTCGGCGGCGTCGAGGGCGCCGCCGGCCGGGGCCGGGACGAGCTGGAGCTGCGGGCCGTCAGCGGAACGATTCGCCGGACGGTTCGCGGGCGCGGGGGGGCCGGGGACGGGCCGCGGGGCCGGCGGAGCGGGGCGGGCCGGGCCGGGGCCCGGACGGCCGGGACGCGGGGAGGCCGCCGAACGCGGGCCGGGGACGGGACGTGGGGTCGGCGCGGGGCGGCCGGCGGCCGCGGTGGCGCTAGGACCCTGGGCGCTCTCGTGAATCTGAGGCTCCTCGGGAGGGAGAGGCATGGGTGGATGTCTATCAAATGCCGTTTCGGACGGCACCGTCGGGTGGGCGCACAGGGGCGCCTCCGGTCCTGCGGGGCCTCGTCGGTGAGGTCCCGCGGCCGGAAGATCAGAAGTCGAAGCCGAGCTGGCCCCCGCTCTCCAGAGCGGCCGCCTCCGCGGAGAGGCGGACCTTCTTGAGGTGGCGCCACCGGGGCATGGCGTCCAGATAGGCCCAGGAGAGCCGGTGGTACGGGGTGGGTCCCAGCTCTTCGAGCATGGCCTTGTGGACGGGCGAAGGGTAGCCCGCGTTCGCCGCGAAGCCGTAGCCCGCGCAGCCCGGGCCGGTGTCGAGACCGGCCATGAAGGCGTCCCGCCGCACCTTGGCGATCACGGAGGCCGCGGCGACCGCGACGCAGGACTGGTCGCCCTTGATCACCGTGCGCACCTGCCAGGGGCTGCCGAGGTAGTCGTGCTTGCCGTCGAGGATCACCGCGTCCGGGCGGACCGGGAGGCCGTCGAGGGCCCGTACGGCCGCGAGGCGCAGGGCCGCGGTCATCCCGAGTTCGTCGATCTCCTGCGCGGACGCCTCGCCGAGCGCGTAGGCGGTGACCCAGCGCTCCAGCTCGGCGGCGAGTTCGGCGCGCCGCTTGGGGGCGATCAGCTTGGAGTCGGTCAGTCCCTCGGGGGGACGGCGCAGCCCGGTGACGGCCGCGCACACGGTGACGGGCCCGGCCCACGCCCCGCGTCCGACCTCGTCGACCCCGGCGACGATCCTGGCGCCGGTGGTGGCTCGGAGCGACCGCTCGACGGTGTGAGTAGGGGGTTCGTACGGCATGGCGCCTGACAGGTTACGCCGCCGGGTGCCGCGTGCGGTACCCGGATTCCCGTCAGGCGGGCCGCCGCCGTGCCGCGGGCCCGGTCAGGCGGGCGCCGAGCGCACCAGCGGGACCATGATCCGGTCGACGACAGCGGCCAGCTCGGCATCGTCCCATTCGCTGCCGCACACCTTGGCGCGGTACATCATCAGCGCCGGGATGACGTCGAGGACGAGGTCGTCGACGGCGTCCGGACGCACCTCTCCTCGCGTGATCCCGCGCTCCAGGACGTCCGAGAAGAGCCGTTTCGACGGTTCGACGACCTTGGTCTGAATCAGTCCGCGGAAGCGGACGGCGGCCTCCTCGTCGCATTCGTGAAGGACGGCGCGGATGGCGACGCCGGAGCGCGAGTTCATGGCGTCGCGGACGCGCCGGCAGAGCTCGTACAGCTCGTCGCGGAAGCCGCCGAGGTCGGGGGCGGGCTCGTCGAAGCGCGGCAATCCGGCCTGGAGGGCGTCGGCCACGAGGTCTTCCCGGGACGGCCAGCGCCGGTACACCGCGGCTTTGCCCGTCTGCGCGCCGAGTGCGACACCCTCCATGGTCAGGCCGTTCCATCCGACGCTGCTCAGCTGCTCCAGCGCCGCCTCCAGAATGGCGCGTTCGAGCACCGGCCCGCGTCTGCGCGGCGCGGCTCCGTCCGGCCGAGCGGCGGCCGCGGAGCGCGAAGTCATCATCAGGTTCTCTCCGTTGGGGACGTGGCGAATCACCGGCGGTGCTCAGTGAACGGTTGCGTTCTCTGAGAGGGAGTCACTACCGTTGAAGAACAGTGAACGGTCGCGTTCACTGCCATTCTTCCGTGGGGGGTCCACCGTGACAACGACTCCGGTCGACACACAGACCGAGAAAGGCCTGGCCGGCTCCCGGGGCCGGCCGGGAATCGCCCTGACGGTCATCGCCGCCTGCCAGCTGATGGTCGTCCTCGACGCCACGATCGTGAACATCGCGCTCCCGCACATCCAGGACGCGCTCTCCTTCTCCACCACCGACCTGTCGTGGGTGCTCAGCGCCTACACGCTGACCTTCGGCGGCCTGCTGCTCCTCGGCGGCCGGGCGGGCGACATCCTCGGCCGCCGCCGGGTCTTCATGGCCGGCATCCTGATCTTCACCTTCGCCTCGCTGCTCGGCGGCTTCGCACAGGAGCCGTGGCACCTGCTCGCCGCGCGGGCGCTGCAGGGCGTGGGCGGCGCGATCGCCTCGCCCACCTCGCTCGCCCTGATCACCACCACCTTCCCCGAGGGCCCGGAGCGGAACCGGGCCTTCGGCGTCTTCGCCGCCGTCTCGGCCGGCGGCGGCGCGATCGGGCTGCTCGCCGGCGGCATGCTCACCGAGTGGCTGGACTGGCGCTGGGTGCTCTTCGTCAACGTGCCCATCGGCCTGCTGATCGCCTTCCTCACCCCCCGGTACATCAGCGAGTCGGAGCGCCACCCGGGCCGCTTCGACATCGCGGGGGCGGCGACGTCGACGCTCGGCATGGCCGCCCTGGTCTACGGCTTCATCCGCGCCTCGGAGCAGGGCTGGAAGGACGCGCTGACCGTCGGCTCGTTCGCCGCCGCCGTTCTGCTGCTCGTCGCCTTCGCCCTGGTCGAGTCGCGCGCGAAGGAACCGATCACACCGCTGCGGATGTTCGCCGACCGGAACCGCTCCGGCACGTACGTGATCATGCTGAGCCTCGCGGCGGCCATGTTCGGCATGTTCTTCTTCATCGTCCTGTGGGTGCAGGGCGTGCTGGGGTACTCGCCGATCGCGTCCGGGCTCGCGTTCCTCCCGGTCACCGTGGCCATCGTGACCGGCGCCGGCCTGTCGCAGCGGTTCCTGCCCGTCCTGGGCCCGAAGCCGTTCATGGTGACCGGTTCCACGATCACCGGCCTCGGCCTGTTCTGGCTGACCTTCATCGACGCGGACAGCGGGTACGCGAGCGGGGTGCTCGGACCCATGGTCCTGTTCGGCTTCGGCATGGGGCTGAACTTCGTCACCCTGACGCTGACGGCCGTCTCCGGGGTGGCCCAGCACGAGGCCGGCGCCGCGTCCGGGCTGCTCAACGCGACCCAGCAGGTGGGCGGCTCGCTGGGCCTGTCCATCCTGGTGACGGTCTTCGGCACGGCGAGCCGTACCGAGGGCGAGAAGCAGGCGGCGGACTTCCTGGCGTCGGCGACGCCCGAGCAGAAGGCCGAGTTCCTGCGGACGAAGGAACTGCCGGCGCCGTGGAGCCACGAGGTGCTGACCTCGGGCATCGCGACGGCGTTCACCGCGGCCGTGGCGATGGTCGCCGTCGCGCTCCTCACCGCGGTGCTGGTGATCCGGGTCCGCAAGAGCGACCTGGCGGCCCTCAGCGGCAAGGCCGAGGCCGCGGGCCCCGTCGCCTGACAGCCGGCCGTACGCGCGGCGGAGAGGTCCGCCGCGGGTACGGCCGGACCGGCGGCAAAAGGGCGGATGCCCGGACTCCGCGAGGGCCGGGCATCCGCCCCGTACGCAGCCGTGCTCAGCTGCGGGCCGTGCCCTCCAGCACCCAGGCGGGCAGCGCCTCGGTCCGGTCCGCCCACGCGGCCGGCGGCGCGCCGGCGGCTGCCGAGGCCACCACTCCGCCGGCGATGGCGCAGGTCGTGTCGACGTCCCCGCCGACCTGCGCCGTCGTCCAGAACGTCGTCGCGAAGTCGCCGAGGCCGCGGGCCGCCGACCAGAGGGCGAACGGCACCGTGTCGTGCGCGCTGGTCCGCCGGCCGCTGCCGAGCACCGCCGCGACGGTCCCGGCGTCGCCGTAGTCCAGCATGTCGCGGGCCCGGCGCAGCCCGGCACCGACCGCGCTGCGCGGGACCAGCGCGATCACGCCGTCGAGCAGCGCCTCGGGCGTGGGCGGACCCGCCGGAGCGGCCGCGAGGGCCGCCGCCGCGGCGACCGCCATGGCGCCGACGACGGCCTCGCGGTGCTGGTGGGTGGGGTAGGCGGAGATCTCGGCCTGGTGGGTGGCCTGCTCGGGGTCGTCGGCGTACCAGGCGCCGAGCGGGGCGATGCGCATGGCAGCGCCATTGCCCCAGGAGCCCTGCCCGTTGAAGAGCGCGGCGGCGAGTTCTCGCCAGTCGCCGCCCTCCCGGATCAACCGGAGCATCCGGTTGACGGCGGGACCGTAGCCCCGGTCGAAGTCGTGGTGCTCGGCGAAGGAGGCGGCCAGGGCGTCCTGGTCGATGCGCTCGTGGCGGGCGAGGACGGCGACGACGGAGCAGGCCATCTCCGTGTCGTCGGTCCACTGCCACGAGCCGGGCGGCAGTTCGCGCCGCTTCAGGAGGGGGTAGTGCGCGGGGACGAAGAACTGGGATCCCAGGGCGTCCCCCACGGCCAGTCCGCGCAGACTGGCGAGGGCGCGGTCGAAGCGCCCTGCGAATGAGGAGTCAGCGATCATCGGTGCGCCACTCTATCCGGTGGGGCCGTACGGTTCCGGGGTACACCAGCGTTCGAACGGGCGGTCCAGCCGATAGCGTCCGTCCTCTCCGAGCACCAGGATCCGGGTCTCCGCGTTGCCCGGGTTCGACAGCGATTCGAATTCGGCCACGCTCCAGTGGAACCACCTCATGCAGAAGAGCCGCATGGTCAGCCCGTGGGTCACCAGCAGGACGTTCGGCGGGTGGTCGGGGGCCTCGAAGCTCCGGTAGAGGCTCTCCAGGAAGGCCCCGACCCGGTCGTACACGTCGGCTCCCGACTCGCCCTGGGCGAAGCGGTAGAAGAAGTGCCCGTACGCGTCCCGGTAGACCTTCTGGAGCCGTACGTCCTCCCGGTCCTGCCAGTTCCCCCAGTCCTGCTCGCGCAGCCGCGGCTCCTCCCGGACCCTCACCCGGCCCGGCGGCAGCCGGAAGGCGTGCAGCGTCTCGTGGGTGCGGCGGTACGGCGAGACGTACACGCTGACCGCCTCGTCGCCGAAGAGCTCCCTGAGCCGCTCCCCCGTCGCCTCCGCCTGCCGCCGGCCCCGCTCGGTCAGCCGGAGGGCATGGTCCGGCTCCCGCTCGTAGACGGTGTCGTCGACATTGCCTTCGGATTCCCCGTGCCGTACGAGAACGATGCGCCGCGGTCGTGCCATGGTCCGACCCTAAAGGGGGGCGTCCCGTTCGGCTCAGCCGAGGAGGCGGCCGGAGCCCGTCCGGCGTACCGGCCGCCCCCGCGAAGGCCGGAGCGGGGCCACGGCGCGCTCAGACCGTCCAGGCGGGTTCGAGCCGCACCACGTCGCCCGAGAGGGCGGCCACGTCGGCCTCGGTCTGCGCCCGCAGGCCGAGGCGCTCCACCCGCTCCTCGCGGTACTTGCCGTGCTCGGCGACGGAGTTCCACAGCGACAGCACCAGGAACTCGTGGCCGGGCGCCTCGCCGAACAGCCCCCGCAGCATGCCCGGGGAACCGGCCATCGCCGGGTTCCACACCTTCTCCTGCATCAGCGCGAAGTGCTCCACGCGCTCCTCGTGGATCCGGCAGTGCGCCACCCGCGCCACGTCCGCGTCCGAGAACTTCGGCTCGAAACCGGTCTTCACGTCGAAACGGTGATCGAAGAGCCTGACCTGGGCGTCCTTGAACGTGCCGGACTGCGCCGCGGCCAGCCGGTCGTGCGAGCGGGCCATGAAGGAGTCGTAGAAGGCCCGGCTCTCCCAGAAGGAGAAGACGTGCGCGATCTCGGGACGGGCCCGGCTCCAGCCGCCGCCCTGCCCCCGGAAACCCGGCTCCCCGAGCAGCCCCGCCCACTTCCGCTGCCCCCGCTCGAAGCCTCGACGGTCCACGACGGTGCAGCGAATCCACTTGACCAGCACCGCGCCATCGTACGGGTCCGGCGAGCGCCCCGGCAGACCGTCTCCACAGACGGGGCCCCGCGTGACCCCTCGTCAGGAGACGTCTGATTCCAGCCAGTCGGGCGCCCGGTTCCGGCACGTGTGCACCGCGGAGGCGGGCGCGGCCGGCCCGGCTGTCGGAGGTGCGTGACACCATGAGGACAGACCCGGGGCGAAGGGTCTGCACGGGGACACGGGGAAAGGGGAGGCAGCGTGAGCGGACTCAGCAAGGGCGTCGGCAAGGTGGAGGTGGCGCTCCGGTGGGACCCGGCGCCGGCGGGCGCGCCCGCGCACGACCTGGATCTCGTCGCCGCCGTCTTCACCGCCGAGGACCCGCACGGCACGCCCGCGCAGTTGGTCCACTTCGGCAGCCGCTCCCCCGACGGGACGATCACCCTCCTGCGCGACAGCCGCACGGGGCAGGGATTCGGCTACGACGAGGCGATGACGCTCGAACTGGACCGTCTGGCCGAGCGGTACGCGCGCGTGGTGGTCGGCGTGGTGATACAGCAGGGCGGCGGCCGGGTGACCTTCGGCCGGATAGCACAGGCTTCGGTCCGGGTCAGCGAGGGCTACACGGAACTGCTGGCTTACGACTTCGCCGGCGTCGCCGACGCGACGGCCGCGACGGTCGTCGAGTTCGTCCGCGAGGCCTCGTCCGGCTGGACGTTCCGCCCCCTGCCGCGGGGCTTCGACACGGACCCGCAGTCCTTCGGCTCCCTGATGGGCACGCCGCGCGCCTGAGGTCGCCCGCCCCGGGACGCGGAACACCTCACGCCTGTACCGCGCACGCCGGAGGGGACCGGCCTGGGCCGGTCCCCTCCGTCCGTCACGCGTCAGCCGACGAGCAGGTCGGCTGACGCGGTGCGGGTCAGCTGCAGCCGCTGGTCGAGCCGCAGCCCTCGCAGATGTAGCAGGAGCCGGCGCGCTGCATCTTCGTCCCGCAGGAGAAGCAGAGCGGGGCGTCGGCGCTGATGCCGAGCTGCATCTCCACGAGCTCCGCGGAGGTGTGCGCCTGCTTCGGGGCCGGGACCTCGGCCTTGACGGCCGGGGCCGGGGCGGCGACGGCCTTCAGCTCCGTGGCGACCGGGGCGGACTGGGCCAGACCCTCCACGTCGACGTCCTCGGCGGACGGCTCGTAGGAGCCCGTCTCCAGGTGGCGCTGGCGCTCCTCGGCAGAGTGGATGCCGAGGGCCGAGCGGGTCTCGAAGGGCAGGAAGTCCAGCGCCAGGCGGCGGAAGATGTAGTCGACGATCGACTGTGCCATCCGCACGTCCGGGTCGTCGGTCATGCCGGCCGGCTCGAAGCGCATGTTGGTGAACTTCGAGACGTACGTCTCCAGCGGGACGCCGTACTGCAGACCGACGGAGACGGCGATGGAGAAGGCGTCCATCATGCCCGCGAGGGTCGAACCCTGCTTCGACATCTTCAGGAAGACCTCGCCGAGACCGTCGTCCGGGTAGGAGTTGGCGGTCATGTAGCCCTCGGCGCCGCCGACGGTGAAGGAGGTGGTGATCCCCGGGCGGCCCTTCGGGAGACGCTTGCGGACCGGGCGGTACTCGACGACCTTCTCGACGGCCTCGCGGATCGTCGCCTCGGTCTTCGCGGTCACCTCGGCCTTCTCGTCCTCCTTCTTCTTGGCGGAGAGCGGCTGGCCGACCTTGCAGTTGTCGCGGTAGATCGCGAGCGCCTTGACGCCCATCTTCCACGCCTCGAAGTAGACCTCCTCGACGTCCTCGACCGTGGCGGTCTCCGGCAGGTTCACGGTCTTGGAGAGGGCGCCGGAGATCCAGGGCTGGATGGCGGCCATCATGCGGACGTGGCCCATCGCGGAGATGGAGCGCTCGCCCATGGCGCAGTCGAAGACCTCGTAGTGCTCGGTCTTGAGGCCGGGGGCGTCGATCACGTTGCCGTGCTCGGCGATGTGGGCGACGATCGCCTCGATCTGCTCCTCCTGGTAGCCCAGGCGGCGCAGGGCCTGCGGGACGGTGCCGTTGACGATCTGCATCGAGCCGCCGCCGACGAGCTTCTTGAACTTGACCAGGGCGAGGTCGGGCTCGAGGCCGGTGGTGTCGCAGGACATCGCGAGGCCGATGGTGCCGGTCGGGGCGATGACCGACGCCTGGGCGTTGCGGAAGCCGTTCTTGGCGCCGAGGCGGATCACGTCCTGCCACGCCTCGGTGGCGGCGGCCCAGATCGGGGTGTCCAGGTCGTCCATGCGGACGGCCTTGTCGTTGGCGTCGGCGTGCTGCTTCATGACGCGCTGGTGCGGCTCGGCGTTGCGGGCGTAGCCGTCGTACGCGCCGACGACCGCGGCGAGCTCGGCGGAGCGCTTGTACGAGGTGCCGGTCATCAGCGAGGTGATGGCGCCGGCGAGGGCACGGCCGCCCTCGGAGTCGTACGCATGGCCGGTCGCCATCAGCAGGGCGCCGAGGTTGGCGTAGCCGATGCCGAGCTGGCGGAAGGCGCGGGTGTTCTCGCCGATCTTCTGGGTCGGGAAGTCGGCGAAGCAGATGGAGATGTCCATCGCGGTGATGACGAGCTCGACGACCTTGGCGAAGCGCTCGACGTCGAAGGACTGGTTGCCCTTGCCGTCGTCCTTCAGGAACTTCATGAGGTTCAGCGAGGCGAGGTTGCAGGACGTGTTGTCCAGGTGCATGTACTCGCTGCACGGGTTCGAGCCGTTGATGCGGCCGGACTCGGGGCAGGTGTGCCAGTGGTTGATCGTGTCGTCGTACTGGATGCCCGGGTCGGCGCAGGCCCACGCGGCCTCGGCCATCTTGCGGAAGAGCGCCTTGGCGTCGACCTCCTCGATGACCTCGCCGGTCATGCGGGCGCGCAGGCCGAACTTCCCGCCGGACTCGACGGCCTTCATGAACTCGTCGTTCACGCGGACGGAGTTGTTGGCGTTCTGGTACTGGACGGACGTGATGTCGTCGCCGCCCAGGTCCATGTCGAAGCCCGCGTCGCGCAGCGCGCGGATCTTCTCCTCCTCCTTGACCTTGGTCTCGATGAAGTTCTCGATGTCCGGGTGGTCGACGTCGAGGATGACCATCTTGGCGGCGCGGCGGGTGGCACCACCGGACTTGATCGTTCCCGCGGAGGCGTCGGCGCCGCGCATGAAGGAGACCGGGCCGGAGGCGTTGCCACCGGAGGAGAGCAGCTCCTTGGAGGAGCGGATGCGGGAGAGGTTCAGGCCGGCGCCGGAGCCGCCCTTGAAGATCATGCCCTCTTCCTTGTACCAGTCGAGGATCGACTCCATGGAGTCGTCGACGGACAGGATGAAGCAGGCGGAGACCTGCTGGGGCTGCGGCGTGCCCACGTTGAACCAGACCGGCGAGTTGAAGCTGAAGATCTGGTGGAGCAGGGCGTAGGTGAGCTCGTGCTCGAAGATCTCGGCGTCGGCGGGCGAGGCGAAGTACCCGTAGTCCTCGCCGGCCTTCGTGTAGGTCTTCACGATGCGGTCGATGAGCTGCTTGAGACCGGTCTCGCGCTGCGGGGTGCCGACGGCCCCGCGGAAGTACTTGCTGGTGACGATGTTGACCGCGTTCACCGACCAGAAGTCGGGGAACTCGACGCCACGCTGCTCGAAGTTGATCGAGCCGTCGCGCCAGTTGGTCATGACGACGTCACGGCGCTCCCAGTTCACCTCGTCGTACGGATGCACGCCGGGGGTGGTGTGGATGCGCTCGATCCGCAGGCCCTTGCTCGCCGCCTTGGCTCCCTTGGTGCGGGAACCACGTGCCGGGCCGCTCGCCGTCTCTGTCATGCCGCCTCCCATATACGGGCAAAACACCCTTTGGCGCCCAGATAGTCCCAGAGCACCGTTGTCTGTACTTCGTTCTGTACTGCTTGACCCGCGGGCGCCGCACAGGTCACCCGGGGCAGGTCTTCACGGCCGCACCACGGCCGGTCCCGGGCCCGCGAGGGGCCCGGACCGCCGTCAGTCGGCGGCGCCGGCGGGAACGGGCACCTCGGGGGTGCCGGTCCCGCCGTTCTCAGCGGGAGGCCGCACGCGGAGTTCCGCGATGGCGGCCTCGAAGTCCTCGAGCCCCTCGAACGCCTTGTAGACGGAGGCGAAGCGCAGGTACGCGACGAGGTCGAGCTCCTGCAGCGGCCCGAGGATGGCCAGGCCCACGTCGTGGGTGGTCAGCTCGGCGCTACCGGTGGCGCGCACCGCCTCCTCGACCCGCTGGCCGAGCTTGGCCAGGGCGTCCTCGGTGACCGGCCGCCCCTGGCACGCCTTGCGGACGCCGGAGATGACCTTGGTGCGACTGAAGGGCTCGGTGACGCCGGAGCGCTTGACCACCATGAGCGAACACGTCTCCACCGTGGTGAAACGGCGGGCGCAGTCCGTGCACTGCCGGCGGCGTCGGATCGACGTGCCGTCATCGGTGGTGCGACTGTCCACGACCCGGCTGTCGGGGTGCCTGCAGAAGGGGCAGTGCATCGGTTACGACCCTCTTCCTCACGGCACGACTGAACAGCCTCGCGCGGCCCGTCAAGGCCCTCGAAGCGACCACCAGCATAGGCGATGGCAGGAGCCCCGGCAGACCGGGGACCACTATCCCTGGGTGGCCGATGACATCCAACCACTAGATCTTGGGTTGGGGCCGGTGCGACGCCCCCGCGTGTCGCGGGGACCCCGGAGCCGCGCCCGTGCTCCGCGGATGGGAGACTGGGAGGGCGCGCCGGGACCTGGGAACCCAGCCGCGAAGGCTACCGTAAGGGCGGCTCCCGCCTCCGGGGGCCTGCTCCCCATACACCCCCACCCGCACACCCGTAAGGCAATCTGCGGATTTTCACTCGAACGTGTGTTTGGCGCAACCTTTCGAAAGCTACTACCGTTGTGCCAGCCAGGGAGACCATTCGAGAGGGGCCGACGACGTGACCACCACCGCAGACAGCGCCACCATCACCGCCCAGGACCGCTCCCAGGGCCGACTCGAGCCGGTGCACGCCATGACCGACACAGCCATGAACGGCGAGGAGCCCGGGCGCCCCGCCCGCGCCCTCCCCGGACGGCCTCCAGGCATCAGGGCCGACAGCTCCGGCCTCACCGACCGCCAGCGGCGGGTCATCGAAGTCATCCGCGACTCGGTCCAGCGGCGCGGCTACCCGCCGTCGATGCGCGAGATCGGCCAGGCGGTGGGCCTCTCCAGCACGTCGTCGGTGGCCCACCAGCTGATGGCCCTGGAGCGCAAGGGCTTCCTCCGCCGCGACCCGCACCGCCCCCGGGCGTACGAGGTCCGCGGCTCCGACCAGCCGAGCACCCAGCCGACCGACACCACCGGCAAGCCGGCGGCGTCGTACGTGCCCCTGGTCGGCCGGATCGCCGCCGGTGGTCCCATCCTGGCCGAGGAGTCCGTCGAGGACGTCTTCCCCCTCCCCCGGCAGCTCGTCGGCGACGGTGAGCTCTTCGTCCTCAAGGTCGTCGGCGACTCCATGATCGAGGCCGCCATCTGCGACGGCGACTGGGTCACCGTCCGCCGCCAGCCCGTCGCGGAGAACGGCGACATCGTCGCCGCCATGCTCGACGGCGAGGCCACGGTGAAGCGCTTCAAGCGCGAGGACGGACACGTCTGGCTGCTGCCGCACAACGCCGCGTACCAGCCCATCCCCGGTGACGAGGCCACGATCCTCGGCAAGGTGGTCGCCGTTCTGCGACGGGTCTGACCCACCTCGCCGGCTCCGACCGGGCCCCGGGATCCACTGCGCCGGTCCCGGGGCCCGCTCCACGTCTCACACATCTGGCTCGCCTCGGCCCCGGCACCCGCCGGGGCCGAGGCGCGTCCGCACCCGGACGACGTCAGGCGCCGTCCGCCTTGGCCGCCGCGTCGATCGCCGCCAGCGACCTCCGGACCTGGTTGCGGTCGGTCGTGTACCAGAAGTCGGGCATGGACGCCTTCAGATAGCTGCCGTACCGGGCGGTGGCGAGCCGCTGGTCCAGCACGGCCACCACGCCCCGGTCGCCCGTCGCCCGGACCAGACGGCCCGCGCCCTGGGCCATCAGCAGCGCCGCGTGCGTCGCCGCCACGGCCATGAAGCCGTTCCCCCCGGCCTCCTCGACCGCCCGCTGGCGGGCGCTCATCAGCGGATCGTCGGGACGCGGGAACGGGATCTTGTCCATGACGACCAGCTGGCAGCTGGCCCCCGGCACGTCCACGCCCTGCCAGAGCGACAGGGTGCCGAAGAGGCACGTCTTCGGGTCGGCCGAGAAGTTCTTGATCAGCTCGCCCAGGGTGTCCTCGCCCTGGAGCAGGATCGGGAACTCGGGGATACGGCTCCGCAGCTCCTCCGCCGCCAGCTGGGCCGCCCGCATCGAGGAGAAGAGGCCCAGGGTCCGGCCGCCGGCCGCCTGGATCAGCTCCGTCAGCTCGTCCAGCATGTCGGCCCGGTCGCCGTCCCTGGCCGGCTTGGCCAGGTGCTTGGCGACGTACATGATCCCCTGCTTGGGATAGTCGAACGGCGAGCCGACGTCGATGCCCTTCCAGACCGGCAGGTCGTCGCCCGTGGTGCCCTCGGGCGCGAGCCCCAGGGAGGCGCCCACCCCGTTGAAGTCCCCGCCGAGCTTGAGCGTGGCCGACGCGAGGACGACGGAGCGCTCGGTGAAGAGCTTCTCCCGCAGCAGCCCGGAGACAGAGAGCGGCGCGACCCGCACCGAGGCGCCGAAACGGTCGTGGCGCTCGTACCAGACGACGTCGTACTCGGAGCCCTGGGTGATCCGCTCCGCCACGCCGTGCACGGTCTCCACCGAGGCCATCGCCTGCTTGCGGACCGCGTCCTCGTCCTGCACGGAGCGGTCCCGCGTGTTCCCCAGCGCGGTGATCACGGCGCGGGCCGCGTCGCGCAGCGCCCCCAGCGCGTACGCCAGGTCCTCCGGAAGCTTCTCCAGCCGGCCCGGCAGCGCCAGCTCCATGACCCGTTCGAAGCCCTCCGCGGCGGTCTGGAGCTGGTCGGCGACCTTCTCGTCCACGAGCTTGGCGGCCCGGCGCACCGCCCGGTTCACCTGGCCGGGCGTGAGCTCCCCGGTGGCGACGCCCGTCACCCGGGAGACCAGCTCGTGGGCCTCGTCGACGATCAGGACCTCGTGCTGGGGCAGCACGGGGGCGCCCTCGATCGCGTCGATCGCCAGCAGGGCGTGGTTCGTGACGACGACGTCCGCGAGCTTGGCGCGCTCGCGGGCCGCCTCGGCGAAGCACTCCGCGCCGTACGCGCACTTGCTCGCGCCGAGACATTCCCGGGAGGAGACCGACACCTGGGCCCAGGCCCGGTCGGAGACGCCGGGCGTCAGGTCGTCCCGGTCGCCGGTCTCCGTCTCGTCCGCCCAGTCGCGCAGCCGGATCAGGTCCTGGCCGAGCTTGCTGGTCGGCGCGGCGGCCTCGAAGGGGTCGAACAGGCCGTCCTCCTCGTCCTGCGGCACCCCCTCGTGGAGGCGGTGCAGGCACAGGTAGTTCGACCGGCCCTTGAGCATGGCGAACTGGGGGCGGCGGCGCAGCTGCGGGTGGAGCGCGTCGACCGTCCGCGGCAGGTCGCGCTCGACGAGCTGGCGCTGGAGCGCCAGGGTGGCCGTGGCCACCACCACCCTCTCCCCGTGCGCGAGCGCCGGCACGAGGTAGCCGAGCGACTTCCCGGTGCCGGTGCCCGCCTGGACGAGCAGGTGGGAGTTGTCGTCGATGGCCTCGGCCACGGCCTCGGCCATGGCGACCTGGCCGGGCCTCTCGGTGCCGCCGACGGCGGCGACGGCGGCGTGGAGGAGGTCGGGGAGGGATGGCTTCGTCATAGCGTTCCCAGCCTACGGGGCCGCACCGACAGCGGGAGCACTCCCGGAGATCACGCGAGGGGGTTGGGAACGGTCCCGTGGACGGCGGCGTGCGGGCGGTCGGCGCGGTCCCGGTAACCGTCCAGGTGCAGCCGGTTCCGGTTGAGGCAGAGCCGTTCGATCCTCGGGGTGAGCAGGTCGAAGAGCTCGAACCGTTCCTTCAGCTCGGGGAACCGCTCCTGGTGGCGCAGGATCTCGGCGCGGACGAGGCCCCAGAAGTCCGCCTCGGGCACGTCGAGTTGCTCCTCGCACAGCGGGGCGAGGTAGCGGAAGACGCCGACGAAGAGCCCCGAATGGATGAACTGGGTGAGGAACTCCGGCTCCTCGGTGAGGAGGACGGCGCGGACGTCGTCGGGCATCGACGC
Source organism: Streptomyces sp. NPDC057854 (assembly GCF_042797055.1). Classification (NCBI taxonomy): domain Bacteria; kingdom Bacillati; phylum Actinomycetota; class Actinomycetes; order Kitasatosporales; family Streptomycetaceae; genus Streptomyces; species Streptomyces sp. NPDC057854. Next base: position 230,857 of record NZ_JBHVMF010000006.1, read on the forward strand.
GTGCTCGGGGAGCGGGTGGGCGCTGATGTTGACGTCGTCGACGAAGTCCTTGATCGCCAGGCGGACGGGGACGTCCTGCTCGTCGTAGACGACGATCGCGTTCTCGCCGTGCGGCGAGAAGACCGTGCCGTAGCGGTAGAGGAAGTGGAGCAGCGGGGGCAGCAGGGCGGCGAAGAGCCGCCGCAGCCAGGTGGCGGGGGCGAGGCCGGAGCGCTCGACGAGCTCGGCGACGAAGGCGCGGCCGTCGGGGTCGGTGTGCAGCAGCGAGGCGAGGGTGCGGGCGCGTTCGCCGGGGGGCAGGCGGAGCGGTTCGCGCCAGATCGCGCCGAGGAGTTCCTTGTACTGGTACGGGACTTCGGGCAGCCGGTCGTAGAGGGGGTGCTCGACGGTGACGGAGGCGACCTCGCCGAGGAGGATCACGCCGCACTCGCGGTGGAGGAAGGGGTCGGCGTCGCGCAGGCCGTGGACCCAGGCGGTGACGGCCGGGGCGGCGAGGGTGCGCTCGGTGGGGAGGCCGCGCCAGACGAGGGTGTTGAGGACGGAGAGCGGCAGTTTGACGGTGTGCCGGTCGGGGCGGCTGGTGTTGAGGAAGGTGCGGATGGACTGCTGCGGCAGGCGGAGGTCTCCGTCGGCGGGCAGGGGGACGATCTCCGCGGCGGCGACGGCGGGGGCGTAGAGGGGGAGGAGGATCTCGTCCCACTGCCAGGGGTGGACGGGCAGCAGCAGGTACGCGTCGGGGTCGAGTCCGCGGGCGGTGAGTTCGGCGCGGAACGCCTCCCGGACGGGCGGGTCGAGCTCGCGGGCGTAGAGGAGGTCGGGGGTCTCCAGTCCGGTCACGCCGCGGTAGGCGGCGAGGCGGTTGCTGACGGCGATCCACGGGAGGCGGGTGGCGTTGCGGGCCTCGGGGGCCCAGCGGGCGGCGTCGCCGGCGGAGAACCCGATGCGGCCCTTGTTGAGGACCAGCCAGGGGTGTCCGGTCTGGTGGCCTTCGAGCGCGGCGTACGGGAGGTCGGCGAGGCGGTGCGCGGGGAGCGCGGTGTGGTCGAGCCGCGCCTCGGCGGCGAGGGTGGCGGAGAGTTCGCGGATGAGGTGGCCGAGGGTGGCGCCGTCGAGTCCGAGGAGGCGGCGGGCGCGGACGAGGAAGGCGAGGGGGTCCGTCAGCGGCCGGCCGTCGAGGGTGATCGTGTCGGGGGCGACGCGCCAGCCGCCGTAGGCGCCGCGGCGGGCGGTGAAGGCGAGGGGGGCGCCGTCGTCCAGGGTGAGGACGTACCGGTCGGGTGCGTCGCCGCCGGCCGGTACGGGGGCGAGGATCTCCTCGTACGCGAACTCGCCGAGGGCCTTGGCGAGGGTGCGGGCGGAGGCGCGGGTCCAGGCGGCGGGGTTGAGCTCGGGGGGCGCGAGCAGGACGGGGGCGGCGGTCGCCGCCGGTCGTGCGGAGTCGTGGGGTGCGGGGGACATCGTCACAGAAAGACTCCTCGAAGGGGGAACCGCTGTGGGTCGAGCGGTGTATCAAAGACAGAGAACGGTCACAGGGCGTGACGAAGGAACCGGTCGCGGATCATGAGCGCGGCCCGTTTGCCGGGCAGTTCGATCTCTTCCGCGTAGCGGAAGCCGGCGCTGAGGAACGCGGAAACGGAGGGGGTGTTGCGGATGTCCGGTTCGGCGAGGACGCGGGTGCAGCGGGGACGGTGGGCGAGGACGAGGTCGGCGACGGCGCGCAGGAGTGCGGTGCCGACGCCACGGCCTCGGTCGGTGGCGCCTCCGAGGAGGAGGTGGATACCCGTGTCGTGCGGACGGGCCTCGTAGGCCCGGGCGAGCGGGTCCAGGTCTGCGCGGTAGAGCTCGAAGTAGCTCATCGGGGTCGAGTCGAGCACGCCGACGCAGGGGACGCTGCGGCCGTCGCCTTCGAGCTGGGCGCGGAGGTGGTCGGCGGTGACGGGCTCGGGTCCGGCGAGTTCCCAGAAGGCCGCGACGGCGGGGTCGTTCATCCAGCGGGTGAGCAGGGGCAGATCACGTGCCGGCTGGACGGGGACGAGGCGGAAGGAGCCGAAGGGGGTGTCCGCCGGCGGCCAGGAGGCGACCGAGTCGAGCAGGTCGCCGTCGTGGTGGCCGGCGGAGGGGCGGGGTCTGTGGTCCGGAGGTATGGACATGGAGTGGGTCTTCCGGGGTCGGGGCGTCCCCGCGGTGGGTGGACGGGGGACGTGCGGAGGGACGCGGGCCGGGGGCGGCGGTGGTGGGCCGCCCGCGGGGGTCAGGGGCGGAGCGGGTTGGTGATGGTGACGTAGACGGACTGGGTGTCGACGGGGCCGACGAGTTCGTCGAGGCCGTGGAGGCGGGTGAGGAGGTTGGCCTTGCTGCGGAGGGTGGCCGCTTCGAGGAGGCGGTGCGGGAGCGGGGAGCCGAGACCGGTGGCGGAGGTGAGGAAGGAGCGGAAGGCGGCGAGCAGGATCCGCTCGTCGGCGAGGTGCTGGGCGCCGAAGGCGCCGATCAGGCCGAGGACGTTGTTGATGCCGAGGTAGTAGGCGAAGCGCTCGTCCGTGACCTGGTCGGAGACGAAGGTGTCGCTGTGGGCGCCGATGCCGGGGAGGCGGGCCTCCAGCTCGGCCCGGTGGGACTCGCGGAAGTAGTAGCCCTGGTTGTCGCGGTACCGGCCGCCGACGGGCCAGCCGTCGGGGTCCAGGAGGACGAGGGTGTTCTGCTGGTGGGCCTCCAGGGCGATGCCGGCGTGGCCGTCGAGCCAGAGGACGGGGCGGACGACCTGGTCGAGGTAGCGGAGGAACCACTCGGCGGAGACGGCGGCTGCGGGGCGGCCGGTGCGGGCGGCGAGGCGGCCGATGAGGTCGGCGAGCCGGGAGCTCATGCCGGCGGCGCCGGGCCACGGGCGGGGCGCGGTGAGGGCGGCGAGGCAGACGGCGTCGTCTCCGGGGCCGAAGGGGTTGTGCCGGATCATCAGGTCGAGCCCGGGGACGGGGGTGCCGTCGGGGGCGTCGACGGCGAGCCAGGCGGGGTCCCGGACGATGTCGAAGCCGGGGTGGGCGGCCTGCCACTCGTCGACGAGGCCGGTCCGCAGCAGGCGGTGGACCTCGACGCCGCGGTGGAGTTCCTTGCGGAGGTTCTCGCGGCGGGAGTTGGTGATCCGCAGGCCGAGGGAGAGCTTGAGCATGGCGCGGGCGCCGGGCCGGTGGACGGTGCGGACCGAGGAGGTGGGGTGCCAGTGGCTGCCGTGCGGGCCGAGGTCATGGAGGAGGCCCCGGTCGAGCAGGACGCGGACGTCGGGGCGGTGGAGGAGTTCCCGGGCCTGCCAGGGGTGCAGGGGCAGGGGGGTGGTGCCGGCGGGGTGGGCGAGCCCTTCGGCGAGGCCGGTGGCGAGCTGTTCGGCGGTGACGGCGCGGCCCTGTTCCGTCCAGGCCGAGTCGGAGACGAGGAGGGAGTGGTCGACGGCGAACCAGTGGAGGGGGAAGGAGCCGTGGAGTTCGGGCGAGTAGAGGCGGCCCTCGGCTTCGGAGAGTCCTTCGCGGCTCTTGGGGGTGGGGTGCAGCGGGTGGCCGAGGAGGAGGGACTGTTCGGCGGCGAGGAAGAGGTCGGCGTCGGGGTGGGGCCGGGGGTCGCGGCGGCGGGCGGCGAGGAAGTCGGCGGTGCGGCGGGCGGAGTCGGCGACGCGGCCGACGAGTTCGGTGGCCTCGGGGCGGCCGGTCTCGCGGCTGAGGAGGGCGGCGAGGGTGACGGCGTCGACGGCCGGGGCGGTGGAGGGCAGGCCCTCCAGGGTGGGGGTGCCGAAGCGGTGCCAGCCGGTGGGGGACCAGTAGCGGACGGGGACGAGGAGGGCGGTGCCGCTGGCGTCGAGGGGGACGCGGAGGGTGGCGGTCTCGGGGGCGGGGAGGTTCTTCTCCCGGACCCAGCAGCGCAGCAGGTTCTCGACGGCGGCGGTGTCGGCGGCCCGCTGGGGGTCGGGGTCGTCGAGCGGGTCGGCGGCGGGGGTGCCGGGTCGGTGCGGGCCGGCGGCCGGGGCGGTTCCGGAGTGGGCCGGCCGGAGGGGGGCGGGACCGGTGTGCTGGCGCGGGACCGTGTGCTCCTCGGTGTCGGGGTGGGTCTGGGTCTCGGGCACCTGGGAGGTGGGGGTGGCGTTCACGCGGGATTCCTTGGAGAGGGGGCCGGAGGCGGTCCGGGTCAGTGGGACGGGCCGGGGGCGGGCCGGTGGGGGGCGGGCGGCCCGGAGTGGTGGGCCCGCTCGGCGGCGGCGAGGGCGTCGGCGAACCGGTCCAGGACGGCGGTGGCCTGCTCGTCGGTGAGGGTCAGCGGCGGGAGGAGACGGACGACGGCGGAGTGCCGGCCGCCGAGTTCGACGATGAGTCCGCGGTCCAGGCAGGCGCGCCGGACGGCGCGGGCGAGGGCCGGGGCGGCGGGCGGCACGGTGTCGTCGGGGCCCGCCGCCCCGGGGTCGACGAGCTCGACGCCGATCATGAGGCCCCGCCCGCGGACGTCGCCGACGCAGGGGTGGGCGGCCTGGAGGCCCTGGAGCCGGGCGAGCATCCGGGCGCCGAGGGTGGCGGCGCGTTCGGCGAGCCGGTGCTCGCGGACGTACGCGAGGGTCGCGGTGCCGGCGGCCATGGCGAGCTGGTTGCCGCGGAAGGTGCCGGCGTGGGCGCCGGGCTTCCAGGCGTCGAGCCCGGAGCGGTACACGACGACGGCGAGGGGCAGGGAGCCGCCGATGGCCTTGGAGAGGACCATCACGTCGGGGACGACGCCGCTGTGCTCGACGGCCCAGAAGGCGCCGGTGCGGCCGACGCCGGTCTGGACCTCGTCGACGACGAGGGGGACGGAGTGCCGGGCGGTGATGTTCCGGAGGCGGCGCATCCAGGCGTCGGGGGCGGGGAGGACGCCGCCCTCGCCCTGGACGGCCTCCACGATGAGGCCGGCGGGGGTGGGGACGCCGCTCTTGGGGTCATCGAGCAGGGTCTCGGTCCAGCGGGCGGAGAGTTCGGCGCCGCGCTCGCCGCCCACGGCGAAGGGGCAGCGGTACGACTGGGGGTACGGCAGCCGGGTGACGCCGGCGTCCTCGGCTCCGCCCGAGACGGCGAGGGCGCCGGCGGTCATGCCGTGGTAGGCGCCGGTGAAGGCGAACAGGCCGCGCCGGCCGGTGGCGGTGCGGACGAGCTTCAGCGCGGCCTCGACGGCGTCGGTGCCGGCGGGGCCGCAGAACTGGACGCGGGCGTCGGCGGCGAGTTCCGGAGGGAGGGTGGCGAACAGCTCGGAGGTGAAGGCGTCCTTGACCGGGGTCGCGAGGTCGAGGACGTGGAGCGGCGCGCCGGAGTCGAGGACGCGGTGGATGGCTTCGAGGACGACCGGGTGGTTGTGGCCGAGCGCGAGGGTGCCGGCGCCGGACAGGCAGTCGAGGTAGCGGCGGCCGTCGGCGCCCTCGATGGTGAGGCCGCGGGCGCGGACCGGGACGATCGGCAGCGAGCGGGCGTAGGTGCGGGCACTGGACTCGCGCTGGGCCTGGCGCCGCAGGATCGCCTCGTAACCGCCCCCGGCCACCGTGCCGTAGCCGCGCCGGGTCGCGGCGGCCGGCCTGCCGGCGGGCTCCCCCGCCGGCGCGCGGCCTCCGGTGCGCTCCCCCGCGACCGCGTCGGCCTCCGGGGCGGCTGGAGCTGAATCGGTCACGGCCACAGCTCGGTGTCCTCCCGCGATAACAGTTGCGTTGCACATCGGCGGGCCGCCGGGCCGTGTCCAAAGGCCGCTCCGGGCGCCGCCGTTGTGTCCCCGTCCGTACCTAACGACGGGAACTGCCGGGGAACACGGGCCGGAGGCAAGATCCTTGGCGTGTCGCGGATCACGGCATGGCAACGGCCGTACCGGCTCGGGAACCGGGTCCTGGGCGCGTACCGTCCCCTCCGGCACCGGCATAGTGGGGGCCGTCGTTCCCGTGTCCCTCCGGACAGGGGTGCGACCGAAGCTCAGACATGCACAGTCGATGGAGTCCCAGGGGGATCACGAGATGCGATCGATTCGTCCGCTGCTGATGGCGGCGTCCGCCGTCGCGGCGCTGACGCTGACCACGGCGGCCTGCGGCCCGACCGAGGAGAACGCGGGAGACAAGCCCAGCGCGCCGGTGAACGAGAACCCGGTCGACAAGATCAAGATCCCGGAGGACCTGAAGCAGCGGCTGAAGGACCACGGGATCGACATCGACAAGTGGCGCGACGGCGAGTGGCGGAACTGGGACAAGGACAAGTGGCTTCGCGAGGCGAAGGACTTCGTCAACCCGATCATCGAGGACCTCTGGGACCCGGACCGGATGCGGGACGCGGAGCGTCCCGAGCGGCCGGTCGAGGAGGAGGACATCTCGGGTGACGAGGGTGTCACCGACCCGACGCCCGACCCGGTGAAGGCCAAGGCGGTGCCGGCGAAGTACCACGACAACTCGCCGGCGTCCGGCAAGGTGTTCTTCGACGGGCCCGACGGTTCGATGGTCTGCTCGGCGACCGTGGTGAAGGACCCGGCGCACCCGGGCAAGTCGAACATGGTGTGGACCGCCGGTCACTGCGTCCACAAGGGCAAGGAGGGCGGCTGGTACCGCAACATCGCCTTCGTCCCGTCCTACAACGACGCCGCGCTGGAGACCGCCGCGCTGGAGAAGGCGTCGCGTGAGCAGATCGCCCCGTACGGCGTGTGGTGGGCGGACTGGGTGAAGACGTCGGACCAGTGGATCGCGCAGGGCGCGTCCACCGGTGGCGCGGGCGCCCCGTACGACTTCGCGGTCATCCAGGTGACGCCGGAGAAGGGCTCGTCCGGCAAGTCGCTGGAGGAGACGGTCGGCGCTGCCCTGCCGGTCGAGTTCAACGCCCCGGCGGTGCCGAAGATCGCGTCGATCACGGCGACCGGTTACCCGGCGGCGCCGCCGTTCGACGGCCAGAAGATGTTCCAGTGCGCGGACAAGCCGGGCCGGCTGTCGCTGAAGGCGGAGCAGCCGACGATGTACCGCATCGGGTGCACGATGACGGCCGGTTCGTCCGGTGGCGGCTGGGTCGCGCAGGGCAAGGACGGGCAGCCGGCGCTGGTGTCGAACACCTCGATCGGCCCGTCGACGGCCGGCTGGCTGGCGGGGCCCCGACTGGGTCCGGAGGCCAAGGCGATCTTCGACGAGGTCAGCAAGAAGTACGCCGGCCAGTAGGCCGGAGCGTGCGGGCGCACGGCGCCCGCGCAGGAGAAAGGCGCCGGCCCCCTCCCGGGAAAGGGAGGGGGCCGGCGCCTTCGTGCGGGGTCGTGCTCAGTGCGCGGCGGGGACGTACGGCGCGAGCGCCGCCGCCAGTTCCTCGTGCACCCGGGCCTTGACCAGGGTGCCCTCCGGGGTGTGCTCCTCGGAGAGCATCTCGCCCTCGGCGTGGACGCGGGAGACGAGACCGCCCTGCGTGTAGGGCAGGAGGACCTCGATCTCCACCTCCGGGCGCGGCAGCTCGCGGTCGATCAGGGCGAGCAGCTCCTCGATGCCGGCGCCCGAGCGGGCGGAGACGGCCATGGAGTGCTTCTCGACGCGGAGCAGGCGCTGGAGGACCAGCGGGTCGGCCGCGTCGGCCTTGTTGACGATCACGATCTCCGGCACGTTCACCGCGCCGACGTCCCGGAAGACCTCGCGCACGGCGGCCAGCTGCTCCTCCGGGGCGGGGTGCGAGCCGTCCACCACGTGCAGGATGAGGTCGGCGTCGGCGACCTCCTCCATGGTGGAGCGGAACGCCTCGACCAGATGGTGCGGCAGGTGCCGGACGAAACCGACGGTGTCGGCCAGGGTGTAGACCCGGCCGGACGGCGTCTCGGCCCGGCGGACGGTCGGGTCGAGGGTGGCGAACAGCGCGTTCTCCACCAGGACGCCTGCGCCCGTGAGGCGGTTGAGCAGGGAGGACTTGCCGGCGTTGGTGTAGCCGGCGATGGCGACGGACGGCACCTTGTTGCGGCGCCGCTCCTGCCGCTTGACGTCGCGGCCGGTCTTCATCTCCGCGATCTCCCGGCGCATCTTCGCCATCTTCTCGCGGATGCGGCGCCGGTCGGTCTCGATCTTGGTCTCACCGGGGCCTCGGGTGGCCATGCCGCCACCGCCGCCGCCACCCATCTGCCGGGACAGCGACTGACCCCAGCCGCGCAGGCGCGGCAGCATGTACTGCATCTGCGCGAGGGCGACCTGTGCCTTGCCCTCGCGGGACTTGGCGTGCTGGGCGAAGATGTCGAGGATCAGCGCGGTCCGGTCGACCACCTTGACCTTGACGACGTCTTCGAGGGCGATGAGCTGGCCGGGGCTGAGCTCGCCGTCGCAGACCACGGTGTCGGCACCGGTCTCGATGACGATGTCCCGGAGCTCCTGGGCCTTGCCGGAACCGATGAAGGTGGCCGGGTCGGGCTTGTCGCGGCGCTGGATCACGCCGTCGAGGACGAGGGCGCCCGCCGTCTCGGCGAGGGCAGCGAGCTCCGCGAGGGAGTTCTCGGCGTCCTGCACGGTCCCCGAGGTCCAGACGCCGACGAGCACGACGCGCTCCAGGCGCAGCTGCCGGTACTCGACCTCGGTGACGTCCTCGAGCTCGGTGGAGAGGCCGGCGACGCGGCGCAGCGCCGCACGCTCGGAGCGGTCGAACTGGTCGCCGTCCCGCTCTCCGTCGATCTCGTGGCTCCAGGCGACGTCCTCTTCCATCAGGGCATCGGCCCGAAGGCTCTCGGTGCGGCGCGACTGCGCGAAGCTCTGCTCGTCCTGGGAAGGGGAAGAAGAGGAGGTCATTGGATCCTTACGTAGGTCGGAACGATGGTGTCGGTTACAACGCGCGGCGGCCCCGGATGATTCCCTCGCGGGGATTCCCTCACGGGTCCCGCCGGCCGCGTCGCCGACCTGACGATGGTGACACGGCCGCGCGGCGCCCGTCACGCGGGTTTCCTCAGCGCTCGGCGTCCGCGGGCGGGAGGCTGCGCCAGTCGGGTTGGCCGGGCATCGGCGGGGTCTTCTCGCCGTACAGCCAGCCGGTGAAGAAGGCGTCGAGCTCGCGTCCGGAGACCTCTTCGGCGAGGGCGGTGAAGTCGGCGGTCGAGGCGACGCCGTCGCGGTGCGCGGCGACCCAGCGCCGCTGGAGGCGGTCGAAGGCGGCGGTGCCGATCTCCTGCCGGAGGGCGTAGAGGACGAGCGCGCTGCCGTCGTAGACGACGGGCCGGAAGAGGCTGAGCTTGGCGCCGGGGGCGGCCGGGCGGGGGGCCGCGGGCGGTCCTCCGGCGGCGCGCCAGCCGTCGGAGGCGGCGTACGCGGCCTTCATGCGCTTCTCCAGGGACTTGCCGGCCGTCTCGTCGGCGTACAGCGCCTCGTACCAGCTGGCGTGTCCCTCGTTGAGCCACAGGTCGGACCAGGTGCGGGGGGAGACGCTGTCGCCGAACCACTGGTGGGCGAGTTCGTGGACCATGATCGCGTCGACGTACCAGGCAGGGAAGCGGGGGTCGGTGAAGAGCCGCCGTTCGAAGAGGGAGAGGGTCTGGGTCTCCAGCTCGAAGCCGGTGGTGGCGTCGGCGACCAGCACGCCGTACGTCTCGAAGGGGTACGGGCCGACCTTGCGTTCCATCCACTCCAGGTGGGCGGGGGTGCGGCGCAGCCAGGGCTCCAGCGTCTCCCGGTCCTGGGCGCGGACGACGTCCCGGACGGGGAGGCCGCGCGGTCCGGTGCGGTGCAGGACGGCGGAGCGGCCGATGGAGACCTGGGCGAGTTCGGTGGCCATGGGGTGGCGGGTGCGATAGGTCCAGGTGGTGGTGGCGCCGTGGGCGACGCGGCCGGCGGGGAGGCCGTTGGCGACGGCGGTCAGCTCGCGCGGGGCGGTGATCCGGAAGGTGAAGGCGGCCTTGTCGGAGGGGTGGTCGTTGGAGGGGAAGACGCGGTGGGCGGCGTCGGCCTGGTTGGCCATGGCGAGGCCGTCGGAGGTGCGGACCCAGCCGCCGTTCTGGGCGGGGCCGCGCGGGTCGCTGGTGTGGCGGACGGTGACGGTGACGGGCTCGCCGGCGTCGATGGGGACGACGGGGGTGATGACGAGGTCCTCGCCGCTGGTCTCGTACGCGGCGGGCAGGCCGTCGACGGTGACGGCGGAGACGGTGCCGTGGGTGAAGTCGAGGTGGAGCCGCTCGAGGTCGGCGGTGGCGAGGGCGTCGACGCGGGTGACGGCAGCGAGCGGTTCGGTGTTCACCCCGGAGTAGGTGAGGGCGATGTCGTAGGCGAGGACGTCGTAGCCGGGGTTGCCGAGGTGGGGGAAGAGCGGGTCGCCGATGCCGAGGGGGGCCGGGGCGGGCTGGGCGGCGGCGACGAGCGCGGCGGAGGCCGCGACGAGCACGGCGGACCGCAGCCACCGCCGGCGGGCGGGCCGCGCGGGGCGGCCGGCGTCGGGCGAGGCGGGCGTGCGGGCGGTGTCCGGACGGACGGGGCGGGAGGTGAGCGGCATGGGCCAGGGCTACCAGGGGCCGCCCCGCCCGCGGTGGCCGACGCGCGCACCCGCCACCCGAAGGGGGCACGTCGTGTGATCACCGGTACGCGCTCCGCACGCGCGCGCGTGCCGCGCCCCGGGCCCGCCGGGTCTCAGAGCCGGTGGGTGCGGCTCACGTCGTAGACGCCGGGGACGTCGCGCATGGCGCGCATGAGGGTCGGGAGCTCGGCGGCGTCGGCGAGCTGCAGGGTGTACGTGTGGCGGACCCGCTGCTCGCTGGGCGGTTCGACGGTGGCGGCGACGACTTCGGCGCCGGCGGTCGCGATGGCCTCGGTGAGGTCGGCGAGGAGGCCGGGGCGGCCGAACGATTCGGCGACCAGGGTGACCCGGCAGTGGGCGGCGTTCCCCCAGCGCACGGGTACGGCGTCCCGGCCGAGCCGCCGCATGACGTCCACGGCGGGACAGCCGGAGCGGTGGGCGGTGACGGCGCCGCCGCGGACCCGGAAGCCGGTGATCGCGTCGGGCGGGACGGGCGTGCAGCAGCCGGCCGGGCGGACCGGGGCCGGCGGGCCGTCGCCGAGGTCGGCGTGCAGGTCGGCGCCGGAGCCGCGGTCGGCGGCGACGCTGAGCGGCGGGCGGGGGGCGGCGGCGGGCTGCTGGGCGGCCTCCGGGTGGGCCTGGAGCCAGCCGGTGATGGCGATCCGGGCGGCGGGGGTGCGGGCGTGGTCCAGCCACGCCGGGGACGGCCCGGAGCCGGCGTCCTGGGCGAGCAGCAGCTGCACGGTGTCGCCGTCGGAGAGGACCGTGCTCAGCGGGGCGAGCCGGCCGTTGACGCGGGCGCCGAGGCAGGCGTGGGCGGCGGCGCCGTGCTGGGCGTAGGCGGCGTCGACGCAGGTGGCGCCGGCGGGCAGCCCGAGGGTGCCGCCGTCGGCGCGGAAGACGGTGATCTCGTGGTCCTCGGCGAGGTCGGCGCGGAGCGAGGACCAGAAGGTGTCGGGGTCGGGCGCGGACTGCTGCCAGGCGAGGAGGCGGGCGAGCCAGCCGGGCCGGGTGGGGTCGGTGCGCTCGGTCTCGTCGGCGGGCGGGGCGGCGGGGTCCGGTTCCTGGCCCACGTGGGGGTTGCCGAGGGCGACGACCCCCGCCTCGGCGACCTTGTGCATGCGGTGGGTGCGGATGAGGACCTCGGCGACGCCGCCGTCGGGGGCGGCGATCGCGGTGTGCAGCGACTGGTAGAGGTTGAACTTCGGGGCGGCGATGAAGTCCTTGAACTCCGAGATGAGGGGGGTGAAGCAGGTGTGCAGCTCGCCGAGGACCGCGTAGCAGTCGGCGTCCTCGGCGACGAGGACGAGGAGCCGCCCGAAGTCGCAGCCGCGCAGCTCGCCGCGCTTGAGCCGGACGCGGTGGACGGAGACGAAGTGGCGGGGCCGGACGAGGACTTCGGCGGCGATGCCGGCCTCACGCAGCACGGTCGCGACCTGGTCGGCGACGGCGGCGAGCGCGTCCGGCGATCCGGAGCCGGTGGCGCCGGCGATGAGCGCGCGGGTGGTCTCGTACTCCTCGGGGTGGAGGATCGCGAAGACCAGGTCCTCCAGTTCGGTCTTGAGGGCCTGGACGCCGAGCCGTTCGGCGAGGGGGATCAGGACGTCCCGGGTGACCTTGGCGATGCGGGCCTGTTTCTCGGGGCGCATGACGCCGAGGGTGCGCATGTTGTGGAGCCGGTCGGCGAGTTTGATCGACATGACCCGCACGTCGTCACCGGTGGCGACGAGCATCTTGCGGAAGGTCTCGGGTTCGGCGGCGGCCCCGTAGTCGATCTTCTCCACCTTGGTGACGCCGTCGACCAGGTACGCGACCTCGTCGCCGAACTCGCGGCGCACCTGATCGAGCGTCACCTCCGTGTCCTCGACGGTGTCGTGGAGGAGAGAGGCGGTCAGGGTCGTGGTCTCGGCGCCGAGTTCGGCGAGGATCAGGGTGACGGCGAGCGGATGGGTGATGTACGGCTCGCCGCTCTTGCGGAACTGGCCCCGGTGCGAGGACTCGGCGAGCACGTACGCCCGGCGCAGCACCGACAGGTCGGCCTCGGGATGGTGGGCCCGGTGCGCCTCGGCGACGTGGCTGATGGCGTCGGGCAGCCGGTCGCGCGGTGCGGGGCCCGCGGTGGCGCCGAGCAGGGCGGCCCGGCCGAGCCTCCGCAGGTCCAGCCGGGCGCGTCCGCGCCTGCGGACGCCCGTGTCGGTGGCCGCGGCCTCGGCCGCGCTCACGGGGTTCGTGGCCTCTGCGCTCATGGGGCACCTCCGGCGACGTCGACCGGCGGTGGACGGGCGGGGAGAGCCCGGAGGGCCGGTGCTTGATGCTACCGACCCCACCACGTGGCGCAGTCACGCTCTCGCCCAGCGTGAATCGGATCACCCATTCGAGCGACGCGCGAGTCGTTGACTGTTTCGATTACGCCCTCCGGCCGCGCCCACGGCACCGCCCGGAGAGCGCCCGGCCCCGCTGTTTCAGGCCTGCGCGAGCCAGGAGGGCTCCAGGGTGCCCTCGGCGACGATGACGGCCGGTCCGGTCATCTCGATCTGTCCGTCGGGGTGCTCGGTGATGACGAGGGTGCCGCCGAGCACGTCGACGGTGTACGTGACGGGGGCGCCGGTCTCGGCGGGGTCCGCGCCGTCGCGGCGGGCGGTGGCGACGGCGACGGCGCAGGCGCCGGTGCCGCAGGAGCGGGTCTCGGCGGCGCCGCGCTCGTGCACCCGCATGGCGACGTGGCGGGGGCCCCGGTCGGCGACGAACTCGATGTTGACCCCGTCGGGGTAGACGGAGGCGGGCTCGTACGGCGGCTCGTCGTACAGGGTCCCGGCGTGCGCGAGGTCCTCGACGAAGGCGACCGCGTGCGGATTGCCCATGTTCACGTTCCGCGCGGGCCAGCTGCGCCCGTCGACGGTGACCGTGACGCCCTCGTCGGGGAGCACGGCCCGGCCCATGGCGACGGTGACGGAGCCGTCCTTGTCGAGGTGGACGTGCTTGACGCCGCCGCGGGTGGCGACGGCGACCTCGCCGGCGGTGACGTGGCCGGCGTGCTCCAGGTAGCGGGCGAAGACCCGGACGCCGTTGCCGCACATCTCGGCGACGGTGCCGTCGGCGTTCCGGTAGTCCATGAACCACTCGGCCTCGCCGGCCATGGCGCGGGCCTCGGGGTGGGCGGCGCTGCGCACGACGTGCAGCACGCCGTCGCCGCCGAGGCCGGCGCGGCGGTCGCAGAGCCGGGCGACGAGGGCGGGGGGCAGGTCGATCTCGTTCTCCGCGTCGGGGACGATCACGAAGTCGTTCTCGGTGCCGTGGCCCTTGAGATAGCGGAGCGGGGTGGTCTGCGTGCTGGTCACGCGATCAACTGTACGGTGCCGCGCGGACCGGGGTTCCGGTTGTCCACAGGGTGGCTCAGCGGAGCCGGGCGACCCGCCAGACCGCCAGCGCGACGAGGGCCGCGATGCTGGTCACGTACAGGGTGAGGACCCGCCAGTCCGGCCGCTCGCCGGAGCCGCGCTTCGGCAGCCCCGGCCAGGTGTAGCCGACCTTGCGGGCGGCCATCATGCCCCAGCCGGCGGCGCAGAAGCTGATCAGCAGTCCCAGCATGGCGACGACCGCGCCACCGTCGCCGGAGCCGAAGGCCAGCGGGAAGGCGAACATCAGGGAGCCGACGGCGGCGAGGCCCACGATCGGGGCGAGCTGCCAGATCCGCAGCAGGCGCCGGGGGCGCAGCTCGACCTCCACCTCGCCCGCGTCGACCTCGACCGCGGAGCCCTCGGCGTCGTCGGGCCCGTCGGGCGTCAGCCCCGGGGCAGCCCCGGGCACCGACTCGTGCTGTTCTCTGTCGCGAGGGCCGGCCTCCATCGCCACGCGCCCTCCCCACTCGGACTCCACTTGGTCGATCGATGCTCGATGATGGCACGCTCCCGACCGTCGAAATGACGGGCAGGGCGTCCCGATGCCATCACGTGATCAGGCTGTAACCGCTCGTTCGACCAACGACAGCGCCTCCCGCGGGAGTTCCCCGCGGTCCGCGGCGGCGCCGCTGAGCCAGTGGACCCGCGGGTCGCGGCGGAACCACGAGTCCTGGCGGCGGGCGAAGCGCTTGGTGGCGCGGACGGTCTCGGCGCGCGCCTCGTCCTCGGTGCACTCCCCGGCGAGCGCCGCGAGCACCTGCTGGTAGCCGAGCGCGCGGGAGGCCGTGCGCCCCTCGCGCAGTCCGACCGCCTCCAGGGCGCGGACCTCGTCGACGAGCCCGGCCTCCCACATGCGGTCCACGCGCGTGGTGATCCGCTCGTCGAGCTCGGGCCGGGCCACGTCGACGCCGATCTGCACGGTGTCGTAGACGGACTCGTGGCCGGGGAGGTTGGCGGTGAAGGGCTTGCCGGTGATCTCGATGACCTCCAGAGCCCGGACGATCCGGCGGCCGTTGCTGGGGAGGATCGCGCGCGCCGCCTCGGGGTCGGCGGCGGCCAGCCGGGCGTGCAGGACGCCGGAGCCGCGCTCGTCGAGCTCCGCCTCCAGACGGGCCCGGACGTCGGGGTCGGTGCCGGGGAACTCCAGGGCGTCCACGGCGCCGCGTACGTACAGGCCGGAGCCGCCGACGAGGACGGGGGTACGGCCTTCGGCGAGCAGGCGGTCGATCTCGGCGCGGGCGAGCCGCTGGTACTCGGCGACGCTGGCGGCCTCGGTGACGTCCCAGATGTCGAGGAGGTGGTGCGGGACGCCCCCGCGCTCCTCCGGCGTCAGTTTGGCGGTCCCGATGTCCATCCCGCGGTAGAGCTGCATCGAGTCGGCGTTGACGACCTCGCCGCCGAGCTGCTGGGCCAGGTACACGCCCAGATCGGACTTTCCGGCCGCCGTGGGGCCGACGACGGCGATGACCCGCGGTGCGGGAGCTGCGCTTCTCACCGTCCCAGTCTCGCAAACCTCGGGAGGGGTCCCCGAACGAGCGACGTGACAGGGGGGTCGGGGGCTCGTTGCCCGGGAGTGGTTCCGGCCGATGTTCCGTGGTGTTCCGGCCGTGTTCCCGCCGCCGCTCCCCCGCGCGGCACCCCCTGACGAGTACGCTGAGGAGTGAATATGGACGTTTTCGCTATGTTTCGCCGGAACCGGAAGAGGAAGGGCACGGCGGAGGACGGGCCCGAGGCCGCCGCGACGGCCGCGGTGGCGGTCGCGGTGACCGAGACCGGTGTGACGGAGGAGACCGCTGTGACGGACGAGTCCGGGGCGGCGGAGAGCGGCGGGACGGAAGGGCCGGTGACCCGGATTCCGGTCGCGGGCGTGACCGTCCCGGCGGAGTCCGGACCGCCGGAGGCCGCCGCCGAGGCGGACGCCGACGGGGCCGGGGCCGACGCGGAGGTCGCGGAGGTCGTGGAGATCCCGCGGCAGCAGTCGACGGCGACGGCCGTCGGCGGCGAGACCGGCGAGGCCGCCCGCAGGTAGGCAGGACACGGACACGGAGAGGTGCCCCATGGGTCTCATGGATTCACTGAAGGCCAAGCTGGGCCCGGCCAAGCACAAGGTCGCCGACCTCGCGCAGCAGCACGGGGACAAGATCGACCAGGGCCTGGACAAGGCCGCGCGGATGGTCGACGAGAGGACCAAGGGCAAGTACAGCGACAAGATCCAGTCCGGTACCGGCAAGGCCAAGGACGCCCTCGACCGGATCGGGCACAAGGACGACGGCACGCCCGGCGACGGCACGCCCGGACGGGGCACGCCCGGCGACGGCACTCCCCCGCCCGCGCCTCCGGCCGCCTGAGCCGGGCCCGTGAGGGCGGTGGCCGCGGAGCACGTCTCCGCGGCCACCGCCCTTTCCCGTGGCCGGGTCCGCGTCAGGACCAGACGGCGACCAGGTACCCCACGCCGTACGGGGCGTCCTCGTGCAGGAGCCGCCCCGCCAGTCCCGCGCCCTCGGCCGCGCCCGCGAGGACCTGCCACGGCGCGCGCCCGGCCGCCTTGAGCTCGTACGCGAGGGAGGCGTCGAGCGCGAGGACGCCGGGCACGTCGGCGGCGCCCAGGGCCCGGGCGGCCTCGGCGTCGAAGCCGGCGGCGCGCTCGTCGAGGTAGCCGGGGGCCTTCACGGTCCGGCAGGCGCTGCCGTCGCCCAGGACGAGCAGCGCGACCCGCTCTCCGGCGCCGGCCAGCAGCCGGCCGGTCTCCGCGCACTCCTCCGTCCCGGCCCGCTCGGCGATCCCGAGCCCTTCGACGGGTACGTCGGAGCGGGTACGGGAGAGCAGCCAGGCGCCGACGGCGAGCGGGGCCGGCAGCGCCCGCCCCCCGGGGCCGTCGCCGAGCCGCACGGTGAGGTCGACGCCGAATCCGGCGAAGGAGCCGGCGGAACCGGCCGGGAACGCGCCCGTGGCGCCCTCCGGGGCCGGCCCGACGACGACGAGCCGGTCGGGCCGGGCGGCGGCGAGCACCCCGAGGGCGTCCGCGCAGTGCTCGCGCACGGCGTCCAGCTCGGGGGCGGCGCCGCCGGCGACCTCGGGCACGAGGAGCGGCGGGCAGGGGCACACGGCTGCGGCGACAAGCATGATCCGCAGCCTACTGCCCCGGCAGCCGGGCGCACGGCGTCGCCGACCGGCTCCTCCGGGCGCGGGTCTCGGTCAGTGCCCCGGCCGCCCGGGGCGCGGTCTCAGTGTGTCGCGCTCAGTGTGCCGCGCCGCAGGCCGGGGTCTCGGCGGCCGGGAGCGGGTCCGGGACGCCGATCTTCGGGAGGCCGAGCAGCACGCCGGCCGGCTTCGCGGCGGCGGCCGCCTGGCGCTTCTCCCAGGCGTCGCCCGCGCGGGTGCGGCGGACGGCGGTGGTGGGGCCCTCGGCGAGGAGGTGGTGCGGAGCGGCGTAGGTGATCTCGACGGTCACCACGTCGCCGGGGCGCACGTCCTGCTCGGGCTTGGTGAAGTGGACGAGCCGGTTGTCGGGGGCGCGGCCCGAGAGGCGGTGGGTCTCGCCGTCCTTGCGGCCCTCGCCCTCGGCGACCATGACCTCCAGGGTGCGGCCGACCTGCTTCTTGTTCTCGTCCCAGGAGATCTCCTCCTGGAGGGCGACCAGGCGCTCGTAGCGGGCCTGCACGACCTCCTTGGGGATCTGGCCGTCCATCTCGGCGGCCGGGGTGCCGGGGCGCTTGGAGTACTGGAAGGTGAAGGCGTTCGCGAAGCGGGCCTCGCGGACCACGTGCA
Source organism: Streptomyces sp. NPDC057854 (assembly GCF_042797055.1). Lineage (NCBI taxonomy): Bacteria > Bacillati > Actinomycetota > Actinomycetes > Kitasatosporales > Streptomycetaceae > Streptomyces > Streptomyces sp. NPDC057854. The sequence continues at coordinate 248,492 of NZ_JBHVMF010000006.1, forward strand.
GGGTCTGCTCGAAGTCCTCCTCGGTCTCGCCGGGGAAGCCCACGATGATGTCGGTGGAGATCGCCGCGTGCGGGATCGCCGCCCGGACCTTCTCGATGATCCCGAGGAAACGCTCCTGCCGGTAGGAGCGGCGCATCGCCTTGAGGACCGTGTCCGAGCCGGACTGGAGCGGCATGTGCAGCTGCGGCATCACGTTCGGCGTCTCGGCCATGGCGGCGATGACGTCGTCGGTGAAGTCGCGCGGGTGCGGGGAGGTGAAGCGGACCCGCTCCAGGCCCTCGATCTCGCCGCAGGCGCGCAGCAGCTTGCTGAACGCCTCGCGGTCGCCGAGGTCGGAGCCGTACGCGTTCACGTTCTGGCCGAGCAGGGTGATCTCGGAGACGCCCTCGGCGACCAGCGCCTCGATCTCGGCGAGGATGTCGCCGGGGCGGCGGTCCTCCTCCTTGCCGCGCAGGGCGGGCACGATGCAGAAGGTGCAGGTGTTGTTGCAGCCGACCGAGATGGAGACCCAGGCCGCGTACGCCGACTCGCGGCGGGTCGGCAGGGTGGAGGGGAACGCCTCCAGGGACTCGGCGATCTCGACCTGCGCCTCCTGCTGGACGCGGGCGCGCTCCAGCAGGACCGGCAGCTTGCCGATGTTGTGGGTGCCGAAGACCACGTCGACCCAGGGGGCCCGCTTCACGATGGTGTCGCGGTCCTTCTGGGCCAGGCAGCCGCCGACGGCGATCTGCATGCCGGGGCGGGCGGTCTTCATCGGGGCGAGGTGGCCGAGGTTGCCGTACAGCTTGTTGTCGGCGTTCTCGCGGACCGCGCAGGTGTTGAAGACGACGACGTCGGCGCCGTCGGAACCCTCGGGGGCGCGGACGTAGCCCGCCTCCTCCAGCAGACCGGAGAGCCGCTCGGAGTCGTGGACGTTCATCTGACACCCGTAGGTGCGGATCTCGTAACTCTTGGTCGCTTGGACGTCCACTGCGGGGCTCCGGTCGCTGCTGATGGTCATGGTTCAAGAGTAGGCGGTCCCGGAGACCCCGACGGCCGCCCGCTCCCGCCCCGGCCCTCCCGCCGCGCGTGTCCGGATGTGACAGGGAATCGTCATTGCCGTCACCCGGCGGCGCGGGCGAAGGTGGGGGCATGTCCGAGACGCACTCCACCCCGGCCCCCGGCGGGCAGCCCGTCCACCGGGTGGTCGTCGCCGTCTTCCCCGACGTGGACCTCCTCGACGTCACCGGACCGGCCGAGGTCTTCGCGCTGGCCAACCGGGAGGCGGGCGGCCCCGACCGCTACCGGGTGCGGCTCGCCGCGCCCGGCGGCGCCGGGGAGGTGCGGACCTCGGCGGGGGTGCGGCTGCTCGCGGACCTCGGCTTCGACGAGGTCGGCGCGGACGTGGACACGCTCCTCGTGCCGGGGGCGGTCGACCCGGCGCCGGACGGCGGGGTCGTCGCCCGGCTCGACCCGGAGGTCGTGGACTGGGTGCGGGCGACCGCGCCGCACGCCCGCCGGGTGGCGTCGGTCTGCGTCGGCGCGCACGTCCTGGCGGCGGCCGGCCTGCTCGACGGCAGGACCGCGACGACCCACTGGTCGACGGCCGCGCAACTGGCGGCGGCGCACCCGGAGGTCGCCGTCGACCCTGATCCGATCTTCGTCCGGGCGGACCGGGGACGGCTCTGGACCGGGGCCGGGATCAGCGCCTGTCTCGACCTGTCCCTCGCCCTGGTGGCGGAGGACCTGGGCGAGGAGACGGCGCTCGCGGTCGCCCGGCAGCTCGTGATGTATCTGAAGCGGCAGGGCGGGCAGAGCCAGTTCTCGGTGCCGCTGAGCCGTCCGGCGACCGGCCGGAGGGACATCGACGAGCTGCGGCTGTGGATCGCGGACCACCTGGACGGCGACCTGTCCACGGAGCGGCTGGCCGGCCGGATGTGCCTGAGCGAGCGGCACTTCGCCCGGGTCTTCGCGCAGGAGACGGGGTCGAGCCCCGCCGCCTACGTGGAGGCGGCCCGGATCGAGGCGGCCCGGCGCCATCTGGAGACCTCGGACGCGCCGCTCGCGGAGGTGGCGGCGCGGGCGGGGCTCGGCTCGGTGGAGACCCTGCACCGGGCGTTCCGCCGGCAGCTCGCGACCACGCCCGCGGCGTACCGCCGCCGGTTCCGCACCGGGGCCCGCTGACCCGGACGTCTTCCGCCCGTACGCCGGAGCGGTGACCCTCCACCTTTCCCACGCACACCCCTTTTGCCCTCATTCGCCTCTTTTCTCTCACGAAAGGCTCGACATGACCGTCGCTCCCTCCACTCCCCTGCGCTCCCTCTCCGGCCTGTCCGACGAGCCGGCCCGGCTCTCCGAGGCGGTGCTGATCCTCATCGACGTCCAGAACACCTACCGCTCCGGCGTGATGGCGCTGGAGGGCGCCGAGGAGGCCGTCGCCGAGGCGGCGCGGCTGCTCGCCCGGGCCCGGGCGGCCGGCACCCCGGTCGTGCACATCCAGCACGACAGCGGCGAGGGATCCCCGTACGACCTCACCGCGCACGTCGGCGCGATCAGCGACGAGGTCGCGCCGGCCGACGGCGAGCCGGTCGTGGTGAAGAACTTCCCGAACGCCTTCCACGCCACCGACCTGGAGAAGGTCCTCACCGGCCTCGGTTTCGCGGCGGGCAGCGGCAAGGACCTGGTGCTCGCCGGGTTCATGACGCACATGTGCGTCAACTACACCGCCCAGGCGGCGTTCAACCTGGGCTACCGGCCGACCGTCGTCGCCGAGGCCACCGCCACCCGGGCGCTGACCGCGCCGGACGGCACGGTCGTGCCCGCCGCTGAGCTCAAGCGGGCCGCGCTGACCGGGCTGACCGACGTGTTCGCCGTGGTGGTGCCCACGGCGGCGGACCTGCCGGCCTGAGCCCTCCGGCGCCCTGCGGTTTTCCGCAGGGCGCCGGGCGGGAAGGCGCATACCGCCTCCGAGCAGCCGTTCCTAGCGTGGGGAAGGTCCCCCGGCACGTCCGCCGGGGGCCTTCCCCACTGCCATGGAGGGCTCATGACGCCGTTCCCGACCGCTCTCGCCCAGGAGCCCGCCGGCGGCATCGCCGGCTGGGCGGCCGGCCTCGTCGACTCGCTCGGCGGGCCGGGCGCGGGCTTCGCCATCGCGCTGGAGAACCTCTTCCCGCCGCTGCCGAGCGAGGTGATCCTGCCGCTGACCGGCTTCGCCGCCGGGCAGGGCGTGCTGAGCCTCGCCTCCGCCCTGTTCTGGACGACGCTCGGCTCGGTGGTGGGCGCGCTGGCCCTGTACGGCATCGGCGCGCTCTTCGGCCGCGACCGGATGTACGCGCTGTGGGCCCGGCTGCCGCTGGTGAAGGTGACGGACCTGGAGCGGACCGAGGCGTGGTTCCGGCGGCACGGCACCAAGGCGGTCCTGCTCGGCCGGATGGTGCCGATCTTCCGCAGCCTGATCTCGGTGCCCGCGGGGGTGGAGCGGATGCCGGTCCCGCTGTTCGTGCTCCTCACCACCGTCGGCAGCCTGGTCTGGAACAGCGTCCTGGTCGGGGCCGGCTACGCCCTCGGCGACCGCTGGGAACTGGTCGAGTCGTACGTGGGCGTCGCCTCCAAGGCCGTCGTCGTGCTGGTCGTCGCCGCCGCCGCGACCTGGCTCGTCGTACGCCTCCGGGGGCGCGGCGCGGAGCCGCGGCACCGCCGCGCCTAGGGTGGGCGGCGTGCAGCGACGGGAAGACGGCCGGGGCCGGTTCGGGGCGCGCCGGGCGGCGGGGGTGCTGGCCGGGTGCCTGACGGCGCCGGTGGGGCTGCTGTACCTGCTGGTGGCCGGGGTCGCGCTCGGCGGACCCCTGTTGTGGCCGCGGACGCGGACGCGCTCCCTGGAGCTGCTCGGCGCCGGGGCCCGGCGGCTCGCGGGCCTGGAGCGCAGGCGGCGGGAGCGCTTCTTCGGCGACCGGTTCCCCGAGGCGTACGCGTACGGGAATGAGGGCGCTTACCGGAGCGAGGGCGCGGGTGCGGCCGGCGCGGTGCGGTATCTGGCGGTCCGGTCCTGGACGGGGCTCGTCTGCGCGGTCGTGCTGGCGCTGCTCGGCTTCGGGCTGGTCCTCGCGGTGCTGCTGGCCGGCGGTGTGGCGCGCGGCGCGTTCGGGCCCGGCGAGCTGCTGGCGCAGGTCGTGCTCGGCGGCGTGCTGCTGTTCCTGGGGCTCCAGGGGCTGTACGCGCTGACCGCGCTCGACGCGCGGCTGGCGCGGGAGCACTTCGGGCCGTCGGAGCGGGAGTTGCTGCGGCGCCGGATCGACGAGCTGTCGGTCAGCCGGGCGGCCGTCGTCAAGGCGGTGGACGCGGAGCGGCGGCGGATCGAGCGGGACCTCCACGACGGGGTGCAGCAGCGGCTCGTGGCGCTCGCCATGCTGATCGGGCGGGCCCGCCGGGGCGGTGCCCGGGACCCGGAGCGGGCGGCGGACCTGCTGGGGCAGGCGCACCGGGAGGCTCAGGAGGTGCTGGCCGAACTGCGCGAGGTGGCCTGGCGGGTGTACCCGTCGGCGCTGGACAGCCTCGGCCTGGAGGAGGCGCTCGGCGGGGTGGCGCAGCGGTGCGCGCTGCCGCTGCGGATCGCGTACGAGGTGACGGGGCCGCTGCCCCGCCCGGTGGAGACGGCCGCGTACTTCGTCGTCTCCGAGGCCGTCACCAACGCGGCCAAGCACGCGGACGCCTCCGCCGTCTCCGTACGGGTCGCGGCGGCGCCCGGCGGTCCGCTGACCGTGCGGATCGAGGACGACGGCCGGGGCGGCGCGGACCCGGCGGGCTCCGGCCTGACGGGGCTGCGCGGGCGGGTCGCCGCGCTCGACGGCGTCCTGCGGATCGACAGCCCCCTCGGGGGACCCACCACCATCGTCGCGGAGCTGCCGTGCGTGTGATCCTGGCCGAGGACTCGACCCTGCTGCGGGAGGGACTGGCCCGCCTGCTCGCGGAGGAGGGGCACGAGGTCGCCGGAGCGTTCGGCGACGCGGAGACGCTGGTCGCGGAGGCGGAGACGCTCCGGCCCGACGTGGTCGTGGTGGACATCCGGATGCCGCCGACCCACACCGACGAGGGCCTGCGGGCGGCCGTGGAGATCCGTGAACGGCTTCCGGGGACGGGCGTCCTGGTGCTCTCCCAGCACGTCGAGCGCAGCTACGCGGCCCGGCTGCTTGCGGCCGGCGCCGAGCGGGTCGGCTATCTGCTGAAGGACCGGGTGGCGCAGGTCGAGGAGTTCCTGGACGCGCTGGAGCGGATCCACGCGGGCGGCGCGGCGATCGACCCGGAGGTCGTCCGGCAGCTGGTGGTCCGCAGCGCGCACGCCGATCCGCTGGCCCGGCTGACCGCGCGGGAGCGCGACGTGCTCCAGGTGCTGGCGGAGGGGTACACGAACGCGGCGATCGCACGGCGGCTGCACCTGTCGCTGAGCGCGGTGGAGAAGCACCTCAACGCGGTCTTCGACAAGCTGGAGCTGCGCGGGACCGAGGGCCACAGCCCCCGGATCCTCGCGGTGCTGCGCTATCTGGAGGCGTGACCGGCGGCCGGGGCGCCGGTGAGCAGGGCGTGCAGGCGCAGCAGGGTGCGGTCGTCGCCGAAGCCGCCGGCCTTGATGACGACCGGGACGGGGGCGAGGCCGGCGGGTCCGGCGAGGGTGCCGCGGGCGATGCCGGGTTCGGGTTCGTCGTGGAGGTCGATGCCGTGGGCGCCGAGCGCGCGCAGCACGGCCTCGGCGGTCTCGCCGCCGGTGAGCACCAGCCCGTCGAAGGGCGCCCGGTCTGCGAGGGCCGCGACGGAGGCGGCGAGCCCGCGGGTCAGCTCGGCGGGGTCCGCCCGGCGTTCGTGGGGCGTGTGGAGGACGCGTACGGGCGTGTCGGCGGCCCCCAGCGGCGCGGCGGTGTCGGCGCTGACCGCGCCGGGCGCGGCGGCGAGCAGGTCGAGCTGGCGGCGGGTGGCGGGGTTGGCGCTGCCGACGGCGACCAGCGGGCGTGCGGCGGGCGGGAGTTCCGCGGTGGCGCTCAGGGGGCCGGTGGGGGCGTGGTGGCGGGCGAGGGCGGCGGCCAGGCCCGGGGAGCCGACCCACAGGACGTCCCCGTGGTCGGGCACGGCGGCGACGATCCGGTCCAGGTCGGCGTCGGTGGCGGCGGAGCAGACGAACAGCCCGCCGTCCGCGAGGAGTCCGGGCAGCGCCCCGGTCCGGTCGGGGTCGACGAGGACGGCGTCCGGGAGGATCCGGGCGAGGTCGGCGGTCCGGACGGGGTGGGCGGGGTCGCGGGCGAACTCGCTCGCGTCGACGCGCACCCCGCGCACGTACTGGACGCCGGCGCGCGTCGTGCGCCCCTCGGCGGGGAACGCGGGGGCGATCACCACCGACCGCCGGCCCGCGCCCTCCCGCGCGGCGCGGATCTCGGCGGCCACGTGGCCGCGCAGGGTCGAGTCGACGGTCTTGAGCAGCAGCCCCGCACCGGCCAGGGCGCGGGCCGCCTCCCGGGTGCGGTCGGCGGCCCCGTCCTCGTCCAGGAGCCGGGTGCCGAGGTCCACGGCGAGGACGCCGTCCTCCTGCCCGTGCCCGGCGAGCGGGCTGCCGGACAGCAGGACCCGCGCCCGGTGCCCGGCCCGCCGGAAGGGCGCCGCCCCGTCCCCCGCGCTGGTCAGGTCGTCGGCGAGGACGGCGACGCGCGGCGGGGCGACGGGCGGGACGACGGGACGGACGGGGCACATGGGCGGCTTCCTCGGGTCGTACGGGAGCGGGCGGACGGGCGACTGGCGGTGGCGGGCGGTGCGGCGAACGGGACCGGCATCGGTGACGTACCAACCCACCCCGCCCCGGCTCCACCCTCCCCCGCCCCGGCCCGCCCGGTCCAGCGCCCGCGGGCCACCGGCCGCGGTCGGGCGCCCGTGGTCCGGCGCCCGCTCCCCGGCGCACGCGGGCGTGCCGAAGCTCCCGGGGGACTGGGGGTCGGCCGCTCGGCGGGGGCCAGGGGCGCGGCCGGGGAGGCCGGGCGGGCAGGGGAACCGCCGTCAAGATCACCGAGCGTTGTCCGACGCTAACCGGGCGGACCCCGCCGCCCCCGCAGGACACACGCCGCGGCACCCCTCCGGCGCTCCGCTCACCACTTCGGCGGAGCGCGGTCCGCAGCGCGCGGACCCGTGCCGGGTGGCGCACCGTGCCGCCCCCGCCTCCGTCCGCCGCCGGGCACTGCCGCGCCGCGCACGTCACAGCCGCCGGGGCCCGGCCGCCCTGGCCAGGGGCGCGGCCCACCTGGCAGGATCGCAGACATGGCCCCCTCGCTCACCCGCTCCGCCCGCCGCCGCGCCCTCGCGCTCGCGGTCGCGCTGCTCGCGGTCGTCGGGGGCGTGCTGTGGTGGCTGGCGCCCTTCGGGACCTCGACGCCCAGCGGCTCGATCACCTTCAGCACCGGCGTCCGCTCCGGGGTCTACCAGCACTACGGCGAGCTGCTCAAGAAGGCCATGGCCGAGGACCTGCCGGACGTGACGATCACCCTCCAGGACAGCGAGGGCTCCCAGCAGAACCTGGCGCGGGTCGCCTCCGGGGAGGCCGACTTCACCGTCGCGACCGCCGACGCCGTGGCGCAGTACATCCGCGACCGCCGGCCGGGCTTCGAGCGGCTGCGCGGGTGCGCCCGGCTCTACGACGACTACGTGCAGGTCGTCGTGCGCAAGGGGTCGTCGGCCCAGACCGTCTCCGACCTGCGGGGCCTGCGGGTCGGCGTCGGGCAGGACGGCTCGGGCGTGCGGCTGATCGCGGACCGGGTCCTCGCGGCGGCCGGGCTGACGCCGACGCGGGACGTGACGGCGGTGCCGGTCGGCATCGACGCCATGCCGGAGATGCTGGAGCGCGGCGAGCTCGACGCCTTCTTCTGGTCCGGCGGGCTGCCGACGCTGGCGGTGCAGAAGCTGTCGGAGCGGACCCCGGTCCGGCTGGTCCCGATGGACGCCCCGCTCGTGGACGCGCTGCGGGACGTCGGCGACTCCACCCGGCACTACCGCTCCGCGACGATCCCCGCCGACGCCTACGCGGCCGCGCAGGACGGGCAGGAGGTGCAGACGCTGGCGGTGGCGAACCTGATGGTGACGACGGCCGACGCCGACGCGGACCTGGTGGAGGGGTTCACCCGCTCGGTGATCGCCAGCCGGGACAGCATCGGCAGCCAGGTGCACCCGGCGCAGCTGGTGGACCTGCGGACGGCCGTCTACACCGAACCCCTGTCGCTCCACGAGGGCGCCCGCCGCTACTACCGGTCGGTCAAGCCCTGAGGACCGTACGCCCGGATCTCACGCGTCGGTGGGTTCGTACCGCGGCACGGTGACCGTCACCCGCAGTCCGTGCGGCTCGTTCGGGGCGAAGGCGATGGCGCCGCCGGTGGCGGTGAGCAGCACCCGGGCGATGGAGAGGCCGAGCCCGGAGCCCTTGACGTTCTGGTGCCGTCCGGAGCGCCAGAAGCGGTCCCCGACCCGGCTCAGCTCCTCCTCGGTGAGGCCGGGGCCGCTGTCGGCGACGACGACCTCGACGGTGTCGCGCCCGGGGAGGACCCGTACGGTGACCTGCTCGCCCTCCGGCGTGAACTTGAGCGCGTTGTCGACGACCGCGTCCAGCGCGCTGGACAGGGCCACCGGGTCCGCCCAGCCGGTGGCCGCCCCGCACTCCCCCACCAGGCGGACGCCCTTCTCGTCGGCGACCGGCCGCCAGGAGGCGATCCGCTCGGCGGTGAGGGCGCCGACGTCGGTGAGCCGCAGGTCGGCGGAGGCGTGCTCGGCGAGGGCCAGGTCGAGCAGGTCGTCGAGGACCCGCGCGAGCCGCTTGCCCTCGGTGCGCACGGAGGCGATCTCCTCGTTGCCCTCGGGGAGTTCGAGGGCGAGCAGTTCGATGCGGAGGAGGAGCGCGGCGAGCGGGTTGCGGAGCTGGTGGGAGGCGTCGGCGACGAACGCCCGCTGCTGTTCGAGGGCTTCCTCGACGTGGTCGGCCATCTCGTTGAAGGAGCGGGCGAGGCGGCGCAGTTCGGGCGGTCCGCCGGCCTCGGCGACCCGGGAGTTCATCCGTCCGGTGGCGATGTCGTGGGTGACGCCGTCGAGGACCCGTACCGGGCGCAGCACCCAGCCGGTGAGGCGGAAGGCGGCGCCGACGGCGAGCAGCATGGCGGCGGCCTCGCCGGCGAAGATCACCAGCCAGCCGCGCAGGATGCGGGCGCGGAGCTCTCCGGTGGGCGAGTCGGTGACGACGACGGCGATGACGTCGCCGTCGCGGACGACGGGCGAGGCGATGATGAGGCGGGCGTGCGGCTGCCAGGGCCAGACCTGCGGCGGGTCGTGGCTGCGGCGGCCGAGCAGGGCCTCGTTGAAGGCGCGGCGGCCCTCCCCGTCGTACGGGACGACCCAGTCCTCGGGGGCGGCGGCCATGGCGCGGTTGTCGCGGTAGAAGATGCCGGCCCGGATGCCGTAGACGTCGTGGTAGCTGGCGAGCTCGCCGCGCAGCGTGGTGCGGCGCTCGTCGTCGCCGGTGGCGGGGTCGCCGACGTACTGCCCGAGGGCGGCGAAGCGGGCGGCGTCGTCGAGGCGGTCGACGACGGCGCGCTGCTGCTGGGCGGCGGCGAGGCTGGCGGCGAGCGGGAACCCCAGGGCGAGCAGGACCCCGGCCATCAGCACGATGAGCAGGGGGAGGAGTCGGGTGCGCACGGGCGGGGCGGCCGGGGGTTACGCGGCCGGGGCGACCAGGCGGTAGCCGACGCCCCGCACGGTCTCGATCAGGGCGGGCATCCGCAGCTTGGCGCGGAGGGAGGCGACGTGCACCTCCAGGGTGCGGCCGGTCCCCTCCCAACTGGTCTGCCAGACCTCGGAGATGATCTGCTCGCGGCGGAAGACGACGCCGGGCCGCTGGGCGAGGAGGGCGAGCAGGTCGAACTCCTTGCGGGTGAGGGCGACGGGCCGGCCGTCGACGCTGACGCGCCGGGTGGGCAGTTCGACGGCGACGGCGCCGAGGTGCAGCACGGCGCCCTCGCCGGCGGAGCCCGTACCGGCGCCCTGGTCGTCGGCGGCGCCGGGTCCGGTGGTGCGCCGGGAGACGGCGTGGATGCGGGCGAGCAGTTCGCCGGTGTCGTAGGGCTTGACGACGTAGTCGTCGGCGCCGAGATTGAGGCCGTGGATGCGGGAGCGTACGTCGGCGCGCGCGGTCACCATGATCACCGGGGTGGCGGTGAGCTTCCGGATGCGGGCGCAGACCTGGTAGCCGTCCTGGTCGGGGAGGCCGAGGTCGAGCAGGATCACCCCGTACGAGGGGCGCTCGCCCTGCGCCGTGGGGAGGACGGCCTGGAGGGCCTCCTCGCCGTTGCGGGCGTGGGTGACGGCGAAGCCGTGCTTGGCGAGGATCGCGGAGAGGGCCGCGGCGACGTGGTCGTCGTCCTCGACGAGCAGCAGTCGCATGGTCTTCTCCTCTCGTTCGCCGGGGGTGCACCGGATCGGGGCATGAACGCCCATGAACGCCGATCGGCGTCCCCACAGTCAAGTGTCCCCCGGCGGAGGGTCCGCTTCCGTTATTCACCCGGTACGGCCCCACAGGTCACCTTCACCCAGGGTGTCCGTTTGTAGCCTTATCGTTATCCTCAATTTCCGCTCAGATGTGATGACGGTGTTCCGGGCGTGTCTCTAGTGTCCTCCCAACCGAGGAGGACGGAGCAAGAGGCCGATGAGCGGAGTGGCAGTGTCCAAGGACCACGAGGACTCCCCCCGGGCCCAGGAGGATCTGGTCGTCCTGTCCGGAGTGAACAAGCACTTCGGCGCGCTGCACGTGCTGCAGGACATCGACCTCACGATCGGCCGCGGTGAAGTCGTCGTCGTCATCGGGCCGTCGGGGTCCGGCAAGTCGACGCTGTGCCGCACGATCAACCGCCTGGAGACGATCGACGCCGGGACGATCACGATCGACGGGAAGCCGCTGCCCGCGGAGGGCAGGGAACTGGCCCGGCTGCGGTCGGACGTCGGCATGGTCTTCCAGTCCTTCAATCTCTTCGCGCACAAGACCGTGCTCGAGAACGTGATGCTGGGTCAGATCAAGGTCCGCGGCACGGAGAAGAAGGCGGCGGAGACCAAGGCCCGCGCCCTGCTGGAGCGGGTCGGCGTGGCCGCGCAGGCGGACAAGTACCCGGCGCAGCTCTCGGGTGGGCAGCAGCAGCGCGTGGCGATCGCCCGCGCGCTCGCCATGGACCCGAAGGTGATGCTCTTCGACGAGCCGACCTCGGCCCTGGACCCCGAGATGATCAACGAGGTCCTGGAGGTCATGCAGCAGCTGGCCCGGGAGGGCATGACGATGGTGGTCGTCACGCACGAGATGGGCTTCGCCCGCTCCGCGGCCGACCGGGTCGTCTTCATGGCCGACGGCAGGATCGTCGAACAGGCCACCCCCGAGGAGTTCTTCAGCAACCCGCGCAGCGACCGGGCGAAGGACTTCCTCTCCAAAATCCTGCACCACTGAGCGAGTCGGCGACCTAGTCTTCGCAACTCACGCCTACCCAAGGGACGTTCAACCATGAAGCTTCGCAACGCCTCCGCGGCCGCCGCGGCCGCCGTCGTCCTCGCCCTGACCGCCACCGCCTGCGGCTCCGGCTCGGACTCCGGCAGCAACGGTGACAAGATCACCATCGGCATCAAGTTCGACCAGCCGGGTCTCGGCCTGAAGACCCCGGACGGCTCGTACGCGGGCTTCGACGTCGACGTCGCCCGGTACGTCGCCAAGGAGCTCGGCTTCCCCGAGGACAAGATCACCTGGAAGCAGGCCCCGTCGGCCGAGCGCGAGAACCTCATCAAGAACGGCGACGTCAAGTTCGTCGTCGCCAGCTACTCGATCAACGAGAAGCGCCTGAAGGAGGTCGACTTCGCCGGCCCGTACTTCCTGACCCACCAGGACCTGCTGGTCCGCGCCGACGACACCTCGATCACCAAGGTCGAGGACCTCAACTCCAAGAAGCTCTGCTCGGTCACCGGCTCGACCTCCGCGCAGAACGTCAAGGAGAAGCTGGCCCCGAAGGCCGACCTCCAGCAGCTCGGCGGCTACTCCGAGTGCCTGACCGGCCTGGAGAACAAGCGCGTCGACGCCCTCACCACGGACGCCTCCATCCTCGCGGGCTACGCCTCGCAGAAGGAGCACCAGGGCAAGTTCAAGCTGGTCGGCCTGTCGATGAGCGACGAGAACTACGGCATCGGCATCAAGAAGGGCGACTCCGAGCTCAAGGGCAAGATCAACAAGGCCCTGGAGAAGATGGTGTCCGACGGCACCTGGGACAAGCTCGTGAAGCAGCACTTCGGCCCCTCGGGCTACAAGAACGAGCCGGCCCCGAAGATCGCGGGCTGACCGAGCGGGCCGCCGTGACGGCCGCCGCCCCACCGGCGAGCGGCCGTCACGGCCCCACCGGCCGCTGCCGACGCACCGGCCGTCCCACCGACCGACCACCAGGGGAGAGCGCGGGGCATCGTGTTCGACTTTCTTGATTCCGGGCAGTACGACCTGCTCGGCGCCTTCTGGGTGACGGCGCAGCTCGCCCTCTACTCGGCGATCGGCTCGCTGATCTGGGGCACGGCCCTGGTCGCCATGCGGGTCAGCCCGGTCCCGCTGATGCGCGGCTTCGGCACGGCGTACGTCAACCTCGTCCGCAACACACCGCTGACCGTCGTCATCGTGGCCTGCTCCTTCGTCCTCGACCAGACCCTCGCGGTGACGCTCGGCGGCGAGAACTTCAAGGAGATCGGCTTCCGCCTCGCGATCCTCGGCCTCACCGCGTACACCGGCACCTTCGTCTGCGAGGCGCTGCGCTCCGGCATCAACACGGTCCCGTCCGGCCAGGCCGAGGCGGCCCGCGCGCTGGGCATGAGCTTCACCCAGGTGCTGACGCTGGTGGTGCTCCCGCAGGCGTTCCGCGCGGCGATCACCCCGCTCGCCAACGTCCTCATCGCCCTCACCAAGAACACCACGGTGGCCGCGGCGATCGGCGCCGCCGAGGCGGCCCTGCTGATGCGGGAGATGATCGAGAACGAGGCCCAGGCACTCTTCACGGTCTTCGCCCTCTTCGCCTTCGGCTTCATCGTCCTGACCCTCCCCACCGGCCTCTTCCTGGGCTGGGCGGCCAAGCGACTGGCGGTGAAGCGATGAGCTCCGTCCTCTACGACGTCCCCGGCCCCCGGGCCAAGCGGCGCAACGTCCTCTACACCGTCGTCTTCCTCGCCGTCCTCGGCCTGGTGGCCTTCTGGGTGCTCTCGGCGCTGGCCGACAAGAAGCAGCTGGAAGCCGCCAAGTGGAGCCCGTTCGTCACCGACGCGCAGGTCTGGACGACGTACCTGCTGCCCGGTCTGACGGAGACCCTGAAGGCCGCCGCCCTCTCCATCGTGATCGCCCTGCCGCTGGGCGCGGCGCTGGGCATCGGCCGGCTCTCCGACCACCGCTGGGTGCGGGTCCCGGTCGGCGCGGTCGTGGAGTTCTTCCGGGCCATCCCGGTGCTGCTCCTGATGGTCTTCGCGAGCGCCCTCTACTCGCAGTACTCCTCCGTCAGCTCCGACTTCCGCCCCCTGTACGCGGTCGTCACCGGCCTGGTGCTCTACAACGCCTCCGTCATCGCCGAGGTCGTCCGCGCCGGCGTCCTCTCGCTCCCCCGGGGCCAGGGCGACGCGGCCGTCGCGCTCGGCATGCGCAAGGGCCAGACCATGCTGTACGTGCTGCTGCCGCAGGCCGTCACGGTCATGCTGCCGGCCCTGGTCAGCCAGCTCGTCGTCATCGTGAAGGACACCGCGCTCGGCGGCGCTCTGCTCGGCTTCAACGAACTGCTCAGCCAGAACCGGCAGATCACCGCCAATTACGGCGCCAACACCATCGCCACCTTCACCGTCATCGCCCTGATCTACATCGCGCTCAACGCCCTCCTCACCTACCTCGCCGCCCGCCTGGAGCAGCGGCTCCGCCAGGGCCGCAAGGCCGCCGCGGTGAAGGACACGGCCCCCGCCGCGAACGTCGAGATGGGCGGGGCGAGCACCAGCGGCGCCTGACCACCCGCCCGCACGACCACCACCCCGACCGGCCGGATTCCCCAAGGTTCGCGCCCGTCCACTTCCGGCCCCGTCGCCCACCCCCCGGACCGCCTGCATCCGGGACGGGCGACGGGGCCGGAGGTTCTGCCGGGACGGAAAGCGATACGCGGGACACCCGCCGCGCCCGGAAACGCGCCTGACCGCACATCAGCCGCACCACGCCCACCACGTCACTTGACGCAAAACACCCTGACTGGGTTGCATACGGTCTGTGATCAAGCACCGGGACCGTGACACACTCTGCTGTGCTGCCCCCATGACTTTCCGGCCTTTTGGAGCCGCGCCGTGGACCCGGTGATCATCGTGGGCGCGGGGCCGGTCGGCCTCGCGCTCTCCCTCGCGCTCGCCGCGCAGGGCGTGCCCAGCGTCGTCCTCGACGAGACCTCCGGCCAGGAGGAACCGCGCCCCGCGCGGACCGTCGTGCTGCGCGCCGACATGGCCGCCCTGGTCGAGCGCCTGGGCTGCGCCACCGTCCGTGACGAGGGGCTGCGCTGGGTCGGCTGGCGCGGGATGCAGCGCCGCCGGCAGCCCCGCGAGGTCGCCTTCGACCTGGGACTGGGCGGCACCGAGGAGTGGTCCGAGGACCCCGGCGCCCCCGCCCCTCCGGCCGCCCCCCTGCACATCCCCCAGCACGCCCTCGCCCGCGGCCTGCGCGACGCCATCGCCCGCGAACCGCTCGTCCGGCTCGTCACCGACGCCCGGCTGGACACCGTCGAGCAGGACCGCACCGGGGTCGTCGCCCACACCCGCGGCCCCAAGGGCACCTGGTGGCGGGGCAGCCACCTGGTCGGCTGCGACGGCGCCCGCTCCACCGTCCGCAAGCTGCTCGGCGTCCGCTTCCCCGGCCGCACCGCGGTCGAGCGGCACGCGGTCGCCGCCCTGCGCACCGAACTCCCCTGGCCCGGCGCCGCGGTGCTGCACCGTCAGCCCCCGTGGCGCGGGGTCGCCGACGAGATCAGCGCCCGCTCGCTGCCCGACGGCGTCTGGCGGCTCGACTGGCTGCTGCCGCCGCGCGGCGAACTCGTCACCCCGGACGCCCTCGTGGCCCGGATCCGCGAGACCCTGGCCGGCTGGTGCGACGGCACCACTCCCCCGTACGAGCTCCTGGACACCGGCGTGCACACCCTGCACCACCGGCTGGCCCGCCGCTGGCGCGTCGACCGGGTGCTGCTCGCCGGCGACGCGGCCCACCTGCTGGGCGCCATCGGCACCCAGGGCCTCGACGAGGGCCTGCGGGACGTCGACAACCTCGCCTGGAAGCTCGCCCTCGTCTGGCACCGCGCCGCCCCGGACGCCCTCCTGGACAGCTACCAGAGCGAGCGCAGGACCGCGATCGCCGCCCGCCTCCGCGCCGCCGACCAGGCCCTGCCCGCGCTGCGCGGCGGCGGCGGGGGGCTGCGCGCCTACCTGCCGGGCGTGATGCGCGGCCACGACGCCCTGCTGACCGACGGGCACCTGGGCCGGGGCCCGCTCGGCGCCTCCCCCGCGTACCCGCACTCGCCGCTCGCGGCGCCGCTCAGCGAGGGCATGATCCCGGTCGGCACCCCGCTCGGCGCCCCGGTCGAGGACGTCCGGGTGACGGCCCCCGACGACACGACGGTACGGCTCCGGGACCGGCTCGGGCAGTCCCGCTTCCTGGTCCTGCTCGTCGCCCCCGGCTCCGGGGTGTGGGAGCGCCGGCACTGGCGGACGGCAGGGCTGATGCCCCGGCTGGAGGAGGCCGCCGAGGCGCTGCCGGTGACGGCGGAGGTCCTGGTGACCGACGCGTACCCGGGCGCCCCCGCCCACGCCGTGCTGCTGATCCGCCCCGACGGCCACCTGGTCGCCGCCTTCGCCGGGGTCCGCCCGGAGGAGCTGCGCGCGGCGGCGGAAGCCGCCCGCGGCAACGCCCCGGCCGACGGCGACGAGGACGGCCGCCCGAAGGCCCTCCCGGCCGGACGCGCGGCGGCGGACGCCGACCGTCCCGCGAAGGCCGCCCTCCCAGCCGGCCCGGCGGAGGCCGACGGGCCCGCCGGCGCCGAGGTCCCGGAGCCGGCCGAGGCGGCCCTGGGACACGACCGGACCGCGGACGTCCATTGATTCACGGGGGCGGGCGTGGTGTACTCCGGAGCGTGACCGACACCGATGTACGCCTGTGGCGGAGGGTCCACATGGACCTGATCCGCTACGCGGGCTGCGTGTGTCGCCCGTCCCACTGAACTCGCCCCCTTCCCCCGCGCGCCCCGCTCACCGGCGGGTCCTGCCTGCACCGCCCTGCCTGCACCGGCCCGGTTGACCGGGAGTCTCCAGGCCGGGCCGGCCTACTGGGTCCCTCGGGCCTCTTGGGTCTCTTGGGCCCCCTGGGTCCATCCGGTCCTGGACGGCCGGCGGGTGCGGTGAGGGTCGGCCCCTCGTCCGGCGGTTCGTCCGGACCCCTCGCCGGTCCTGCAGTGTGGCGCGCACCCCAGCGATTCCAGGACGGTCACCCGTGCCCGCTTCTTCTGTCACTCCTACCCCCTCCCTCTCCGCTTCCCCCGTCACCACCCGTCCGGCCTCGGCGCCGCCGACGGCGGCCGAACTGCTCGACTTCGCCCGCCGCACCGCCGCCGACCAGGCCCTTGTCGACTCCCTGCCGCTCGACCCGGAGGGCCGTACCTGGGTCCGTCTGGACGGTCCCGGCGGCAGCGAGGCGTGGCTCATCGGCTGGCCGCCCGGCACCGGCACCGGCTGGCACGACCATGCCGAGTCCTTCGGCGCCTTCGCGACCGCCCGCGGCAGCCTGACCGAGCACTCCCTCGCCGTCCGCCTCCCGGCGGGCGGCTGGAAGACCCTGGAGCTGGCCGAGGGGCTCGACCGCTCGCGCCGGCTCGACGCCGGCGACGGCCGCGCCTTCGGCCGCGACCACCTGCACGAGGTGCTGAACACCTCCCCCGACACCCACGCCGTCTCGGTCCACGCCTACTACCCGCCGCTCCCGCTGATCCGGCGCTTCAGCCGGACGGGCGCGGTGCTCCGCCTGGAGCAGGTCGAGCGCCCGGAGGACTGGCAGTGAGCGGGGAACGGGTCGGCATCGACGAACTGCTGGAGCGGGTGCGGGCCGGCCTCGACCGGCTCGACGCCCGCACCGCGTACGAGGAGTACGCGGCGGGCGCGGCGCTCCTGGTCGACACCCGCTACGCGGCGCTGCGCGACCGGGATGGCCTGGTGCCGGGCGCGCTGGTCGTGGAGCGGAACGAGCTGGAGTGGCGGCTCGATCCGCTGGGCAGCCACCGGTCCCCCCGGGCGACCGGCCACGACCTGCGGGTGGTGGTCTTCTGCAACGAGGGCTACGCCTCGTCGCTGGCGGCGGAGTCCCTCCGCCGGCTGGGCCTGCACCGGGCGACGGACCTGATCGGCGGCTTCCAGGCATGGAGGGCGGCGGGCCTCCCGGTCCTCGTCCCCCCGACGAGACCGACCCCCTGAGGCACACCGAACCGCCGCATACCGCCCCGGCAGAGCCCCGCGAATGCGCACCGCCCGCCGGAGCCCCCCGAACCGGGGGCCCGACTCCGCGTCGGCCCGGCTCCGTGCCGGCCGACCCCGCGTCGGCCCGCTCGCGCCGGCCCACTCCCGTCGGCCCGCACGGCTCGGCCCGCCCCGGGTTAGTAGCCCTCGTCCAGGCCCTCGGTGGACTCGCCCTCGTCCTCCAGGGCCTGGCGGACCACCCGCAGGGCCATGCCCTCCGGGTATCCCTTGCGGGCGAGCATGCCGGCGAGCCGTCTGAGCCGGCGGTCGCGGTCGAGACCGCGGGTGGAACGGAGCTTCCGCGCCACCAGCTCCCGGGCGGTGGCCTCCTCCTGCTCGGAGTCCAGCTGTCCGACGGCCTCCTGCACGAGGCCGGGGTCGATGCCCTTGGTGCGCAGCTCGCGGGCGAGGGCCCGGCGGGCGAGGCCCCGCCCGTGGTGCCGGGACTCCACCCAGGCGTCCGCGAAGGCGGCGTCGTCGATGAGGCCGACGTCCTCGAACCGGGCGAGGACCTCCTCGGCGACGTCGTCGGGGATCTCCCGCTTGCGCAGTGCATCGGCCAGCTGCTTGCGCGTGCGGGGGTTTCCGGTGAGCAGGCGCAGGCAGATGGCCCGCGCCCGCTCCGCCGGATCCTGGGGTGACAGCTCCTTCTCGGCCCTCGACGAGTCGGGGCTGTCACCCGGCCATTCGGTGCGACCGGTCACCGGTTCAGCTCTTGGCCGCGGTGGCCTTGGTCGCCTTGACGGCCTTCGCGGCCGTGGCCGGGGCGGCCTTGGCGTCGTCCGCGCCGGCCGCGTCCGCCGCGGCCGCCGTGGCGGTGTCCGCGTCGGCCTTCGCGGCGTCGGGACGGACGCCGACGCCCAGCTTCTCCTTGATCTTCTTCTCGATCTCGTTGGCGAGGTCGGGGTTGTCCTTCAGGAAGTTGCGGGCGTTCTCCTTGCCCTGGCCGAGCTGGTCGCCCTCGTACGTGTACCAGGCGCCGGCCTTGCGGACGAAGCCGTGCTCCACGCCCATGTCGATCAGGCCGCCCTCGCGGCTGATGCCCTGGCCGTAGAGGATGTCGAACTCGGCCTGCTTGAACGGCGGCGCGACCTTGTTCTTGACGACCTTGACGCGGGTGCGGTTGCCGACCGCCTCCGTGCCGTCCTTGAGGGTCTCGATGCGGCGGATGTCGAGGCGCACCGAGGCGTAGAACTTCAGCGCGCGGCCACCGGTCGTGGTCTCCGGCGAGCCGAACATCACGCCGATCTTCTCGCGGAGCTGGTTGATGAAGATCGCGGTGGTCTTGGACTGGTTGAGGGCGCTGGTGATCTTCCGGAGGGCCTGGCTCATCAGGCGGGCCTGGAGACCCACGTGGGAGTCGCCCATCTCGCCCTCGATCTCCGCGCGCGGCACGAGCGCGGCGACGGAGTCGATGACGATGAGGTCGAGGGCGCCGGAGCGGACCAGCATGTCGACGATCTCGAGGGCCTGCTCGCCGTTGTCCGGCTGGGACAGGATGAGGTTGTCGATGTCGACGCCGAGCTTCTTGGCGTACTCGGGGTCGAGGGCGTGCTCGGCGTCCACGAAGGCGACCTGGCCGCCGGCCTTCTGCGCGTTGGCCACGGCGTGCAGGGTCAGGGTCGTCTTACCGGAGGACTCCGGGCCGTAGATCTCCACGACACGGCCACGCGGCAGACCGCCGACGCCGAGGGCGACGTCGAGGGCGGTCGATCCGGTGGAGATCACCTCGATCGGCTCCTGGGTGCGGTCGCCCATGCGCATCACGGCGCCCTTGCCGAATTGGCGTTCAATCTGTGCGAGCGCGGCGTCGAGCGCCTTCTCGCGGTCGGTTCCTGCCATGGGTTCCACCCGGTTTGCTTGAGTCGATCGCTTCATGTGAAAGACGCTAACCCCTGCCACTGACAATGGGGTCCCGCGTCTCTCCGACCTGTGGACAACTCGCCGAGATGCCCGCGATTCCAAGGGCCGGAACCTTCATAAGAATAGATGTTCGATTTTCGTGTCAAGCGCGCCACGCGCTGCCTGTGGACAACTCTCCGTCGCCGCGCCACCCCCCTCCCGCCCGGAGGCTAGTCGCCGTCCTCGTCCCACCCCGGGTCGAGCCCCAGCTCCCGCGCCCACCCCTCCTCCGCCTTCCGGTCGGCGCGGGTGAGCGTCTCGCCGATCATGCGGGTGGCGAAGTCGACGTCGCCGGCGATCCGGTTGATGTGCTCGGCCAGCAGCAGCGCGGTGGCCTCCAGGGCGGTCATCTCCTCCTTGGTCCAGTCCCCGTACTGACGGCGCCAGAGGCTGGGGCTGAGGCCGGTGCCCGCCGCGATCACCAGGCCGGCCATGGTCGGGATCGCCTCGGGCCTGACGCTCCGGGGCATCATGCGCAGCGTGGTCACGAGGCTGGGGACCACGTACTCGAGGACGTCCCGCTCGTGCTCCTCGTGGACCTGGCGCAGCCACCGCATGAACATGAAGACGAGCGTGCAGGCGCCGTCCAACAGGTCGTGGACGCCCCGCAGGTCCAGGGACGCGGTGTACTGGTCGAGCAGCCGCTGCTGTTCGGGGTCGGTCCCGGTCCTGCCGTCGTGGACGGCCTTGAGCCGGGAGTCGATCACCATCAGCGCCCCGTCCACGTCTCCGGCGGGGGCGTAACGGGGGTCGCAGGACGATGACACAGGCTTCCTCCTCGTAGGACCGCGTCGGCACGGTCAGTCCGTACGGTAGGAGGCTCATCGGACGGGTTTCCGGAGATCGCCGGAAACGACCTTCAGACGACTGAACCGGACCCGGTGCGTTGACCCGCGAAGGGCGCGCCGGGCGCGCTCCGGCGCGTTCGCCGCCCCACGCGCGCCGACGCCCGGGTCCCGCCTATCCCAGCCGGAGGAGGTCGGGCCGCTTGGCGACCCGGCCGTCGCCGGAGGACCGGCCGCGCACGCGGCGCGCGATCCAGGGGCCGAGGAAGGAGCCGGCCCAGACGAGTTCGCCGGCGGCGGCGCGCAGGCCGGTGGGGACCGGCCGGGGCGGCAGCGGCCGGGTCCAGCCGTCGTCGCTGCCCGGCAGGCCGAGCGCGTCGGCGACCGCCGCCGCGATCCGCGCGTGCCCCAGCGGCGAGGCGTGCAGCCGGTCCGCGCTCCACAGCCGGGGGTCGGTGACCACGTCGTGGTGCGCGGTCTCGGCGACGGTCACGCCGTACCGCCGGGCGGCCTCCCGGATCCGGGCGTTGAGGGCGTGGACGCGGGGCGCGAGGGGGCGGGCCAGCGGGGTGATCCGGCCGACATCGGGGAAGGTGAGGGTCGCGACCCGGGCGCCCTGGCCGGTCAGGGCCGCGAAGACGGCGTCCAGGTGACCGGCCGTCTCGTCGGCGTCGAAGCCGGGCCGGAGGAGGTCGTTCACCCCGGCGACGACGGTGGCGAGGTCGGGCCGGAGCGCGAGGGCCGCGGGGAGCCGCTCCGCGCGCACCGCGCCGGCCAGCCGGCCCCGTACGGCGAGGTTGGCGTACCGGAGGTCCGGCTCGGTGCGGGCGAGGTGCTCGGCGAGCCGGTCGGCCCAGCCGCGCAGCCCGGTGCGGTCGTCGCCGTCGCCGACGCCCTCGGTCTGGCTGTCGCCGAGCGCCACGTACCGCCGGTATCCGTGCGCGTCCATCGTCCGGCCGCCTTCCCCTACCACACGCTTCACCTATTCAACTTTTTTACTATAGGTCAACGAGCGGCCTCCAGTCCCCCTCCCGCCTATCCTTCGACCCATGCGCCTCCCGCCCCGGACCGCCGACGCCCTCGTCGCCGGCCTCGTCCTCCTGCTGGTGACGGTCTGGACGCTGGTCTCCGGGTGGCAGGCGCAGGAGTCCGGTCCGCGCGCCGTGCTCGGCTGGGCCCTCGTGGTCACCGGCTGCGGCGCCCTCGCCCTCCGGCGGACCTGGCCGGTCGCCGTCGCCGTCGTCACCCTCCTCTGCTGCGTCGCCTACTACCCGCTCTCCGCGCAGGACGGGCCGCTCATGATCGCCTTCGCCCTCGCGCTGTACACCACGGCGGCCGAGGGCCGCTTCGCCGCCGCCGTCGCGCTCGCCGCGGTCACCCTGCTCGCCGTCGGGATCGGCGAGGTCCGCCAGCGGCCCGGCCACCGCCAGATCGACGAGACCGCGCTCGCCATGCTCGCCGGCTGGCTGATCAGCCTGGTCGCGGTCGGCCGCGCCCAGCGCACCCGGACCGCGTACCTCCACGAGGTGGAGCAGCGGGCCCTCGCCGCCGAGCGCGAACAGGAGGCCCGCGCCCGCCAGAGCGCCACCGAGGAGCGGCTGCGGATCGCCCGCGAACTCCACGACGTCCTCGGCCACACCGTCTCCCTCATCAACGTGCAGTCCGGCGCCGCCCTGCACCGGCTCGCCAAGCGCCCCGACACCGAGGCCGCGCTCGCCACCGCCACCGAGGCCCTGACCGCCGTCCGCACCACCAGCAAGGACGCCCTGCGGGAGCTCCGCGCCACCCTCGGAGTGCTGCGCGGCGCCGACGAGGCCGCGCCCACCGCCCCGCCCGCCTCCGGCCTGGCGCTCCTCGGCGACCTGACGGCCCGCGCCCGCGCCGCGGGCCTCGACGTGCGCACCCGGGTCACCGGCACGCCCGTCCCGCTGCCGCCGCCCGTGGACCTCGCCGCGTACCGCATCGTGCAGGAGTCGCTCACCAACGTGACCCGCCACTCCGCCGCCTCGACCGTCACCGTCACCCTGGACTGGGAGGCGGAGCGCGGCACGGTACGGATCCGGATCGCGGACGACGGCGGGCCGCCCGGCGCGCCGGTCACGGTCCCCGCCGGCGGCGGCACCGGCCTCCGGGGCATGACCGAACGGGCCCGCGCCCTCGGCGGCACGCTCACCGCCGGACCGGACGGCGGCGGATTCCTCGTCGACGCCCGCCTACCCACGACCCTCACCCCGCAGGAAGGGAAGCAGCGATGATCCGCGTCGTGCTCGCCGACGACCAGACCCTCGTCCGGGCCGGCTTCCGGTCCATCCTCGCCGACGAGGACGACATCGAGGTCGTCGGCGAGGCCGGTGACGGCGAGCAGGCCGTGGCGCTCGCCGCCGGACTCGGCCCGGACGTCGTCCTCATGGACATCCGTATGCCCGTCCTCGACGGCCTGGAGGCCACAAGGCGCATCACCGCCGACCCCGGGCTCGACGCGGTGAAGGTCGTCATCCTCACCACTTTCGACGAGGACGAGCACGTGTACGGGGCGCTGCGCGCCGGCGCCTCGGGGTTCCTGGTGAAGGACACCGAGCCGATGGAACTGCTGCACGCGGTGCGGGTGGTGGCGCGGGGCGACGCCCTGATCGCCCCGGCGGTGACCCGCCGGCTCATCGCCGAGTTCGCCGTCCGCGCCGACCCGGCCGGCCGCCGCCCCGACCCGGCGCCGCGCCTGGAGGCCCTCACCGACCGCGAGCGCGAGGTCCTGGGCCTGGTGGGGGCCGGCCTGTCGAACGACGAGATCGCCGGCCGGCTCGTCCTCTCCCCCGCCACCGCCAAGACGCACGTCAGCCGGATCATGACCAAGCTGGAGGTCCGCGACCGCGCCCAGCTCGTCGTCCTAGCGTACGAGTCGGGGATGATCACCCCCGGCTGGCTGGCCTGACGCCGCCGCCGGGCCCGCCGCCTCAGGGCCTCCCCTAAGGGCCCGGGCCGGCCCCGATCAACTTTCGTGGTACGCCACGCCGGTGCGGCGCCCACCGAAGGAGTACAGAACCGGCGGTCGATTGTCACCCCAGGTCAGATGTGGTGGCCGGGTCCCTCCGAGCATCCTGGCGGAGTGCATCAGGACGTACTCGATCTCGCTCGGCTCCAGTTCGGCCTCACCGCCGCGGGCCACTTCCTCTTCGTCGCTCTCACCCTGGGCCTCGGGACGATCGTGGCCGTCCTCCAGACCCGCGCCACCGTCACCCGGCGCCCGGAGGACGGCCGCCAGGTCCGCTTCTGGGGCCAGCTGTACGTGATCAACTACGCGGTCGGCATCGTCACCGGCCTCGTCATGGAGTTCCAGTTCGGCATGGCCTGGAGCGGCCTCACCCACGAGGCGGGCAACATACTCGGCGCGTCCCTGGCCGTGGAGACGCTCGTCGCGTTCTTCGTCGAGTCCACCTTCCTCGGCCTGTGGATCTTCGGCTGGCACCGGCTCGGCCGCTGGGCCCACCTGGCGACGATCTGGGTCGTGGTCCTGACCGCGTACCTCTCCGCGTACTGGATCCTCGTCTCCAACGGCTTCCTCAACCATCCGGTGGGGTACGGCTCGGAGGACGGCGAGCTCGTCCTCACCGACCCCGGCGCCGTCCTCACCAACCCGGCCGCGCTCCTCCCGCTCGCCCACATCCTGGCCGGAGCGCTGCTCACCGCCGGCTTCTTCATGGCCGGGGTGAGCGCCTACCACCTCTTCCGGCGCACGGCGGAGACGGACTTCTTCCGGCGGAGCCTGCGGACGGGCGTGTTCGTCGCGGCGCCGGCGCTGATGGCGGCGGCGGTCAGCGGCGGCCTCCAGTTCGCGTCCCTCGCCTCCTTCCAGCCGATGAAGGCGGCCGTCTTCCGGGGGCAGGCGGCCGAGATCGCCCGGGTGCAGGCCGAGTTGACGACCCTGTTCGGCCCCGGCGACTACATACCCTCCGAGGGCCTCACCCGGGGCGGCGGGCTGGTGATGCTCATCAGCTTCGGCCTGATGATGTACCTCTGCCTCGCCGGGGTGGTCCTCGCCGCGTTCCGCAAGGCCGTCCTGCGGTTCCGGCTCTGGCACCTGGTCCTCATGGCCTCCGTGCCGCTGCCGTACCTCGCCATGACCGGCGGCTGGGTCTTCCGTGAGGCGGGCCGCCAGCCGTGGGTGGTGTACGGCCTGCTGCGGACCGAGGACGCCGTCTCGGACCTCTCCCCCGGCACGATGCGGCTCTCCCTGGCCGTGTTCGCCACGCTGTTCCTGCTGCTCGCCGTCCTGAACTTCTGGTTGCTGGCCCGGCACGCCCGCCGCGGCCCGGTCGAGACGGCCCTCGGCCGGGACGAGCGCGTCCCCGACGACTCGCCGCCCGCCACCGCCGCACCCCTGCCCCGCTACTGACCGGCCCTTTCCGTCTCCGGCCCGTCCCGCTTGCGCCGCACCCCTATTCCGACCCGTTCCGTTCCGGCCCGAGGAGAACCGTGGAAACCCTCGCCGTCGCCCTGCTCGCCCTCTTCACCAGCGGCTGGTTCGTGCTCGCCGGCACGGACATCGGCAGCGGCATGCTGCTGCCCTGGCTCGGCCGCGGAGACGCCGAACGCAGACTCGTCCTCGCCTCCTTCGCCCCCTTCTTCCTGGGGAACGAGGTGTGGCTGGTCGCCACCGCCGGAGTCCTCGTCGGCTGCTTCCCCGCGCTGGAGGGCGAGCTGATGAGCGGTCAGGCGCCGGTGCTGGTGGCGCTGCTGGCCGGATGGATCGTGCGGGACGCGGGCCTGTGGTCGCGGGGCCGGGGCCCGGGGCGCGGCTGGCGTGCGGCGTGCGACGCCGCCGTGACGGCCGGCAGCTGGACGCTCGCGCTGTCCTGGGGCCTGCTGCTGGCGGCCCTCCTCACCGGCAGACCGTACGAGCCCGCCAGCGGGCCCGTCGCCGTCGTGGCCGCGGCCGCGGTCGCCGCCCTGTTCGCGGCGCACGGTCTCGGCTTCGCCTCGCTGCGGCTCACCGGCGCCCCGTACCAGCGGGCCCGGCGGCTGGTCGGCCGGGCCGGGCGGCCCTGGCATCCGCTCGCGCTCACGGCGGTCCTGCTGGGCGGGCTGCCGCTCTGGGCCGGCAGTGCCCTGCCGCTGGCCGAGCGGGCGGCGGCGCCGGGGACGCTGGCCCTGCTGGTCCCCGCGCTCGCCGTCGTCACCCCACTGCTCGCCGCCGTCCAGGGATGGGTCTGGTACGCGTTCCGGGGCCGCGTCACCGGCCCCTCGTACCTCTGAACCCCGCGGCGGCGGGGAGGGTGCGCCGCTGTCACCCGTTCCCGGCGCCTCCCTGGTTCTCGTGGTTCTCCGCGTCCTCGTGGTCCTCGTGG
Source organism: Streptomyces sp. NPDC057854 (assembly GCF_042797055.1). NCBI lineage: Bacteria > Bacillati > Actinomycetota > Actinomycetes > Kitasatosporales > Streptomycetaceae > Streptomyces > Streptomyces sp. NPDC057854. Next base: position 274,080 of record NZ_JBHVMF010000006.1, read on the forward strand.
TTCTCCTTCTTGGAGTGGAGGGCCTTCTGGAGCCGGGCCACGACCGCCTCGCCGTACCTGCGGTAGCCGTGCACCCGGGGGTCGTCCGTGACGTCGTACCGCTTCACGTACGCCCCGAGGAACGCCTGGAGGGTGGCCACGGCCGGGATGGCGATCAGCGCGCCGACCGCGCCGAGCAGCGCGGTGCCCGCGATCACGGAGCCGAAGGCCACCGCCGGGTGGATGTCGACCGTCTTGGAGGTGAGCTTCGGCTGGAGCACGTAGTTCTCGAACTGCTGGTAGACGACGACGAAGCCGAGCACCCACAGCGCGTACCAGGGGTTCACGGTGAAGGCGATCAGCATCGGCAGCGCGCCGGCCAGATAGGTGCCGATGGTGGGGATGAACTGGGAGACCAGACCGACCCAGACCGCGAGCGCGGGGGCGTAGGGGACGTCCAGGATCTCGAAGAGCACGAAGTGCGCGACGCCGGAGATGAGGGCCATCAGACCGCGCGAGTAGAGGTAGCCGCCGGTCTTGTCGACGGCGATCTCCCAGGCGCGCAGCACCTCGGCCTGGCGGGCGGGCGGCAGGACGGAGCAGAGCGCGCGGCGCAGGCGCGGCCCGTCGGCGGCGAAGTAGAAGGCGAAGAGGAAGATCGTCAGCAGCCGGAAGAGCCCGCCGAGGACGGTCGCGGAGACGTCGAGGACACCGGTGGCGCTGTTCTGCACGTACTTCTGCAGCCAGTCCGACTTGAGCACGCTGTCCTGGACCTCGACCCGGGAGAGGTCGGTGTGGAAGGTCTGGTTGAGCCAGTTGATCAGCGAGTCGAGGTACTGGGGGAAGTTCTCGACCATGTCGACGATCTGCCCGGCGAGCATCGAGCCGAGCAGGACGACGAAGCCGATGCCGGTGGCCAGGACGCCGAAGAAGACGAGGAAGGTGGCGAGTCCCCGGCGCATTCCGCGCGCCGCCATGCGGCCGACGGCCGGTTCGATGGCGAGCGCCAGGAAGAAGGCGAGGAGGATGTTGACGAGCAGGCCGACGAGTTGGTGGAAGGCCCAGTCGCCGAGGAGGAAGCAGGCGTACAGGGCGAGCGCGAGGACCATCGCGCGCGGCAGCCAGCGGGGCATGTGGGCCCCGGACGCCGCGGGGGTGGCGACGGCTTCGGCGGGTGGCCGCCCGCCGGAGCCGGGGCCGGCGGCGGCGTCGCCCGGGACCGGGCTCGCCTCGGGCGCCGTGCTCCGGGCGGCGGGCGCCGCGGGTGTCTGCGGGCTGGTCTTCTCGGTGTCGTCAGTCGGGGCCACCCCGCCAGTCTCGCGCACCCGTCGGACGTTCCGCCCCGGTCCCGGCGGATCGCCGCCGCCCCGTGGCTCAGCGCTTCTCGGCGGGCACGTCCATGGCGGCGCAGACCGCCCGCCACACGTCCTTCGCCTCCCAGCCGGCGTCCAGCGCCTCGTGGACGGTCCGGCCGCCCAGTTCGGACAGCACGTGGTCGCGCGCGAAGGAGTCCGCGTACGCGGAGCCGAAGTGGTCGGCCATCCGCTCCCAGAAAATCGTCAACCGCATGACTCCAGTATCCCGCTCCCAAGAGTGCAGCCCGTCCGCCGGGGCTTGCCAGCGGGCCGTTCCGCCCTACGGTCGGAGCATGGCCGAAAAACCCCTCTCCTCCCCGATCTCCCCTCCGGCGGCTCCCGGGTCGCCACTCGCCCGCGCCGAGCGGTTCGTCTGGCTGACGGCCCGGGTGCTGGAACAGCGCCGTTTCGCCTACCACTTCCTGCGCGGCGGCGCGGATCCGGTGGAGGCGGCCCTGACCGCGTACCTCGACGAGGACGGCGGTTACGGCCACGGGCTCGAACCGGATCTGCGGGGCCCGGTGAGCCAGCCGCTGCACACCGCCCACGCGCTGCGGGTCCTCGACTCGATCGGGCGCTGCGGCGGGCTGCGGGTGGAGCGGATCTGCCGCTATCTGACGGCGGTGTCCACGCACGAGGGGGCGCTGCCGGCGATCCACCCCTCGCAGCGCGGCTATCCGTCGGCGCCGTTCGTGCCGGTCGTGGACGACCCGCCCGGGGAGCTGCTCTCCACGGGCCCGGTGGTGGGGACCCTCCACCGCAACCAGGTCTGGCACGCCTGGCTGTTCCGGGCGACCGAGTTCTGCTGGGCGGCGGTGGAGTCGCTGGAGAAGTCGCATCCGTACGAGGTGCAGGCCGCGGTGGCCTTCCTCGACTCGGCGCCGGACCGGCCGCGGGCCGAGGCGGCGGCCGACCGGCTCGGGCGGCTGGTGCGCGAGCAGCGGCTCGCGGTCCTGGACCCGGACCGGCCGGAGGACTTCCCGGTGGCGGACGGGTACGCGCCGGGCGAGCACCACTATCCGCACGACTACGCGCGCGTGCCGGACTCGCTGGCCCGGGGCTGGTTCACCGACGAGGAGCTGTCCCGCTCGCTGGACTTCCTCGCGGCGGAGCAGGCCGAGGACGGGGGCTGGCCGATCCGGTGGCGGGCCTGGGCGCCGGGCTCTGCCCTGGAGTCGCGGCCGATCGTCACGATCGAGGCCCTGCGCACGCTGCGCGCGTACGGACGCCCGCTGGACGCCTGACCGGGCCACGCGCGCGCGTGGGGCCCGGCCCGGCCGTCCGGCGAGGGGGGCGGTTCAGCCGCCCAGGGCCCGTACGCCCGCGGTCACGGCGACGGCGGCGCCGACCACGACCAGGAACGGCGCGCGCAGCACCAGCGCGAGCGCGGCGGCGCCGACGCCGGCGGCCCGGGCGTCCAGCACGAGGTCGGTGCCGGTGCCGAAGGTCTGCTGGGCGGTGAGCGCCGCCAGCAGGGCGACGGGAAGCAGTGCGGCGAGCCGCTGGACGAGGGGCCGCTCCAGGGTCTGGGCGGGCACGAGCAGGCCGGTGAGCTTGACCAGGTAGCAGCCGGCGACGGTGAGGCCGATCGCGATCCAGACCTGGGTGCCGTTCAGGGCGTTCATCGGGTGGTCTCCTCGTCCGGTGCGGTGGTCTTGCGGGCCCGGCGGCCCTGGAACCAGAGGACGGTGGGGGCGGCGAGCGCCGCGACGAGCACGGGGACGCCGGCCGGCAGCACGGGCAGCAGGCCGAGGCCGAGGACGACGGCGACCCCGGCGGTGGCCCGCTCGGTCGCGGAGGTCAGCATCGGGGCGAGCAGGGCGAGGAAGACGGCCGGCCCGGCGGCGTCGAGTCCCCAGGCGGCGGTGTCGCCGATGGCCTCGGCGCCGAGTGCCCCGAGCAGGGTGGTGAGGTTCCACAGGACGTAGAGGGTGAGCCCGGTGACGGTGAACCCGATCCGGGCGGACCTGCGGTCCGGCTGCGCGAGGGCGACGGCGGTGGTCTCGTCGATGACCCACTGCGCGGCGAACGGCTTCGCGAGCCTCGGCAGGGCGAGGAGCTGGGAGAGACGCAGTCCGTAGAAGGCGTTGCGGGTGCCGAGGAAGAAGGCCCCGGCGGCGGCCGTGAACGGGTTCCCGCCGCCGGCGAGGGCGCCGACGAGGGCGAACTGCGAGGCGCCGGTGAAGACGAGGAGGCTGAGCGCGCAGGTCTGGAGGAGGGTGAGTCCGGCGCCCGCCGAGGTCACGCCGAAGGCGAAGCCGGAGAGCCCGACGGCGACGCCGACGCCGAGGGCGTCCCTGACCACGGCCGCGTCGGGCTTCCCGGCGGCGGGCCCGGCCTTACCGGCGGGCGGGTTGTCACGTATGTCCCGCGTGGCGGGGTGTGCTGTCTGTTCTGCCACGCCGCCGACGTTACGGAGCGGCCGGCGGCGCGTCTTGTACGTTCTTGCGCCGCAGCCCGCGGGCGCGCTGGTAGGCGCCGGGCGGGACGCCGACGCTCCGCGTGAAGTGCCGGTTCAGGTGCGGCTGGTCCGTGAAGCCGACGGCGACGGCGGCCTCGGCGGGCGACGTGCCGGCGTCCAGCAGCCGCCGGGCCCGGCGGACCCGCGCGTCGGTGAGCCAGGTGTGCGGCGGCATGCCGTACGCGGCGCGGAAGGCCCGCAGCAGGGCGAACGGGCTGGTGCCGAGGTCCGCGGCGAGCCGTTCCAGGGTCGGCGGCTCGGCCATCCGCTCCTCCAGGACGGCACGGGCCCGCGCCGCGTCCCTGGCCCCCGCGCTCCGCGGCGCCAGCGGGCGGAGCCGGCCGCCGTGGCTGCGCAGCATCCGCGCCGTGACCAGGCGCAGCAGGCTGTCGGCGGCCAGCGCGTTGCCCTCCTCGGCGGCCCGGTGGACGCCGACGACGAGCTGGGCGGCGTACGGGTCGTCGACGACGGGCTGGGTGAAGCCGACCGGGCCGCGGACGGTGAGCACGTCGGCGGCGATGGACCGGACGAGTTCCGCGTCCGGGTAGATCGTGCGGTAGGTCCAGCCCTCCGGGACGCCCGCGTGACCGGTGTGCGGGGTGTCCGGGTTCACCAGGGCTATCTGCCCCGGTCCGGCGTGCACGAGGTCGTCCTTGTAGTGGAACGCCTCGACACCCTCGGTGATCGCGGCGTAGACGAAGGTCTCGTGGGTGTGCCGGGAGAAGGCCTTCTCGATGTAGCGGGCGTGCAGCAGGTCGACTCCCGGCAGCTCGGCGTACTGCCAGTACCGTGCCCGTTCGCCCCTCGTCATGCCTCCATTCTGCGTCCGCCCAGGTCCGGGCCGCGAGAGCGGGTCCACTCGTGGGGGTGAGGGTGAGCACCGGCCGGGCCGGGTTGTCCACAGGTCGCGGCGGTTGTCGGTGGCGGGGTGCACGATGGGGGGCATGGTCACGTCCGCGCTCGAAGACTTCTCCCCGGCCACCCGCGGGTGGTTCACCGGGGCGTTCACCGCGCCCACCGCCGCCCAGGAGGGCGCCTGGCGGGCCATCGGCGCGGGCTCCGACGTGCTCGTGGTGGCACCGACCGGCTCGGGCAAGACGCTGGCCGCGTTCCTCGCCTCGCTGGACCGGCTGGCGTCCTCGCCCGCGCCCGCCGATCCCAAGAAGCGCTGCCGGGTGCTGTACGTGTCGCCGCTGAAGGCGCTCGCGGTCGACGTGGAGCGGAACCTCCGCTCGCCGCTGACCGGCATCCGCCAGGAGTCCGTCCGGCTCGGGCTGCCCGAGCCGGACGTGCGGGTCGGCATCCGCTCCGGCGACACCCCGGCGGCCGAGCGGCGCGCGCTCGCCACCCGGCCGCCGGACATCCTGATCACCACCCCCGAGTCGCTGTTCCTGATGCTGACCTCGGCCACCCGGGAAGCGCTGGCCGGAGTGGAGACGGTCATCCTGGACGAGGTCCACGCGGTCGCCGGCACCAAACGCGGCGCGCACCTCGCCCTCACCCTGGAGCGGCTGGACGAGCTGCTGCCCCGTCCCGCGCGCCGGATCGGCCTGTCGGCCACGGTCCGCCCGGTCGACGAGGTCGCCCGCTTCCTCTCCCCCGGCCGCCAGGTGGAGATCGTGCAGCCGCCGTCGGGCAAGGAGTTCGACCTCTCCGTCGTCGTGCCGGTGGAGGACATGGGCGAACTGGGCGGCTCCCCCGCCTCGGAGGGCAAGGAGGGCGGGGACAAGCCGTCGATCTGGCCCCACGTGGAGGAGCGGATCGCGGACCTCGTCCAGGCCCACCGCTCCACCATCGTGTTCGCCAACTCCCGGCGCCTCGCCGAGCGGCTCTGCAACCGCCTGAACGAGATCGCCTACGAACGGGCCACCGGCGAACCCGTGCCGGAGGGCGCCCCGCCCGCCGAGATCATGGCCCAGTCGGGTGCGGCGCAGGGCGCGCCGCCGCTGCTCGCCCGCGCCCACCACGGCTCGGTGTCCAAGGAGCAGCGCGCCCAGGTCGAGGAGGACCTGAAGGCGGGGCGGCTGCCCGCCGTGGTCGCCACCTCCAGTCTGGAGCTCGGCATCGACATGGGCGCCGTCGACCTGGTGGTCCAGGTCGAGTCCCCGCCGTCCGTGGCCTCCGGGCTCCAGCGCGTGGGCCGCGCGGGGCACCAGGTCGGCGCGGTGTCCACCGGCGTGGTCTTCCCGAAGTACCGCGGCGACCTGGTGCAGGCCGCCGTGGTCACCGAGCGCATGCGGTCCGGGGCCATCGAGTCGCTGCGGATCCCGGCCAATCCGCTGGACGTGCTGGCGCAGCAGCTGGTCGCGATGGTCGCCCTCGACACCTGGCAGGTGGACGACCTGCTGACGGTGGTGCGCCGGGCCGCGCCCTTCGCCTCGCTCCCCGAGTCGGCCTTCACCGGCGTGCTGGACATGCTCGCCGGCCGCTACCCCTCGGACGCCTTCGCCGAGCTGCGCCCGCGCGTGGTGTGGGACCGGGTCGCGGGCACGGTCACCGGCCGGCCGGGCGCGCAGCGGCTCGCGGTCACGTCGGGCGGCACGATCCCGGACCGGGGCCTGTTCGGGGTGTTCCTGGCCGGGTCCGACCCGAAGAAGGGCGGCGGCCGGGTCGGCGAGCTCGACGAGGAGATGGTGTACGAGTCGCGGGTCGGCGACGTCTTCACGCTGGGCACCACGTCCTGGCGGATCGAGGACATCACACGTGACCGGGTCCTGGTGACCCCGGCGCCGGGCGTGCCGGGCCGGCTGCCGTTCTGGAAGGGCGACCAGCTGGGGCGCCCGCTGGAGCTGGGCAGGGCGGTCGGCGCGTTCCTGCGCGAGCTGGGCGGGCTCGGCGAGGAGGACGCCCGGCTGCGGCTCCTCACGGCGGGCCTGGACGGCTGGGCGGCGGACAACGTCCTGGCGTATCTGAAGGAGCAGCGGGAGGCGTGCGGCCACGTGCCGGACGACCGCACCATCCTGGTGGAGCGGTTCCGCGACGAGCTGGGCGACTGGCGGGTCGTGATCCACTCCCCGTTCGGCGCGCAGGTGCACGCGCCGTGGGCGCTGGCGCTGGGTGCCCGGCTCTCCGAGCGGTACGGCATGGACGCGCAGGTGATGCACGCGGACGACGGGATCGTGCTGCGGCTGCCGGACGCCGATCTGATGGGCCTCGACATGGGGCTCGACCTGCTGGACCACGAGCCGGTCGACCCGAGCCGGCACCAGGACACGGCGTACGACGCGGACCAGGCGCCGGTCGGCGCCGCGGACGCCGTCTTCGACCGGGGCGAGGTCGCGCAGATCGTCACCGACCAGGTGGGCGGCTCCGCGCTGTTCGCGTCCCGGTTCCGCGAGTGCGCCGCCCGGGCCCTGCTGCTGCCGAAGCGGAACCCGGGGAAGCGGACCCCGCTCTGGCAGCAGCGGCAGCGGGCCTCGCAGCTGCTCCAGGTGGCGAGCGAGTTCGGCTCCTTCCCGATCGTCCTGGAGGCCGTCCGCGAATGCCTCCAGGACGTCTTCGACGTCCCCGGCCTGACCGAGCTGATGGGCGACATCGAGGCCCGCCGGGTCCGTCTCGTCGAGGTCACCACCCCCGAGCCGTCCCCCTTCGCCCGCTCGCTGCTCTTCGGCTACGTGGCCCAGTTCCTGTACGAGGGCGACTCCCCGCTCGCCGAGCGGCGGGCGGCGGCACTGTCCCTGGACTCCCGGCTGTTGGCGGAGCTGCTCGGCCAGGCCGAGCTGCGGGAGCTGCTGGACCCGGAGGTGCTGACGGAGCTGGAGCGGGAGCTCCAGTGGCTCACCGAGGAGCGGCGGATCAAGGACCGGGAGGGCGTCGCGGACCTGCTGCGGGTCCTCGGCCCGCTGACCGACGAGGAGCTGGCCGCGCGCGGCGCCGACGCGGACTGGGCGCGCGAGCTGGCCCGGTCCCGCCGCGCGATCGCGGTGCGGATCGCGGGCACGGAGCACTGGGCGGCGGTCGAGGACGCGGGCCGGCTGCGGGACGCGCTCGGCACGGCGCTGCCGGTCGGCGTGCCGGAGGCGTTCACGGAGCCGGTAAAGGACCCGCTCGGCGACCTCCTCGCGCGGTACGCCCGCACCCACGGCCCCTTCACCTCCTCGCAGGCGGCGGCCCGTTTCGGCCTGGGTGCCGCGGTCACGGACGGCGCGCTCCAGCGGCTGGCCGCCGCCGGCCGGGTCGTGCAGGGCGAGTTCCACCCGTCGGGGATCGGCCAGGAGTGGTGCGACGCGGCCGTGCTGCGCCGACTGCGCCGCCGCTCGCTGGCGGCGCTGCGGCACGAGCTGGAGCCGGTGCCGCCGGCGGCTCTGGGCACCTTCCTGCCGCAGTGGCAGCACCTCGGGGGCAGCAGTCTGCGCGGCATCGACGGCCTGGCCCGGGCGGTGGAGCAGCTGCAGGGCGCGCCGGTGCCGGCGTCGGCGCTGGAGAAGCTGGTCCTGCCGTCCCGGGTCCGGGACTACTCCCCGGCGATGCTGGACGAGCTGACCACGACCGGCGAGGTCGTCTGGGCCGGGGCCGGCGCGCTGCCCGGCAAGGACGGCTGGGTGTCGCTCTATCTGGCGGACGCGGCCCCGCTGCTGCTGCCGCCGCCGCACCCGCTGGAGCTGACCGCGCTCCACGAGTCGGTGCTGGCGGCCCTGTCCGGCGGGTACGGCCTGTTCTTCCGGCAGATCGCCGACCAGGTCCGGATCACCACCCATCCGGACGCCACGGACCCGCAGCTCGCGGACGCCCTGTGGGACCTGGCCTGGTCGGGCCGGCTCACCAACGACACCGTGGCGCCCCTGCGCGCCCTGCTCGGCTCGGGCCGCACCGCCGGGTCGACCGCCCACCGGGCCCGCCGCACCGTGCCGCGCGGACGGTTCGGGGCCCTGGGCACCAGCCGCCCGGCCTCGCGCTCGGGCCCGCCGACTGTCTCGGGCCGCTGGGCGCTGCTGCCGCCCGCGGAGCCGGAGCCGACGCACCGGGCCCACGCCCTGGCCCGCACCCTCCTGGACCGGCACGGGGTGGTGACCCGCGGCGCGGTGGCCGCCGAGGGCGTCGAGGGCGGCTTCTCGGCGGTCTACCGGATCCTGTCGGCCTTCGAGGACAGCGGGCAGGCCCGGCGGGGCTATGTGGTGGAGGGACTGGGAGCGGCCCAGTTCGCGATGGACGGGGCCGTGGACCGGCTGCGGGCGGCGGCGACCGCCCGGGACCGGGGCGCGGAGGCGGGCGCGGGTCCGCGCGCGGTGGTGCTGGCGGCGGCCGATCCGGCGAACGCGTACGGGGCGGCGCTGTCGTGGCCGGAGCCGCCGGACGGCGCCGGGCACAAGCCGGGCCGCAAGGCGGGCGCGCTGGTGGTGCTGGTCGACGGCGATCTGACGCTGTACGTGGAGCGGGGCGGCAAGTCGCTGCTGTGCTGGCCGGCGGAGCCGGACGACCCGGCGCTGACGGCGGCGGCCGGAGCCCTCGCCGAGTCCGCGCGCGCGGGCGCGCTGGGTACGGTCACGGTGGAGCGGATCAACGGCGCGACGGCCCTGACGTCCCCGCTGGCCCGCCCGCTGGAGACCGCCGGATTCGTCGCGGGCCCGCGAGGCCTGCGGCTCAGACCGTGACCCGCGGGGAGGAGCGCGCGTGCCCGAAGGAGACACCGTCTGGCTGGCCGCCCGCCGGCTGCACGAGGCGCTGGCCGGGCGGGTGCTGACCCGCTCGGACCTGCGGGTGCCCCGGTTCGCGACCGCGGACCTCACCGGCCGCGCGGTCCTGGACGTCACCCCGCGCGGCAAGCACCTGCTGACCCGGATCGACGGCGGCCTCACCCTCCACTCGCACCTGCGGATGGACGGTGCCTGGAAGGTGTACGCCACCGGGGAGCGCCCGCGCGGCGGCCCGGGGCACCAGATCCGCGCCGTGCTCGGGAACGAGGCGTACACCGCGTACGGCTACCGCCTGCCGGTGCTGGAGCTGATCCGGACCGCCGACGAGCCGGGGGTGGTGGGGCATCTGGGCCCCGACCTGCTCGGCCCGGACTGGGACCCGGAGGAGGCTGTCCGGCGGCTGCTCGGGGATCCGTCCCGCATGCTCGGCGAGGCCCTGCTCGACCAGCGGAACCTCGCCGGCATCGGGAACGTGTACAAGTCGGAGCTGGCGTTCCTGGCGGCCGTCAGCCCCTGGCTGCCGGTCGGCGAGCTGGCGCCGGACGTCCCGCCCCGCCTGGTGGCGACCGCGCACCGGCTGCTGGAGGAGAACAAGGACCGCCCGGAACGGCGCACCACGACGAGCCGCCGCCCCGGCACCCCGCTGTACGTCTACGGCCGCAAGGGCCGCCCGTGTCTGCGCTGCGGCGCCGCGATCCGCAAGGCGGAGCTGGGCGACCGGGTCACGTACTGGTGCCCGTCCTGCCAGCGCGACCCGGAGGAAACCTCCACGAATCCCCGCCCGAACAGCAATTGACGACCCGTCAGATACGGTCGTACGGCCCCTCATAAGCCCCTCGGCGTACGACCTCACCGGCCGCACCGCGTTCGTGACGGGCGCCGCGAGCGGCATCGGCCGCGCCGGCGCCGTCCTCCTCGCCCGGGCGGGCGCGACCCTGCACCTGGCGGACCGCGACGAGCCGGGCGCGAGCCCCGGCCTGCTCTGCCACAGCGTCGCGACGGCCGCCGTCGTGCAGCTCACCAAGACGCTCGCCGTCGAGGCGGGCCCGTACGGCATCCGGGTCGACGCGGTCGCCCCCGGCTGGATACGCACACCCCTGACGGACCGTCACGAACCGGCCGCCCAGGAGCGGGCCGAGGCGGCGATGGTCCGTCACTCCCCGCTGCGGCGGGTCGGCGAGCCCGAGGACGTCGCCCACGCGATCCTCCACCTCGCCTGCGACGCCTCCTCGTTCACGACGGGCCAGATCCTGCGCCCGAACGGCGGCGTCGCCATGCCGTGGTGAGACGCGAGGCCGTGAGGAGACGCGCGGGCCGGGAGGAGGCAGCCACGTGCACCGGCAACAGGCTCAGCCCCCACCCGCCGGCCGCCACCGCCCCCTCGACCGCACCGGACTCGCCCGGAACCAGCAGCAGACGCAGCACCGCCCACCACCAGAGCCCCCCGACCACCAGCCCGACCGCGATCAGCGTGAGCGTCACCAGCGGAACCCGTCGCCGTACCATGGCCGCCTCCTGCGCCCGACGCTAGACCGGCAGGATCACCCGGCGGGAGGGCGCACCGGGATCAGCCCCGGCGCGCACCCCGCGCACGATCCGGCGGACGCCCCCGCGCACCGCACCTCGCACCACCCCGGCCGCCCTAGGCGGTCTCCGCCTGGAACATCCACGAGTGCTTTTCGAGGTCGGCGGTGAGGCCGATGAGGATGTCCTGGCTGACGGGGTCGGGCTGTTCGGTGGCCGCGATCCGTTCCCGCATCCGGGTGATGACGGCGCCGAGCGAGGCCACCAGGATCTCCACGGCCTCCACGTCCTTGATCCAGCCCTCGGGCACGGTGCCGATCGCACTGGTGGAGGCCACCGTCGCCGCGCGTCCGTCGGGGTTCACCCCGATCGCCGAGGCACGCTCGGCCACCGTGTCGGAGTGCGTCCGAGCGGTGTCCACCACCTCGTCGAGCTGGAGGTGGACGGAGCGGAAGCGCGGCCCGACGACGTTCCAGTGCACCTGCTTGGCGACCAGCGCCAGGTCGACGAGGTCGACCAGCGCGCCCTGGAGGGCCTCACCGACCGTCTTGAGGTCGGCGTCGGACAGCGAGCTCTTCACGACAGACATACGGAATCTCCAACCAGTCGTACGTATCCCCCACCATGGCACGCCTGTCCGGAATCCGACATCTCAAACAAAAGGCACCACACTACGGACCGTCATGACGAAGCCCCGGCCGACACCCCGTGAGGGGCGCCGACCGGGGCTCGGTCCCGTTCGGTTTCAGGCGGCGACGACGTCCACGGCCTCCGCGGGCGCCTTGATGGTCACCCGCTCGGTGGGCACACCGGCCACCGACGTCACCGACACCGAATTGAGCATCGGACGGACCGGTGCCGGCACCGGTTCGCTCGACGCCGCCGACTCGGCCAGTTCGGCGAGCGACAGTTCGTCACTCACTTCGCGCATGAGCTCGGACATCCGTACGTCCAGCGCGTCGCAGATCGCGGAGAGCAGTTCGGAGGAAGCCTCCTTCTGCCCCCGCTCCACCTCGGAGAGATAGCCGAGCGAGACTCGGGCGGACGAGGAGACTTCGCGCAGAGTACGGCCCTGGCGCTGGCGCTGCCGACGCAGCACGTCACCCAGCAGGCGACGGAGCAGGATCATCGGTGGCTCCCTCCTCGGACCGCGTAGCCGCATCCTTCACGCCCCACCGTACCGCCTCGCGCCGCGGCCGTGCGGGGAGCGATGTCGTGTTCTCTCTGGGCTGCAAACATCAATTCCCCCCGTTCTGTTCCGTATCCTGTGCCCGCGCATTTTCCGAGAGTTCCGCCTGGAGCAGTTCGAGCACGCTCCGCACGCTCTCTCTACGGATTTCCGCGCGGTCGCCGTTCAATCTCAACGAGACCACTTTCCCGGCCGCCGCGCCTGTCGTGGCAGGTCCGGCGACCGCCACGTAGACGGTGCCGACCGGCTGCCCGTCCTGCGGATCGGGCCCCGCGACACCCGTGGTCGCCATCCCCCAGTCGGCGCCCAGCCGGTCCCGTACCCCCCGTGCCATCTGCACCGCGACCTCGGGATCCACCGCGCCGCGCTCGCTCAGCAGGCCGGCGTCCACCCCCAGCAGCGCGTGCTTGAGCGGGGTCGCGTACGCCGTCACCGAGCCGAGGAAGCTGCGGGACGCCCCCGGCACCCCGGTCAGCTCCGCGGCGACGAGCCCCCCGGTCAGCGACTCGGCGACGGCCAGCGTCCCGCCCCGCTGCGCGAGCAGCGCGAGGACCCGCGCGGCCGCCCCGCTCATCGCGCCGACGCCTCCGCGCGCGCGGAGGCCCGCTCGGCCGCCAGTCCGCGGCGCCGGAGGACGACCGCCTGTCGCACATAATCCAGACCGGTGACGACGGTCAGCACGACCGCCACCGTCATCACCCAGAAGCGCAGCGTCGCCAGCGGGCCAGTCAGCATCAGCACGTACATGCCGACCGCCGTGCCCTGGGCGAGCGTCTTCATCTTGCCGCCGCGGCTGGCCGGGATCACCCCGTGCCGGATCACCCAGAACCGCATCAGCGTGATCCCCAGCTCGCGCGCCAGGATCACGGCCGTCACCCACCAGGGCAGGTCGCCCAGCGCCGACAGACAGACCAGTCCGGCGGCCATGATCGCCTTGTCGGCGATCGGGTCCGCGATCTTCCCGAAGTCGGTGACCAGGTTGTACGTACGGGCCAGATGTCCGTCGAAGACGTCCGTGATCATGGCCACGGCGAACGCCGCCCACGCCCAGGCCCGCCAGACCGGGTCGTGCCCGCCGTCCTGGAGCAGCAGCACCACGAAGCCCGGCACGAGGACGAGCCGGATCATGGTGAGGATGTTGGCGATGTTCCACAGACTCACGGGGTTCACGGCCGCCGCGCCCAGCTTGCCGCGGGGCGCGGGCCTTCCGGTCCCGTCCGTCGCGGATGCCGGGACTCCGGTCATCTGCCCACCTCCTCGACGTACTCCGCCACGAGGTCGACGCCCTCGGTGCCCACGACCTTCGCCCTGACCATACGGCCCGGGGCCAGGTCCAGGCCCGCGCCACCCCCGTCGACGAGCAGCACCTGCCCGTCCGTCTCGGGAGCCTGGTGGGCGGCGCGGCCGATCCAGCCGTCCTCCTCGTCCTCGGACTCCACCAGCACCTCCAGCGTCTCCCCGATCCGCTCCTCGGCGCGCTGCGCGGTGAGCTCCTCGGCGAGCCGGGACAGGTGGGCGAGACGCGCGTCCACGACCTCCTGGTCGAGCTTGTTCTCGTACGTGGCGGCCTCGGTGCCGTCCTCGTCGGAGTAGCCGAAGACGCCGATGGCGTCGAGCCGGGCGTGGGTGATGAAGCGTTCCAGCTCGGCGAAGTCGGCCTCGGTCTCGCCGGGGAAGCCGACGATGAAGTTGGAGCGGGCGCCGGCCGTCGGGGCCTTCTCGCGGATCGTCGCGAGCAGGTCGAGGAAGCGGTCGGTGTCGCCGAAGCGGCGCATGGCGCGCAGCACGTCCGGGGCGCTGTGCTGGAACGACAGGTCGAAGTAGGGCGCGACCTTGTCGGTGCCGGTGAGCACGTCGATCAGGCCGGGGCGCATCTCGGCCGGCTGGAGGTAGCTGACCCGGACGCGCTCGATGCCGTCGACGGCGGCGAGCTCGGGCAGCAGGCTCTCCAGGAGGCGGATGTCGCCGAGGTCCTTGCCGTACGAGGTGTTGTTCTCGGAGACCAGCATGATCTCCTTGACGCCCTGCTCGGCGAGCCAGCGCGTCTCGTTGAGCACGTCCGAGGGACGGCGGGAGACGAAGCTGCCGCGGAAGGACGGGATGGCGCAGAAGGAGCAGCGGCGGTCGCAGCCGGAGGCCAGCTTCACGGAGGCGACGGGGCTGCGGTCGAGCCGTCGGCGCAGCGGCGCGCGGGGGCCGGAGGCGGGCGCGATGCCCTCGGGCAGGTCACCAGGGACGTTCTCGGGAGCGGAGGCGGGCTCCTCGGCGGCTCCGTGGCCGGGCAGCGCCACCTCGGCGGCGGCCTGCTGGCGGTCGACCGGGGAGAGCGGGAGGAGCTTGCGGCGGTCACGCGGGGTGTGCGCCTCGACACTGCCGCCGCTGAGGATGGTCTGGAGGCGGTTGGAGATGTCCGCGTAGTCGTCGAAGCCGAGCACGCCGTCGGCCTCGGGGAGGGCCTCGGCCAGCTCCTTGCCGTAGCGCTCGGCCATGCAGCCGACGGCGACGACGGCCTGGGTCTTGCCGTGGTCCTTCAGATCATTGGCTTCGAGCAGGGCGTCGACGGAGTCCTTCTTGGCAGCTTCGACGAAGCCGCAGGTGTTGACGACGGCGACGTCCGCTTCTTCGGCGTTCTCGACGAGCTCCCAGCCGTCCGCTGCCAAGCGGCCTGCGAGCTCCTCCGAGTCCACCTCGTTACGGGCGCAGCCGAGAGTGACAAGGGCGACGGTACGGCGTTCGGGCATGGACTCAAGACTACTTCGTCCCGGACGTGACCCCGTCGCTCAGGGTTCACCTGCGCGACGGAGGTCACACCCGGACAACGACGGAGGTCACATCCGGACGACGACGGAGGTCACGTCCGGACGCCCGGGATCAGCCGGCCTCGGGGTCGCCCTTGGTGTAGCTGAGCCGCTCCACCTGGCCGTCCTCGAACTTCTCCGAGACCTTCTTGCCGTTCACGTACAGCTCGATCGCGCCGGCGTTGCCGAGGACGAGGTCGACCTGCTCGTCGTCCTGGAAGGTCTTGGTGTCGCCCTCCTGGAGGAAGCCGTCGAAGAGCATCTTGCCGTCGGACGCCTTGGCCGAGATCCAGCTCTTGCCGTCGGCGGTGAGCTTGAGGGTGACCTTGTCGGCGGGGACGGCCGCGATGGCGCTCTCGGTGGGCTTCGGGGCGGGCTTCACCGGCTTGGGCTTGGCGGCGGAGGTCGCCTTCTCCGGGGCGGGCGCCGGACCGCCCTCGGCGGCCGTGCTCCCCTTCGGCTCGTCGGCGCCGTCGAACATGGTGAAGCCGACGAAGCCGACGACGGCGACGATCGCCGCGACCATGGCCGCGGTCCAGTTGGGCCGCCTCGGCTCGGGGCGGATACGTTCCGCCTCGAAGAGCGGGGCGGCGGGGGTGGGCGCGGGACGGCCACCGTGCTCGGCGTCGTACCGCTCGATCAGGGGCGCCGGATCGAGTCCGACGGCACGCGCCAGCGTACGGATGTGACCGCGCGCGTAGACGTCGCCGCCGCAGCGCGAGAAGTCGTCCTCCTCGATGCCGTGCACGATCGGGATCCGGACACGGGTGGAGGCGCTGACCTCTTCGACGCTGAGGCCGGCGGCGATGCGGGCCTGCTGAAGGGTACGGCCGATCGGTTCCCGGTCGTCTGACGGGAACGTCCGGTCGTCTTCGGGGGAGTTGCCGATGGACACGTGAGCGCCTTTCGAGCGTGTAGCCACCTGCTGGACGTTCAGTCTATGGGTGGTACGAAAGGGTGGGGCAACCGGGCGGGTGCGGTTTGTACGCCAGGAGGCTGTACGCCGCGATGATGGGACATCCTTCTGTCCCTCCGTCCAACTTGACGTACGGCCAGGGGAAACGGTTGCCCCCGGTTCCCTTACGAGTGAGTCTCGGCCGGGTCTCGAACGGGTACCCCGCCCCGGCGTCCCCACGCTCCCCCGGTCACTCCGCCGACTCGCCGCGGATGACCGCGAGCACTCCGTCCAGCTCGTCCGGCTTGACGAGGACGTCCCGCGCCTTGGAGCCCTCGCTCGGTCCCACGATGTTCCGCGACTCCATCAGGTCCATCAGCCGGCCGGCCTTCGCGAAGCCGACGCGCAGCTTCCGCTGGAGCATCGACGTCGAGCCGAACTGCGTCGACACCACCAGCTCGGCCGCCTGGCACAGCAGGTCCAGGTCGTCGCCGATCTCCTCGTCGATCTCCTTCTTCTGCTTGGTGCCGACGGTGACGTCGTCCCGGAAGACCGGCGTCATCTGGTCCTTGCAGTGCTGCACCACGGCCGCGACCTCGGCCTCGGTGACGAAGGCGCCCTGCATGCGGACCGGCTTGTTCGCGCCCATCGGCAGGAACAGGCCGTCGCCCTTGCCGATCAGCTTCTCGGCGCCCGGCTGGTCGAGGATGACCCGGCTGTCGGCGAGCGAGGAGGTGGCGAAGGCGAGCCGGGACGGCACGTTCGCCTTGATCAGACCGGTGACGACGTCCACCGAGGGCCGCTGGGTGGCGAGCACCAGGTGGATGCCGGCCGCGCGGGCCAGCTGGGTGATGCGGACGATGGCGTCCTCGACGTCCCGGGGCGCGACCATCATCAGGTCGGCCAGCTCGTCGACGATGACGAGCAGGTACGGGTACGTCTTCAGCTCGCGCTCGCTGCCGGGCGGCAGCTGCACCTTGCCGTCCCGGATGGCCTGGTTGAAGTCGTCGATGTGCCGGAAGCCGAAGGCGGCCAGGTCGTCGTAGCGCAGGTCCATCTCGCGCACCACCCACTGGAGGGCCTCGGCGGCCTTCTTGGGGTTGGTGATGATCGGGGTGATCAGGTGCGGGATGCCCTCGTACGCGGTGAGCTCGACCCGCTTGGGGTCGACGAGCACCATCCGGACGTCCTCCGGGGTCGCCCTTATCATCACCGAGGTGATCAGGCAGTTGATGCACGACGACTTGCCGGAGCCGGTGGCGCCGGCGACCAGCACGTGCGGCATCTTCGCCAGGTTGGCCATCACGTAGCCGCCCTCGACGTCCTTGCCGAGCGCGACCAGCATCGGGTGCTCGTCGCCGGCCGCGTCCGCGAGCCGCAGCACGTCGCCGAGGTTGACCATCTCGCGGTCGCTGTTGGGGATCTCGATGCCGACGGCGGACTTGCCGGGGATCGGCGAGATGATCCGCACGTCCGGCGACGCCACCGCGTAGGCGATGTTCTTCGTCAGGGCGGTGATCTTCTCGACCTTCACGGCGGGCCCGAGCTCGACCTCGTACCGGGTGACCGTCGGCCCCCGGGTGAAGCCGGTGACGGCCGCGTCCACCTTGAACTCGACGAACACGTTCGTCAGCGCGTCGACGACGGCGTCGTTCGCCGCCGACCGCGTCTTGCCCGGACCGCCCCGCTCCAGCAGGTCGAGCGAGGGCAGCGCGTAGGTGATGTCGCCGGACAGCTGAAGCTGCTCGGCCCGGGCCGGCAGGTCCGCCGGCTCCGGCGCCGGCTTGGTCAGATCCGGTACGGGTCCCCCCGCCGGCCGCTTGTCGCCGCCCCGCGCCGTCGGCACGTTCGGCGGCGACTTCGGCGGCGGCGGTACGGCCCCGGTGGCCTCGTCCGCCGCGCCGGCCCCCTGGGCGAGCGCCGCGTCCCGCTCGCCGGTCACGTCCCGGGTGAGGTCCGCGACCAGCGGCGACGGCGGCATCCCGTTCAGCACCGCGCCGTCCAGCGCGGCCGCCGCCGCGGCGGCCACGTCCACCGGGTCCAGGCCGTGGTCGTGGTCCGGCGCCGCCGTCCGCGGCCGGCGTGCCCGGCCCCGCCGGTCCAGCGCCTCCGCCTCGGCCCGGTCCACGTCGTACGGCTCGGCCGGGCCGCCGGTGCGGCGCCGGGCCGGCCGGGCGGTGCGCGGCGGCGCCTCCCGCCACTCCTCGTCGTACGGCTCCGGGTCGGCGTACTCCTCGGCGGTCTCCTCGTACGCCGGCTCCACCAGTCCGAGCCGGACGCCGAGCGCGCGCAGCCGCTGCGGGATCGCGTTGACCGGGGTGGCGGTGACGACGAGCAGCCCGAACAGGGTGAGCAGCACCAGCAGCGGGACGGCCAGCGCCTCCCCCGTCATGAAGACCAGCGGCTGCGACGACGCCCAGCCGATCAGCCCGCCCGCGTCCTGCATGGCCTCCGACCCGGCGTCCCGGCCGGGCGAGCCGCACGCGATGTGGACCTGCCCGAGGACGCCGATGACCAGTGCGGAGAGCCCGATGACGATCCGGCCGTTGGCCTCCGGCCGCTCCGGATAGCAGAACAGCCGGAAGGAGATCGCGCCCAGCAGCAGCGGCACCAGCAGGTCGAGCCGCCCGAAGGCGCCGGTCACCAGCATCTCGACGAGGTCGCCGACCGGGTTCTCCAGATGCGACCAGGTGCCGGCGGCGACGATCAGCGCGGCGGCGAGCAGCAGCAGCGCGAGCCCGTCCTTGCGGTGCACCGGGTCGAGCCCCTTGGCGCCCCGCCCTATCCCCCGGAACATCGCGCCGACCCCGTGCGCGGCGCCGCGGGCCACCTTGTACACGCCGCCGGTCGGCGACGGCGCCGGCCGCGGCGCGGGCCGCTTCGCCGCCGTCTTCTTCGTGGTCTTCTTGGCGGGCGCGCGCTTCGCGGGCGCCTTCTTCGCCGGCGGCTTGGCCGGAGCCTTCGCCGCGGACTTGGCCGCCGCCTTCTTCGCGCCGCCCGTCGTCCGGCCGGCGCGCGATGCCGCGGTGCCCTGAGAACTCTTGCCGGACGTACGTGAAGCCATGGTGCCGAGGTTACCGGTGAGCGGCCGGGCTGTCCGCCTCACCCGAACGTGTCGTCCTTGCCCCGGCCGGAAGCTGACGGGCGGTCACCGGAGTCCCGGCCGCCGGGTGACGGGCCCTCAGCCCTGCGCGGGCAGCGAGGGCGCGCCGCCGGTGCCCGGCTCCAGCGCGTCCAGCGCCCGCCGCAGCCCGGTGAGCTTCCGCTCCAGATGGGCGGCGGTCGCGACGGCCGCCGCGTCGGCCGACTCGTCGTCCAGCTGCTTCGACAGCGCCTCGGCCTGCTCCTCGACGGCGGCGAGCCGGGCGGACAGCTCGGCGAGCAGCCCGGCGGCCTCCTTGCCCTGGCCGCCCTCGCCGCCCTCCAGCTGGAGCCGCAGCAGCGCCGCCTGCTCGCGCAGCTTGCAGTTCTTCATGTACAGCTCGACGAAGACCGAGACCTTCGCCCGCAGCACCCACGGGTCGAACGGCTTCGAGATGTAGTCGACCGCGCCCGCCGCGTACCCGCGGAAGGTGTGGTGCGGACCGTGGTTGATGGCGGTGAGGAAGATGATCGGGATGTCCCGGGTCCGCTCGCGCCGCTTGATGTGCGCCGCGGTCTCGAAGCCGTCCATGCCGGGCATCTGGACGTCGAGCAGGATGACCGCGAAGTCGTCCGTCAGCAGCGCCTTGAGCGCTTCCTCCCCGGACGATGCCCGCACCAGGGTCTGATCGAGCGCGGAGAGAATGGCCTCCAGCGCCAGCAGATTCTCCGGCCGGTCATCGACCAGGAGGATCTTGGCCTTCTGCACCATGCCCCGTCCTCCTCGTCCCGGCAACGGCTCGACCCGGCTTCCGGAACCGCTGCCGGAACCGGCGGAAGCACCGGGCGCCGCCCCGGAGGACGGCTTCCTGCCGCCGTCCGTCCTTGTGCCGGTCATCGTAGCCGCACCCCGCACGTCGCCACACCCTGTCACCGTGATGTCACTGTGCACAGTTCGGAAACGGGGCGCGGGTCGAGAAGGTTCCCCGTCCCGGCCGCTCTCACACGCGGACGGCGGGAGTACGCCGCCCGGCACCGCACCCGCGCGGGGTCCGGCACCGGGCGGCGGCCGTCACGCGCCCCGCATCCACTGCTCCATCACCGACAGCAGGTAGTCCGGGTCGACCGGCTTGGTGACGTAGTCGGAGGCGCCCGACTCGATCGCCTTCTCCCGGTCCCCCTTCATCGCCTTCGCGGTGAGCGCGATGATCGGCAGCCCCGCGAACTGCGGCATCCGCCGGATCGCCGTCGTCGTCGCGTACCCGTCCATCTCCGGCATCATGATGTCCATCAGAACGACCGTCACGTCGTCGTTCTGCTCCAGGACCTCGATCCCCTCCCGCCCGTTCTCCGCGTACAGCACC
The DNA here is from genome assembly GCF_042797055.1 of Streptomyces sp. NPDC057854. Classification (NCBI taxonomy): domain Bacteria; kingdom Bacillati; phylum Actinomycetota; class Actinomycetes; order Kitasatosporales; family Streptomycetaceae; genus Streptomyces; species Streptomyces sp. NPDC057854. The sequence goes on from NZ_JBHVMF010000006.1 coordinate 294,359, forward strand.
GCGAGCCCGTGCTGCTCCAGCACGCTGGTGAGGGCGAACACGTTGCGGATGTCGTCGTCGACGATGAGGACCTTCTCGCCCGCGAAGGAGAAGGTGCGGCGCGGCTCCGGCGCGGCCTCCGCCGCCTCCGCGCCGACCTGCTCCCCGGCGGCCGGGGCCGCCTGCGTCTCCGGGCCCGGCTGCCCGGGCACCGCGCCCCGGGTCCCGTCCGCGCCGGCCGCGGCCGGCGCCTCCGCCGGCGGCCCGGCCTTCCGCCGGTGCCGGAACAGCGCCCCGGCCCCGGACCGCGCGTCGCCGCGCACGGGAGCGGGCGGGAAGGCCGGGAAGGCGCCCGTGTCCGGGCCGTCCCCGTTCTCCTGCGGCTCGCCGTCCGCCTCGCCCTGCCCGTGTCCGTTCGGCGGCACCTCGGTCGGGTTGAGCGGCAGGTACAGCGTGAAGGTGGAGCCGCGGCCGGGCTCGCTCGCCGCGAAGATCTCGCCGCCGAGCAGCCGCGCGATCTCCCGGCTGATCGACAGCCCGAGGCCGGTGCCGCCGTACTTGCGGCTGGTGGTGCCGTCGGCCTGCTTGAACGCCTCGAAGATGACCCGCATCTTGCTGGCCGCGATCCCGATGCCGGTGTCGGTCACCGAGAAGGCGATCAGGTCGGCGTCGGCGTCGCGCAGCGTCCCGGCCTCCAGCAGCTGCTCCCGGATGGACTGCGGCACGTCCGCGCCGGCCGGCCGGATCACCAGCTCCACCGCGCCGGAGTCGGTGAACTTCACCGCGTTCGACAGCAGGTTGCGCAGCACCTGCAGGAGGCGCTGCTCGTCGGTGTGGAGCGTGGCGGGCAGTTCGGGCGAGACCCGCACCGAGAAGTCCAGGCCCTTCTCCGCGGTGAGCGGCCGGAAGGTCGCCTCCACGTAGTCGACGAGCTGGACGAGCGCGATCCGGGTCGGCGAGACGTCCATCTTGCCCGCCTCGACCTTCGACAGGTCGAGGATGTCGTTGATGAGCTGGAGCAGGTCGGAGCCGGCGCCGTGGATGGTCTCGGCGAACTCGACCTGCTTCGGCGTCAGGTTGGTCTCCGCGTTGTCCGCGAGCAGCTTGGCCAGGATGAGCAGCGAGTTGAGCGGGGTGCGCAGCTCGTGCGACATGTTGGCCAGGAACTCCGACTTGTAGCGCATGGAGACGGCGAGCTGCTCGGCCCGCTCCTCCAGGACCTGCCGGGCCTCCTCGATCTCGGTGTTCTTGACCTCGATGTCCCGGTTCTGACGGGCCAGCAGCTCGGCCTTGTCCTCCAGTTCGGCGTTGGAGTTCTGCAGCTCCTTCTGCCGGTGCTCCAGCTCCGCCGACCGCTCCTTCAGCTGCTCGGTCAGCTCCTGCGACTGCTGGAGCAGCATCTCCGTCTTGGTGTTGACGCTGATGGTGTTGACCGTGGTCGCGATCAGCTCGGCGATCTGGTTGAGGAAGTCCCGCTGGATCTGCGTGAACGGCTGGAAGGACGCCAGCTCGATGACGCCGAGGACCTTCCCCTCGAACAGCACCGGCAGCACGATCACGTGCGCCGGCGACGCCTCGCCGAGCCCGGACGAGATCTTGAGGTAGCCCGGCGGCACGTTGACCTGGATGGTCCGCTTCTCCTCCGCAGCCGTCCCGATCAGCGTCTCACCGGGGCGGAAGGACGTCGGCATGGAACCGGCGGAGTATCCGTAACTCCCGCGCATCCGCAGCTCGTACGAGCCGTCGCCCTCCCCGACCAGCTCGGTGTCGTGGGTGGCCGAACCGGTCGGCGTCGCCACGAAGAAGGCGCCGTGCTGGGCCGAGACCACGGGCGTCAGCTCGCTCATGATCAGCGAGGCGACGTCGTCGAGGTCCCGGCGGCCCTGCATCAGACCGGAGATCCGGGCCAGGTTCGACTTCAGCCAGTCCTGCTCGTCGTTGGCGAGGGTGGTGTCCCGCAGGTTGGCGATCATCGTGTTGATGTTCTCCTGCAGCGCCTGGATCTCCCCGGCCGCGTCCACGCCGTCGATCTTGACGTTCAGGTCGCCGCGGGTCACCGCGGTCGCGACGGCCGCGATGGCCCGCACCTGCCGGGTGAGGTTCCCGGCCATCTCGTTCACCGACAGGGTGAGGTCGCTCCAGGTGCCCTCGACGTCCCGGACCCGCGCCTGCCCGCCGAGCTGGCCGTCCGTACCCACCTCGCGGGCGACCCGGGTGACCTCCTCGGCGAAGTTCGACAGCTGGTCGACCATCGTGTTGATGGTGTTCTTCAGCTCCTGGATCTCGCCCCGCGCCTCGATGTCGATCTTCTTCGTGAGGTCGCCCTTGGCGATGGCGGTGGTGACCGCGGCGATCTGCCGCACCTGGCCGGTGAGGTTGTCGGCCATGCTGTTCACCGAGTCGGTCAGGTCCTTCCAGGTCCCGGAGACACCGGGCACCCGCGCCTGACCGCCGAGGATGCCGTCGGTGCCCACCTCACGGGCCACCCGGGTCACCTCGTCCGCGAACGACGACAGCGTCGTCACCATCGTGTTGACGGTGTCGGCGAGTTCGGCGACCTCGCCGCGCGCCTCGACGGTGACCTTCTTCGTCAGGTCGCCGTTGGCGACCGCCGAGGACACCCGGGCGATGTTCCGCACCTGGCTGGTCAGGTTGTTGGCCATCAGGTTGACGTTGTCGCTCAGGTCCTTCCAGATGCCGGTCACCCCGCGCACCCGGGCCTGGCCGCCGAGGATGCCCTCGGTGCCCACCTCACGGGCCACCCGGGTCACCTCGTCGGCGAAGTTCGACAGCTGGTCCACCATCGTGTTGACGGTGGTGACCAGCTCCAGGATCTCGCCCTTGGCGTCGACGGTGATCTTCTTCGACAGGTCGCCGCGGGCCACCGCGGTCGTCACCTCGGCGATGTTCCGGACCTGGAAGGTCAGGTTGTTCGCCATGAAGTTCACCGACTGGGTCAGGTCCTTCCAGGTGCCGGAGACCCCCTGCACCTCGGCCTGGCCGCCCAGGATGCCCTCCGTACCCACCTCGCGGGCCACCCGCGTCACCTGGTCGGCGAACGACGACAGCTGGTCCACCATCGTGTTGAGGGTGTTCTTCAGCTCCAGGATCTCGCCCCGGGCGTCCACGTCGATCTTCTGCGACAGGTCACCGCGCGCCACCGCCGTGGCGACCTGCGCGATGTTCCGCACCTGGGCCGTCAGGTTCCCGGCCATGCCGTTCACCGAGTCGGTCAGGTCCCGCCACACGCCGGCGACGCCCGGCACCTGCGCCTGACCGCCCAGCCGCCCGTCGGTGCCCACCTCGCGGGCCACCCTGGTCACCTGGTCCGCGAACGCGGACAGCTGGTCGACCATCGTGTTGATGGTGTTCTTCAGCTCCAGGATCTCGCCGCGGGCGTCGACGTCGATCTTCTGCGACAGGTCACCGCGCGCCACCGCCGTCGTCACCTGCGCGATCTGCCGCACCTGCGAGGTGAGGTTGCCGGCCATGAAGTTCACCGAGTCGGTCAGCTCGCGCCACCGGCCGGAGACCCCGTCCACCCGGGCCTGACCGCCCAGCCGGCCCTCCGTGCCCACGTCGCGCGCCATCCGCGTGACCTGGTCGGCGAAGGACGACAGCTGCGACACCATCGTGTTGACGGTGTTCTTCAGCTCCAGCATCTCGCCGGCCACGTCCACCGTGACCTTCTGCGACAGGTCACCGTTCGCCACCGCCGTCGTCACCTGCGCGATGTCCCGCACCTGCCCGGTCAGGTTCCGGAAGGCCGTGTTCACCGAGTCGGTGAGGTCCTTCCACGTACCCGCCGCGCCCGGCACCTCCGCCTGACCGCCCAGCCGGCCCTCGACGCCGACCTCCCGGGCCACCCGGGTCACCTCGGAACCGAAGGCCGACAGCTGGTCCACCATCGTGTTGACGGTGTTCTTCAGCTCCAGCATCTCGCCGGCCACGTCCACCGTGACCTTCTGCGACAGATCGCCGTTCGCGACCGCCGTCGTCACCTGCGCGATGTCCCGCACCTGCGTGGTGATGTTCCGGAAGACGGTGTTGACCGAGTCGGTGAGGTCCTTCCACGTGCCGGCCGCCCCCGGCACCTGCGCCTGACCGCCCAGCAGACCCTGCGCACCGACCTCGCCGGACACCCGGGTCACCTCGTCGGCGAACGTCCGCAGCGTCTCCGTCATCTGGTTGATCGTGTCGGCGAGCTGCGCGATCTCCCCGCGCGCGCTCACCGTGACCTTCTGCGACAGGTCGCCGTTGGCGACCGCCGTCGTGACCTCCGCGATCCCCCGCACCTGGCTGGTCAGGTTGCCCGCCATCGTGTTGACGGAGTCGGTCAGGTCCTTCCAGACGCCCGCGACCCCGGCGACCTCGGCCTGTCCGCCGAGCTCGCCCTCCGTACCGACCTCGCGGGCGACCCGGGTCACCTCGGACGAGAACGACGACAGCTGGTCCACCATCGTGTTCACGGTGTTCTTCAGCGACAGCATCTCGCCGGCCACGTCCGCCGTGACCTTCTGCGACAGGTCGCCGTTCGCGACCGCCGTGGTCACCAGCGCGATGTCCCGCACCTGGGCCGTCAGCTGGTTCGCCATCGTGTTGACGGAGTCCGTGAGGTCCTTCCACGACCCGGACACGCCCCGCACGTGCGCCTGCCCGCCGAGGATGCCCTCGGTACCCACCTCGACCGCCACCCGCGTCACCTCGGACGCGAACACCGACAGCTGGTCCACCAGGTGGTTGACGGTGCGCGCGACCTTCAGGAACTCCCCGCGCAGCGGCCGGACCGTCCCGTCGGAACCCTCCGAACGCAAGTCCATCCGCTGTTCGAGATCGCCCTCGGCGACCGCCGTCAGCACCCGGCTCACCTCGGACACCGGCCGCGCCAGATCGTCGACGAGCGCGTTGGCCGCCTCGATCGCCGCCGCCCAGGCGCCCTCCGTCGTCCCGGCCTCCAGCCGCTCGGACAGCTTGCCCTCGCGCCCGACCACCCGCCGCACCCGCGACAGCTCGCCGGTGACGTGCATCTGCCGGTCCGCGACCTCGTTGAAGACGGCCGCGATCTCCGCCATCACCCCGTCCCCGGAGACGGTCAGCCGCCGCCTCAGGTTCCCGTCCCGCATGGACACGAGCGCGGACAGCAACCGCTCCAGCGCCGCCGCGTCCACCTGCACCGTCCCCCCACGGGAACGCCCGCCCCTCGCGCGCGTGCCGCTGCCGCCGCGCCGCGCCGCCGTGCCAGAGTCCACCGTGTCCCTCCCGAAAGGGGCTCGACCGTTCCGCTCCGGCTCCCACCGAAGCATTCCCAGTGTTTCACCGCGACCGAACCAGGCGATAACAGTTCGGCAGCTTCGCACAACGTCCCCACCCTTCGAGGGCGGAAACAGCGGAGACCGGCATCCGCGGGGACGGTGAAGGTAAGTAACCTGGCATCCGGCTGTCCAGCCGCCCCGGTCCGCCCGGCAGGGGCGGTGTGGAGCGCGTACGACCACCGGGCAGCGGGAGGGGCAGACCGAGCATGGCGGAGCCGGGCGTCGAGACGCGTACGAGGAGCACTGTGATCACCGCGCGGGCGACTGCCACCTTCGACCCCGTCGGACGGTCCGTCGCCGCCGCCCGGGCCTTCGTCCGGGACACGCTCCAGGGCTGGGGCCACCCGGAGCTCGTGGACGACGCCGTCGTCCTCACCAGCGAGCTGGTCACCAACGCCGTGGTGCACGCCGGCACCGCCGCCGACGTCCTCTGCCTCCGCTCCGAGGACAGCGTGCGCGTCGAGGTCGCGGACCGCTACCCGGAGCGCGAGATCCCCGTCCAGAGCGGCCGCACGCTCGCGAACCCGGACCGCGAGAACGGCCGCGGCCTGCTCCTCTGCGCCGCCCTCGCCGACCGCTGGGGCGTCGACTACTCCCCCACGCGCAAGCACGTCTGGTTCCACCTCGACCTGCCGCAGCGCCCCGTCGGCACCCGCTCGGCCGGCCCCGTCCTCCCCGACGCACTCCTCCCGGTCGCCGACAGCCGCGTCCGCGTCGCCGTCGTCCAGATCGACCGCGGCGGGTCCATCACCGCATGGAACGAGGACGCCGAGGAACTCTTCGGCTACGCGCCCGATCAGGTCATCGGCAAGCCCCTCGGCGACCTCGCCGCGTGGCCGCACACCCCCGGCATCGGCACCGGCCTGGTCGAGGCCCTCCGCCTCTCCCGCTGGGAGGGCAGTTACGGGCTCCGCCGCGCCGACGGCCGCGTGATCCCCGTGTACGCCTCCCACCTGCGGGTCCGCGACGCGGCGGGCGAACCGTCGACGGTCTGCCTGCTGGTACGGGAGGACGAGCGCGCCGTCCTTCAGACCCCGCAGCGCCCGGCCGCCGACCCCGGCGCGGAGAACCGCACCACGGACCCCTTCGAGGTCTTCATCGGCTCCCCCGCCCCCGACGATCTGGACGGCCTCCTCCAGCGCACGGTCGAGCGGGCCCGCGACATGCTCGACGGCGACGCCGCCTTCCTGCTGCTGGCCACCGACGACGAGACGGAACTGGAGGTCCGGGCGACGACCGGCCTCCCCGCGGCCCGCCAGCGCTTCGCCCGCGTCCCCGTGGAGACCGGCGCCAGCCGCTACGGCTCGGCCCGCATGCCCGCGGTCCACGAGGACCTGTCCGCCGTCCCCGGAGCCGTCCCGCTCCTGGAGGGCACCGGCATGCGCTCGGTGGTCACCGTGCCCCTGAAGGTCGAGGGCCGGCTGACCGGCTCCCTGGGCGTCGCCGCCGAGGCCGCCCACCGCTACTCGAACGAGGAGGCCCTGCGCCTCCAGTTCGCCGCCGACCGCATCGCCCTGGCCGTCGAGTCGGCCCGCCTCGGCGAGCTGGAACGGCTCCGCCGCGGCTCCCTCAGCTTCCTCGTCGAGGCGTCCGACCTGCTGGCCGGCACCCTCGACCGGGACCAGACGCTGGCTCTGATGGCCCAGATGACGGTCCCCACCCTGGCCACCTGGTGCGCGGTCTACACGATCGCCGACCCGGCCTCCGACCCGTACCTCTCGTTCGTGCTGCACGAGGACGAGGACCGCATCGACGGCCTGAAGGCGCTGCTGCTCTCGATCGCGCCGCCGGACCCGGTGCCGACCCCGGGCGCCCGTCTGTGGACGGCCCCGGGCGACGCCGCGCACCGGGCCGCGCTGGCGGCCTCGGCCCGCGAGCTGGAACACCTGGGCGGCCCGCTGTCCTCCGGCATCGACACCGCCCTGGCCACGGCCGGCACGGTCGCCGGCGAGACGGTCGTCCTGCCGCTGGTGGCCCGCAACCGGGTGATCGGCATGCTGACCCTGGGCCGCCCCGCGGAGGACCACTTCCGTCAGGAGATCCTGGAGCTCGCCGAGGACCTGTCGCGCCGGGCCGCCCTGGCCCTGGACAACGCGCGCCTCTACTCGGAGCGCAACGCCATCAGCCAGTCCCTCCAGCGCAGCCTGCTGCCGCCCGAGCTCCCCCGGATCCCCGGCGTCGAGGTGGACGTGATCTACCGCGCCGCCGGCGAGGGCAACGAGGTGGGCGGCGACTTCTACGATGTCTTCCCGATCAGGGACGACGTGTACGGCTTCGCCATCGGCGACGTCTGCGGTACGGGCCCGGAGGCGGCGGCCGTGACCGGCCTGGCCCGGCACGCCCTGCGCCTGCTGGCCCGCGAGGGTTTCGGCGGCCCGGCCGTTCTGGAGCGCCTGAACGCGGCTATCCTCGACGAGGGCGCCCGCAGCCGCTTCCTCACCCTGCTGTACGGCGAACTCCGCCCGCAGCCCGACGGTTCGGCGGCCCTGAAGGTGGTCTGCGCGGGCCATCCGCTCCCGCTCCGCCTCCGCCCGGACGGCACCGTCTCCCCCGCCGCCGAACCCCAGCCGCTGCTGGGCGTGATGGACGACCTGGAGCTGTACGAGGAGAGCTTCACGCTCGACCCGGGCGACGTCCTGCTGTGCGTCACGGACGGCGTCACCGAGCGCCGCGAGGGCACCCGCATGCTGGGCGACGACGGCCTGGCGGACGCCCTCAAGACGTGCACGGGCCTCACGGCCGGCGCGGTCGGCGCCCGCATCCTCCGCACCGTCGAGCGCTTCGCCCACGACCCCGCCTCGGACGACATGGCCATCCTGACGATGCGCCTCCAGGAGCCGGAGAAGTAGGAACAGGACGGAGGGCGGGGGCCGGCACCCCCGCCCTCCGTCCCCCTCGGCTCCGTCCCTCCCGGGAACGCAAAAAGGCCCCCGCCAAATGGCGGGGGCCTTTTCTCTGAGCCCTTTAACGGAATCGAACCGTTGACCTTCTCCTTACCATGGAGACGCTCTGCCGACTGAGCTAAAAGGGCGGGTTGTTCGGCGGCGTCCTACTCTCCCACAGGGTCCCCCCTGCAGTACCATCGGCGCTGAAAGGCTTAGCTTCCGGGTTCGGAATGTAACCGGGCGT
>NZ_JBHVMF010000007.1:0-100812 GCF_042797055.1 Streptomyces sp. NPDC057854
GCGCCGATGGTACTGCAGGGGGGACCCTGTGGGAGAGTAGGACGCCGCCGAACAATCATTGTGGGAAAGCCCCGCACCTTCTGGTGCGGGGCTTTCCTGCGTTTCCGGGACGGTAGGCGCCGGCGGGCTGTTTCCGCGGCGTGAAGCGCTCATGAAGGGCGGGGCGTCGCCTTCCCTTCTTCAAGAGCCGGCCCTAGCGTCGGCGGACGGTCTGCTGGCGGGTTCCGCGCCCGTCGCCCAGACCGAGGAAATCCCCCTGGCTCGCGCTCGGGCACCGGCTCGTCGACCCCTACGAGGGGGCGACGGGCCCGCCCAGCACCCGTACCTGGCGCCCAACGGACGCAATGGCATGTACGCCGACGGGGCCGGCAGCGGCACCCATCCGTATTCGGTGCCGATGGGGCGGCGCCCCGAGGTGACGAGCGAGCGGACCGCCCCGTCGTCGCCGTGCGGGACACCGTCTGAGCCCGGTCCCGGACCCGGTGGCGCTACTCCATCGGCGGGACCTCGCCGACGGTCGTGCGGACGTCGATCACCGCGAACGCGGCGCCCTGCGGGTCGAGGAGGGCGGCGAAGCGGCCGAAGGGGCTGTCCATCGGACCGAAGACCTTGCGGCCGCCCGACCGCTCCGCGGCGGCGACCGCCAGGTCGCAGTTGTCGACGGCGAAGTAGATCTGGATGTACGACGGGACCTCCGGGGGGAAGTCCTCGGACGTCATCTTCATGCGGCCCAGGATCGGGTCGGCGCCCAGGTCGAAGACCTTGTAGTCCATCGACGCGTCGCTCATCCGCTTCGCGTTGTAGCCGAAGACGCCCGTGAAGAACGCGTCGGACTTCTCCGGCTCGCGGGTGAAGACCTCGGCCCAGATGTACGAGCCGGTCTGCCCCTCCAGCTCGAAGCCCTCGTGGACGCCCGGCTGCCAGAGGCCGAACGTCACGCCCGCCGGGTCCTGCGCCAGGCACATCGAACCGAAGTCGCCGACCTTCATCGGCTCCATCAGCACCGTGCCGCCCTGCGCCTTGATCTTCTCGGCGGTCGCCTCCACGTCGTCCGAGGCGAAGTACAGACACCACGCGGACTGCGGCGGGGTGTCACCGCCGGGCATCGGCGGGACGACGGCCGCGACCGCCTTCCCGTCCTTGTACGCCTGGGTGTAGTTGCCGAACTCCGTCGACGCCTCGCCGAACGTCCAGCCCAGCACATCGGCGTAGAACGTCTGGGCGCCCTCGGCGTCCGTGAACATCGCGTCGGTCCAGACCGGCGTGCCTTCAGGTCGTGCGGCCATGACGTGCCTCTCGCTTCCGCATCGATGACGGTAGAGGGGTTTGTGCGGTCCCTGTTCACGCTAGCCACGCCCCGCCCGTCCCGCGCGGCGGCGCGCGGCCGGCTCAGGGCGTGGGGCGGCCGAGCGTGTAGCGGTGGAAGGGCGCCGGCGGCAGCGCGAGGTCCGGCCGCCACGTCTTCAGGACCTGCGCGGACGGCAGGAACAGGGCCTCCGGGAGCGCGTCCGGGGAGGTCCACTCCCAGCGCAGGATCTTCTCCGGCTCGGCCACCACCGGGGTGCCCGTGAAGGAGCGGACGAGCGTCGCCGCCGTCATCCGCGTCAGCTCCGCCGAGGTGACCGTGTCGAGCAGCAGCCCCAGGACCTCGACCTCGGCCGCGCCGGCGACCAGCGAGGTCTCCTCGGCCAGCTCCCGGGCCGCGGCCTCCTCGATGGACTCGCCGGGCTCGACGCCGCCGCCCGGCAGCTCCCACACGCCCGAGCGGTCCAGGCCGAGCAGCACCCGGCCGCCGGGGCCGAGGACGACGACTCCGGCACCCAGCGCGGCGGTGGCGGCCGGCGGGCGGGTGTTGCGGGAGGCGGCGGCGGGATCGGAGGCGTACGCGTCAGGGCTCATGCGCCCTGTCTAGCAGCCGGCACCGACAGGCCCGTCCGTCACCCCGCGGCGGACGGCGGGACGACGGCCACCGGGCAGGCGGCGTGGTGGAGCACGGCGTGCGCGACCGAACCCACCAGGAGGTCCGCCATCCGGTGCCGGTGGTGCCGGCCCACGACCAGCAGGGCCGCGTCGGCGGAGGCGTCCACCAAGAGGCCCGCGGCGTCCCCCGGGGCGACCGTGCGGACCAGCCGCACGCCCGGCCACCGCTCGGCGAAGGGCCGCAGCCGGGTGTCCTGGACGCGCCGGGCCTCCGCGAGCAGGGCCTCGGTGTCGTCGGCGAGCGGCAGGGGCGGCGGGACCTGGAAGGCGGGGGACGGAGCCGCGACCAGCGCGGCCGGGTTCGGCGGGAGGGGCAGCCCGGTCAGCGCCTCCAGCGGGACGCCCCGTAGCCGTGCCGTCTCGAAGGCGAACGCCACCACCTCGTCCGGGGTCTCCTCCGGATGCAGGCCCAGCAGGACGCGCCCGGCGTCCGGACCGCTGTCCAGGGACGCGGTGCGGGCCTCGTGCGGGACGACGACCAGCGGGCAGGGGGAGCGGGCGGCGAGGGCCCGGCCGGTGGACCCGAGGAGCAGGCTCGCGAAGCCGCCGTGCCCCCGCGAGCCGGTCACCAGGAGGCGGGCGCCCCGGGCCGCCGCGGGCAGGACCTCGGTGACCGATCCGTCCAGGGAGTCGTACCGCACCGGCACCGCGTGACCGCGGTCCTCGACCACCGTGCGGACCGCGTCCAGGACGGTGTCCCGCAGCTCCGGACCGGTGCCGAGGGAGGCGATGCGGGCCGAGCCCAGCTGGAGCGCCTCGGAGCGGACGTGGGCCACCACCAGCGGGGCGCCCAGGGTCTCGGCCGCGCCCAGGGCCCAGGCGAGGGCGCGGAGGCTGTGCGCGGAGCCGTCGACGGCGGCGACGACGGGCGGGTCGGATACCTCGTTCATGAGGGGATGCCTCCCGCGCCCGGCGCCGCGCCACACCGGAGACGGCGCGCGGGGCCCGTCAGGCGCGGGCGGCCTCGTCGGCGGCGCGCTGGGCGTTGCGCTCCTTGATCCGCGCGTTCTCCTTGCGGACCTCGGCCTGGGTGGCGCGCTCCTTGACCAGCCATTCGGGGGCCTCGGCCTTGAGCGCCTCGATCTGCTCGGTGGTCAGGGCCTCGGTGATGCCGCCGCGGGCGAGGCCGGAGATGGACACGCCGAGCTTGGCGGCGACGACGGGGCGCGGGTGCGGGCCGTTCTGGCGCAGCTCCTGGAGCCAGGCCGGCGGGTCGGCCTGGAGCTCGTTGAGCTCGGCGCGCGTGACGACGCCCTCCTGGAAGTCGGCGGGCGTGGCGTCGAGGTACACACCCAGCTTCTTCGCCGCGGTCGCGGGCTTCATCGTCTGGGAGTTCTGGTGCTGCGTCATGGTGTCCAGGGTATCGACCGGACGGGTGTGCGCCGACCACGGCCGCCCGCCGACCTGCGCGGACGGGACGGCCGAGCCGGGCGGGGCGACCGGGCGGACGGGCCGGACGGGGCGGACCGGCGGGTAATCTTGCGGGGTGACTGACTCCTCCCCGGCCCCCTCGACCTTCCGGCTCGCCTACGTGCCCGGTGTGACCCCCTCGAAGTGGGTGCGGATGTGGGAGCAGCGGCTGCCCGACGTGCCCCTCGCGCTCCTCCAGGTGACGCCGGGGGAGTCCTGCGGGCTGCTGCGGGACGGCGGCGCGGACGCGGCGCTGCTGCGGCTGCCGGTCGACGGCGAGGACCTGGCGGCGATCCCGCTGTACGAGGAGGTCAGCGTGGTGGTCGTGCCGAAGGACCATCTGTTCGCCGCCGCCGAGGAGCTGATCCCGGAGGATCTGGCGGAGGAACTGGTGCTGCACCCGCTGGACGACACGCTCGGCTGGGACGCGCCGCCCGGGCGGCCCGCGTTCCAGCGGCCGGAGACGACGGCCGACGCGATCGAGCTGGTCGCCGCCGGGGTGGGCGTGCTCGTGGTCCCGCAGTCGCTGGCGCGGCTGCACCACCGCAAGGACCTGACGTACCGGACGATCACCGGGGTGCCGCAGTCGCGGGTGGCGCTGTCCTGGCCGAAGGCCGAGGAGGCGCCGGACCTGGTGGAGGAGTTCATCGGGATCGTCCGCGGCCGGACGGTCAACAGCACGCGCGGCCGGCGGGCGGAGGCCCAGAAGGGCCGGAAGAGCGAGAAGGGCGGGACGGCCGCCAAGCCCGCGAAGAAGGCCGCCGGGGGCAGGCCGGCGCGGCCGGCGAAGCCCGCGCGCGGCAAGGGCGGTGCCGCGGGGCGCGGCGGGAAGCCCCGCCGGGGACGCTGAGGACGGCCCTCGGCATACTCCTCCTGTTGATCAAGCGCCCACCGCGGTGGGCGGCGAGAAGAGGAGAAGCCTTTGGCCGCCAGTTTCAGGACCGTGATCGAGGTGGCGCCCGCCCACCTCGACGAGGCCCGGTCGATCGACCGGGTCTTCCAGGAGGCGATCGCCCCGGCGACCGTCGACTTCGACTTCGAGGCCATCCACCGGGCGGCGGCGGCCGTCCCGGACTGCCAGGTGGTCCGCATGGTGCGCGGGTGGGGACTGCGGGAGCACGCGCCGCTGCTCGTGATGGTGCTCTCGCTGAAGGAGGCCGTCCGGCAGGCGCTGCCGACGGCGTGCGCGGAGGCCGGTTTCTGGGGGACCGTGGAGCGGGAGCTGGTCGCCGCGTTCACGGGGCTCGGTGAGGCGGTGGACGAGCCCGGGCTGAAGTTCTACGAGGAGTCCGCGGAGCGCACCCGCTACTACCGGGACCTGTTCTTCGCGCTCCAGGACGACGGTGCGGGCGACGCGCTGCACGCGCTGGCGTTCTGCGTCGACGTCACCGTGGACCTGCCGAAGGAGCGGGTGCTCGGGCTGGGGCTGACGGACACGGCGCCGTTCGCCGTCGGGCTGAACGCGATCGTGCTGCGCCGGCCGCTCCCGGTCGCGGCCTGACCGGTCCCTCGCCGGCCCGCCGTCCCGGGCCGGATCCTCAGCGGGGCCACGGCCCGTAGCCGTCCTCCGCCTTGGCGTCCCCGTTGCCGTCGCCGTTGTTGCCGCGCCGGGCGATGAACGGGACCAGGAACCAGCAGAGCGCCAGCCACAGCGCCATCACGCCGACCAGCCACAGCGCGATCCCGTCGTCGAGGACCATGCGCGTGATCAGCAGGAACGTCGACACCATCGTCAGGTAGAGCAGCACCACGCCCACCAGCGTCAGCCGGCCCGCCCAGTGCACCGCCGCCGGCTTCAGCCGCCGTCCGGCCACCAGCCGGTGGACCGCGACCGGCGCGACGAGCGCGCCGGTGGTCGCCGCTCCCAGACACACCGTGACCACGTAGATGAGCCGGTCCGTCGTGCCCAGCTCCGCGAAGCGCGGCTGGAAGACGACGGCGACGAGGAAGCCGAACAGGATCTGCGTACCGGTCTGTGCGACGCGCAGCTCCTGGAGCAGCTCGTTCCAGCGGCGGTCGGCGCGCTGCGCGCGGCTCTCCCCGCGCCCGTCGTCGTGATGGACGTTCCCTGCTGTGGTCATAGGGGGCGGGTGCCCCGGCTGCCGCCCCCTATGCCTCGCCCTGCCGCGGGGTCAGGCCGTCGGGCCGCGGAGGCGGCTGCGGCGGGCCGCCGCCACCAGGTCGGGGACGGTGGCGAGTTTGACGCGGGGGCGGCCGGTCGCCGCGCCGCGGGCGCGCTCGGCGCGGTCGATGGCGGCGAGGCCGCGGGCGTCGACCAGGTGGCGGCTGCGGGAGCGGGCGAGCCGGGCGAACGCCTTGGCGGTGCCGGCCGGCCGGGGCAGGCGGCCGTCGACGGCGTCGGCGAGGAGGCTGCCGACGGTCTCGGCGGCGCAGGCGCGGTTGGCGCCGATGCCGCCGGAGGGGCCGCGCTTGATCCAGCCGACGACGTACGTGCCGGTCATGCCGTCGACGCGGCCGGCGGTGTGCGGGACGGTGCCGGTGGTCTCGTCGAAGGGCAGTCCGGCGAGGGGGACGCCGCGGTAGCCGATGGCGCGGACGAGGAGCCCGGCCGGGATCTCGACGGGGCCGTCGGGGCCGGTGGCGCGAACCGCGCGGACCGCGCCGGGGCCGACGGCCTCCTCGGGCGCGGAGTGGAAGCGGAGCACGATCCGGCGCCGGCCGGGGTCGGGGTCGCGTGTCCAGTCCACGGTCTCGCGGGCCGTCTCCTTGAGGAGCGCGGCCTTGTCGCCGGGGGCGGCGGCGTCGATCGCCCGGGCGACGCGCGGGTCGTGGGTGTCGACGACGAGGTCGGTGCCGGGCAGGTCCTGGAGGGCGAGGAGTTCGGAGGCGGTGTACGCGGCGTCCTCGGGTCCGCGCCGGCCGAGCAGCACCACCTCGCGGATCCGGGCGTCGCGCAGGGCGGTGAGGGCGTGGTCCGCGATGTCGGTGCCGGCCAGCGCGGCCGGGTCGGAGACGAGGATCCGGGCGACGTCGAGGGCGACGTTGCCGTTGCCGACGACCACGACCCGCTCGGCGGCGCCGAGGGCGACGGACTCGGGCGCGGTCTCCGGATGGGCGTTGTACCAGGAGACGAGGGAGGTCGCGGAGAGGCTGCCGGGCAGGTCCTCGCCGGGGATGCCGAGGCGCCGGTCGGAGGGGGCGCCGACCGCGTAGATCACGGCGTCGTGGTGGGCGGCCAGCTCTTCGGGGGTGACGTCCTTGCCGATCTCGACGCCGAGCCGGACGGTGGCGCGCGGGTGGGTGTGGAAGCGGGCGAGGGTGTCGCCGGCGCCCTTGGTGCCGGGGTGGTCGGGGGCGACGCCGTAGCGGACGAGGCCGCCGGCCACCGGGAGCCGGTCGATGAGGGTGACCTCGGCGTTGGTGTGCAGCAGCAGGTCCTCGGCGGCGTACATGCCGGCCGGGCCGGTGCCGACGACGGCGACCCGGATCGGGGCGAAGTCGGAGGGCAGCGAGCGGGTGAAGGACGGCTCGCCCCACGGGTGGAAGGTGGGGGAGGCGACGACGGGGGCGGGGTCGCGGCCCTCGTAGTGGGCGGCGTTGAGCGCCTCGTACCGCTTGAGCGGTCCGGTGAGCCGGTCGACCGGGAAGATCGCGTCGACCGGGCAGGCGTCGGCGCAGGCGCCGCAGTCGATGCAGGTCTTCGGGTCGATGTACAGCATCTCGGTGGTGCCGAAGTCCGGCTCGTCGGGCGTCGGGTGGATGCAGTTGACCGGGCAGACGGCGACGCAGGTGGCGTCGGAGCAGCAGGTCTGGGTGATGGCGTAGGTCATGGCGGCGGCTCGGCTCGGCTCGTCGGGATCGGCGTCGGGGTCAGAGGAGGTGGGCGCGCTGGTAGAAGAAGACGGCGGGGCGGGTGAGCATGCCGACATCGCCGAGGAACTCCATGAGGCCGGAGCAGCTGGCGCGCAGCCGCGCCTTGTAGTGCTCGTTGGCGGCGGCCTCGCGGCGGGCGCGCTCGGGGTCGAGGCCGGCCCGGACGTACACCTCGGGGTTCACCAGGCTGGTGATGATGTAGTACGCGGCGATGGCGACGATCAGCGCCTGGAAGTGGCGGCGGGGCCGGCTCGCGCGGGCGAGGTGGCGGCGGGTCTCGTCCCGGGCGAACTTCATGTGCCGGGACTCCTCGACGACGTGGATGTTGTTGATGGTGCGGACGAAGGGGACGACCCGCTCGTCGCGCATCCAGTCGCGCTGCATGACGTCGAGGACCTCCTCGGCGACGAGGATGCCGGCGTAGGCGGCCTCGCCGAAGCCGACGGTCTTCATGACCCGGCCGAGTTCCATGACGGAGCGCTTGGGCCTGTAGGCGGGGGCGCCGAGCTTCTGGGAGCCGCGGGCGAACATGATCGAGTGGCGGCACTCGTCGGCGATCTCGGTGAGCGCCCACTGGAAGCGGGGGTCGGTGTGGTCCGTGCGGTAGATGTCCCTGAGGACCATCTGCTGGAGGATCATCTCGAACCAGATGCCGGTGGAGGCGACGGAGGCGGACTCCTGGCGGGTCAGCTCCTTGCGCTGCTCCTCGGTCATCTCGTTCCAGTAGGCGGTGCCGTAGAGGCTGTTCCACTCGGGGCTCTGGCCGTGGAAGTCCTTGTCGAGGGGGGTGTCCCAGTCGACCTCGACGGCCGGGTCGTAGCTGAGCTTGGCGGCCGACCGGAGGAGCCGTTCGGCGACGTCGTCGTGGTCGTTGTGGTCCGGGCGCACGGTGCTGCTGGCCATCGTTGCGTCTCCATGGGTCACGCGGTCGGCTCTCGTTCCCTCTTGTTAGACATCACGTCTAGCAAGCTTGTTAGACGGAACGTATAGCAAGGGTGGCGCGGAGGCTACCCCTCGGTACGGGATTTCTCGGCCGGACGTGCGGGAGGGGCCGGAGCGGGTGTTCGCTCCGGCCCCTCCGGGGTGTCGGTGAAGAAGGTCGGCCGCCCTGGCCTACCGTCAGAAGGTCAGGTTCCAGGCGTCGATCCGGCCGGTGTCCGCGCTCGCGTTGTCGTTGACGCGGAGCTTCCAGACGCCGTTGGCGACCTCGGTGGAGGCGTTCACGGTGTACGTCTGGGCGATGTTGTCGGTGCCGCTGCCGGTCCGGTTGTGCAGGGTGTAGACCGAGCCGTCGGGGGCGACGAGGTCGACCTTGAGGTCGCCGATGTAGGTGTGCTTGATGTCCACGCCGACCTTGAGGGTCGCCGGCGCGTTGCCGGTCACCCCGCTGACGGTGATCGCGCTCTCGACCGTGGTGTTGTCGGCGACCGTCACGTCGGTGAGGTTCTCGAAGTACTTCCCGGGCGGCGGGGTCGAGCCGCCGACGGCCTTGAGCGCGTCGACGCGGCCCTCGCCGAAGAAGCTGTTCTTCGCCGTGGTCCCGGTGCAGCGGGCGTCCGAGGGGCAGGCCAGGTCGGAGGCCTGCACGCCGAGCGCCGTCCGCAGCTCCGCCGGGGTGGCCGCCGGGTTGGCGCTGGCCATCAGGGCGGCGACGCCCGCGACGTGCGGGGCGGCCATCGACGTACCGCTCAGCGAGGAGTACTTGCCGCCGGGGACGGTGCTGTAGACCGACTCGCCGGGGGCCGAGACCTCGATGACGTCGCGGCCGTAGTTGGAGAACGACGCCTTCGACGTGCCGCTGGTGCCGTTCGCGGAGACCGTGACGACGCCCGGCAGTTCGGCCGGGATGTCGAGGCAGGCGTTGGTGATGGTGCGGGTCACCGGCGTCGAGTCGTTGGGGCTCGACGAGTCGGTGGTCTTGTTGGCCAGGTCGACGTTGGAGTTGCCGGCCGCCGCGACCTGGAGCGAGCCCTTCGACTCGGCGTACGCCTGGGCGCGGCCGACGCCCTCCAGGATGGCCGCCTGGTCCAGGTTGTCCGGGCAGTTGAACTGCCACGGGTCCGTGTAATAGCTGTTGTTGGTGACCTTGAAGCCGTGGTCACCGGCCCACACGAGGCCGCAGATGGTGTTCTCCGCGAAGAACAGGGTGGAGCCGGGCTCGGCGATGCGCACCGAGGAGATCTTCACGCCCGGGGCGACGCCGATGGCGCCCTTGCCGTTCTTGGCGGCGGCGACCGTGCCGGCCACGTGGGTGCCGTGCGTGTCGACGTCGCGCCAGGCGCCGACCCGGGTGTCCGGCTTGCCGTAGGCGCAGGAGACGGAGTCGGCGGCGTTGAAGTTCGGCGCCAGGTCCTGGTGCTGGTCGTCGACGCCGGTGTCCAGGATGCCGACCTTGACCGAGGCGGAGCCCGGGTTGACGGCCCACGCCTGGTCGGCCTTGATCTGCGTCATGTCCGAGCGGACCGGCTCGGTCGACGGGGCCGCCGACTGCGCCGGGTTGGCCGGGAGGGCCGGGTTGTACGCGTCGGCCGGGACGTCCGAGGTGCGGGTCGCGCCGACCTTCTGCACGCCCGTCACGCCGCGCATGGTGGAGGCGAAGGAGGCGGAGGTCGAGTGGGCGACGACGACGCCGATGGCGTCGAAGGACGAGAAGACCGAACCGCCGTTGGCCGCAACGGCGTTGCGGACCGCGGTGGTGTCACCGGGGGCGGTGATCACCAGGTACGCGCGGGTGCCGGCGGCCCAGGCGGCCGGCGCCGCGGGCGCCTGCGGGGCGGTCACGGCGTGCGCGGTGGACGTGGCGAGCGGTTCGTTGTCGTCCGGGGCGGCCTGGGCGAGCGAGACCGGGCCCGCGAGCGCCAGGGTCGTACCGAGGGCGATCGCCGCGATTCTCGTCCGGCCGGATATGTGGGAAAACAATGCGTCCTCCGATGGCCCGGTGGCGCGGGTGGCGCCGGCCGGGCCCTGTGATGTGTGGGGTGGACGCAAGATCCCAGACGGGCGGGGCGGAGGGAAGGCTTCTGTCCGAGTTGCCCGTCCGCGTAACAGAATCTTGACTTGAGCATGACGAACGGGGGCGGATGTTCCGTCCCCACCCCCGTTCGCCGGATCACTTCAGGTACGGGCCCGCCGTGCCGATCTTCCCGGGGCCGTTCAGGACGTACACCCGCAGGTTGCCCTTGCCGGGTGCGCCGACCGAGAGCGTGCCGTTCGTGACGGCCCTCACGTCACCGGTCACGGCGTCGGTGTAGGTGCCGTTCGGGATACCGGTGTAGGTGGCGGCGCCGGAGACGGTGACCAGCGCGAAGCTGTCCGTCGAGCCGCTGGTGTACCGGCGCTTGAACGCCATGCCGCCGGAGACGCCCTCGGTGGAGTACTGGCCCGTCTGGAGGGCGGGGATCGCCCGGCGGATCTCGTTGAGCCGCTGCACGTGCCTGACCAGGGGCTGCTGGAGGGTGGTCGCGACCTGGCCGCTCGCCTCGGACACCTTCGAGAAGCCGGAGGCGGTGACGGTGCCGGCGAGGTGGGCGCCGAAGTAGGCGCGGCCGGTGGTCGCCAGCGGGCAGCTCGGCCCGCAGTCGATCTTCTGCCCCTTCTGGAACTCGATCTCGGAGCCGTAGTAGAGCGTCGGGATCCCGCGGAAGGTCCACATCAGCGACATGTTCTCGGCCCAGGCGTCGGTGCCGCCCGCGTACCGCTCGCTCGACTTGTTCGGCCCGTAGTCGTGGCTGTCGACGTAGACGACGTTGTAGGTGGCGTCGTTGTAACTGTCGTCCGAGTCCTTGCCGTTGGAGAAGGCGTTCTGCGCGTCACCGAAGTTCATGTGCATCCGCATGTCGATGACGTGCATGCCGGAGAACCGGCTGTGGTCGGGCGCGTGGTAGCTGTTGCCTTCCAGGAAGGCGTTGGTGGAGGTGGGCTGGTCGCCGGTGCCCCGCTGCTGCTCGTACGCGTACATCTCCAGCGCCGCCCTGGCGTCGTCCGCGGCGAACTCCTTGCGCTCCTTCCAGGTGAAGAACTGCGCCGAGTGGTTCACCGAGCCGCGGTTCCACTTGTCGTTGACGAAGGCCGCGACCTCGCCGAAGACGAAGAAGTTCTTCGCGGCCTCGGCGCCGTGCCGCTGGGCGACCCGCTCCTGGATCGCGGGCAGGAAGCGGCGGTTCCAGGTGGTGCGCGGGATGTGCACGGCGGTGTCCACGCGGAAGCCGTCCACGCCCATGTCGATGTACTTGTTGTAGGCGCCGATCAGGTGGTTCTGCACCGTCGCGTTCTCGGTGTTCAGGTCCGCCAGGTCCTCGTGCAGCCAGCAGGAACGCGAGTCCTCGCCCTCCCAGTTGCCGATCCAGCACTGGTGGAAGAGGTCCTTCGGGAACATGCCCGACGTGGGGCTCGGCCACTGGCAGTTGTAGAGGGTGTACCCCTCGGGGCTCTTCCCGCCCGTCGGCCTGCCCCAGTCGACACAGGTGTTGCCGGTGGGCTCCGCGGTGGACCACAGGTCGCCGTTGTAGTAGGACTTGCCGGTCTTCGGGTCGATCGTCAGGCCGTCGTACTCGAAACCGGGCTGCTTCTCGTCGTAGTACCAGCTCCACTGGGAGTCCCGGACGCCGTACACCGTCGGCGTGAACAGGCCCTTGGCGCCCCAGCGGGACGAGTGGTTGTAGACCACGTCCTGGTAGATCTTCATGCCCTTGGCGTGGGCCGCGTCGATCAGGTCCTGATAGGAGGCGCCGGCCGACTCCAGGCGCGGGTCGACCTTGTAGAAGTCGTAGCCGTGGTAGCCGTGGTAGTCGTAGTCCGAGCGGTTGAGGACCACCGGGGTGACCCAGACGGCGGAGAAACCGAGGCCCTTGATGTAGTCGAGCTTCTGGATCAGGCCCTTGAAGTCGCCCCGGAACATGGGGTCGTCGTTCGCCGCGTTCCCCGACTTCACGTGCTGACCGCCGCCCCGGTTGTTGGCGGGGTCGCCGTCGTGGAAGCGGGCGGTGAGGACGAAGTAGATCGGGTCCTTGCGCGGGTCGGTGCCGAGCGGCTTGCCGTTCGCCGGGGCGGTGGGCCTGTCGCCGGTGGTGGCGGTGGCCGGGGCGGAGGCGGCCGACACGTTTCCGGCGGCGTCCACGGCCTTCACCGTGTACGTGTACGCGGTGCGTTCGGCGAGGTTCGTGTCCGAGAAGACCGTCGAGCCGACGTCCGTGACGACCGTGCCCGCCGTGCCGCCGGTACGGGTGACCTGGTACTTCGTCACGCCCCGGTCGTCGGTCGCGGCGTCCCAGGCGAGCAGGACGGAGACGCCGTCGGCGGTCGCCGTCACCCGGGCCGGGGCGGACGGCGCCTGCGTGTCGGGCGGGGTGGCGGCGCAGGGGTCCGAGGCGTTCGCCGTCACCACCCGGTCCCGGACGGTGGAGGTGCCGGCGCCGAGCGCGTAGTCGGAGCCGCCGTTGTTGTCCCACACCCCGTTGCCGTTGTTGAACGCGGCCCTGAGGGAGGTGGCGGCGCCCAGGTCGAGCTCCCGCTTCCACCAGCCCGCGCAGGCCGCCGTCATGCCCGCGCCGGGCACGGCCGTCCACGCCCCGCCGGCCGGCTGGTAGTGGACGTTCACCGTCGACCAGCCGAGGGACGCCGACGAGTAGTACACCGTCGCCTTGTTCGACGCGGGCGGCGGCGTGCCGGCGCACGGGTCGGAGTGGGCGACGACGCCGTCCTTCACCGTGATGTTCCCCGTGCCGAGCGCGTAGTTGCGGCCGCCGTTGTTGTCCCAGGTGCCGGTGCCGTCGGTGAAGGTGGCCTGGAGTCCGGCGGCGGAGCCGAGGCTGACGGTCTTCTTCACCCAGTCCGTGCAGGCCGGCTCCATCGCGGTGCCGGGAACGGCGGTCCAGGCGCCGCCGTCGGGCGCCCAGTGGAGGCGGTAGGCGGCCCAGTTCTTCGTCTTCGTCCAGTAGTAGACCGTCGCCGTGTTCTCGGCGACGGCCGCCGCCGGCGCGGCGGCGAGCGGGACGGCGGCGGCGGGCGGGGCGCCCGGAGGCGCCGCGATCAGGCCGGCCAGGCCGGCGGCGACGGCGAGCGGCGCGAGGACGCGCGCGCGACGCCGTGTGCGGGTGGGGGTCATACGGGTCTCCAGACGGGGGCGCGCCGGTGAAGGGGCCGGTGGGGCGAAGCGGGGATCGGGCGGGGATCGGCCCCTGGAAGCGCGTGCGGTAAGTTGCGGAAAGCTCTTGCGTCGGCGGGAAGTTACCCCCGTGTGGCGCGCGCGTAAAGGGTCCGCGTCGAAGCGGTTCGCATCGTGGGACTGCGGTGGCGGACGCGCCCTTGCGGGAGGCGGGGCTCGTCGGTCCCGCCCGCGGGCCTGTCACTGCCGCGTGGGACGCCTCTGCTCCGGCGTGAGGTGCGGGCCGAGCAGCGTCCGCCAGGACTTCGCGATGCGCCGGTACTCGGCCGGGCACAGCGCGGCGCGGTCGCGTGGCAGCACCCCGTCCGGATTGCCGTCGGCGTCCACCGCGCCGGCGAACCGGGCGGGATCGGAGCCGTACAGCCAGCACGTCCAGTTGAAGAACCGCTGCCCGTCCAGGGAGTGGACGTCGGAGTACGCCGCCACCCCCGGGTCGCCGCCCTCCGACGCCTTCCAGAGCGCGCCCCACGCGCTGATGGTGGAGATCGCGTAGGCGGTGTGGCGCGCGTCGCCCGAGGCGAGCAGGAGCACGGCGAGCTGGTCGACGGCGTCCTCCTCCCGGCCGGTCACCGGCAGCTCGTACAGGTCGACGAGGGCGTGCCCGAGCTCGTGGAAGAGCACGCCGTGGGACAGCCCGACGACGTCCTCGTCGACGTCGGCGCCGCCGAGTCCGGCGAAGACCTTCCGGGCCTCCGGAACGAAGCCGTAGCAGTACGTGATCCGCCCGCTCTTCTCGTCCCAGTACGGGTTGGGGGCGGCGCAGGACGCGGCGCGGAGCGGTACGTCGCGGGGGAGGGTGACGCGGGCGCCGGCGTAGCGGGCGGCGTCCTCCAGGACCCGGCGCTCGCGCAGGAAGGCGCGGGCGGCGCGCTCCTCGGCGGTCCGGGCGGGCTCGTACGCGACGACCAGCCGGCCGCCGTCGTCGCGGGCGCCGTCCGGTGCGGCGGCGGTGGAGGCGCAGCCGGTGAGCAGGACGGCGGCGACGGCGAGACGGAGGGCCCGGCCGGGGGAGCGGCGGGGCCCGGGGCGGAGGCGGGTGCGGGCGGCGGCGGGCATCGGCGGCACCTCGTCTCATGGGCGTCCCTGCCGACGAGACTGGCCGCACCGGGCGCCGGCGGCGAGCCCGCGGCGCCGGACGGGTGAGCGTGCGGACGGGCCCCTTTCAGGGCACCGGGCCGGGGCGCCGCCCCCACCCCCACCCCTACTGCGACCCGTCCGCCTCCAGCGTGAACAGGGCCCCGTCCGGGTCCCGGACCATCACGCGGCGCTCCTCGCCGCCTGCCTCCGGATCGCGGGCGCCGCCCCACTCGCCGCCCGGCACCACCGTCCCGCCGTGCTCCGTCACCGCCGCCGCCGACGCGGCCACGTCCGGCACCCGGAACCGCACCAGCCAGCGGGGCCGCAGCTGCGGCCGGGGCGAGGCCGCCTCCACCGGGCCGCTGTCGAGGCGTGCCACCGGCACGCCGTCGCGGCGCAGCACCACCCGGTCCTCCTCGTACGAGGTGTCGCAGCAGCCCGGCGTGTCCTCCGCCCAGCGCAGCACCCCGCCGTAGAACACGGCCGCGTCGAAGGCGTCCCGGGTGTGCAGCTCCACCCACGCGGGGGCGCTCCGCTCGCCCACGTGCCAGCGCGACACCAGGCGGCCCTCCCAGACCGCGAACGCGGCGCCGTCACGGTCCGTGGCCAGCGCCACCCGTCCCTGCGGCGGATACGTCACCGGGCCCACGCCCACCGTGCCGCCCCGCTCCCGGATCCGCGCCACCGCCGCGTCGGCGTCCTCCACCGCGAAGAACACCGTCCACGCCACCGGCACCGCCAGCTCCGCCGCGAGCGCGGCGATGCCCGCGACCGGCACCCCGTCCCGCTCGCCCACCACGTATCCCGCGCCCGCCTCCAGCTTTCCCGGCCGGAACGTCCAGCCCAGCACCGCGCCGTAGAACCGCTCCGCCGCGCCCAGATCCCGCGTCGCCAGACTCAGCCAGCACGGCGCGCCCAGCGCCTGCGCCGTCGACGGCTCCGTCACCGGACCACCTCCTCGACCGAGCGCCCGCCGGCCGGACGCCACCCCGCGCGCCTTCCCCGCGAGGCCGTCCCGCACACCCCCGTTCACCCGGCCGGCCGCACGTCACGGCCTTCCGGCCCCGCGGGCCGCGTACGCGCGCACGTCGGCGTCCGGATCGGCGGTCGCCGTCGCCAGAGCCGCCCGCGCCTCCGGCGCCCCGGTGTGCCCGAGGAGCGCGAGGACGGCCGCCTTGCGCACGTCCGCGTTCGGGTCCGCCAGCGCCTTCGCCAGCGCCGGTACCGCCCGCTCCGGCTCCGCGGCCCGCAGCGCCGCCGCCGCGCCCGCCCGGACCTGCCACGCCGGGTCGCCGAGCGCCGTCACCGCCCGCCCGGCCAGCGGCGCCGGGCAGCCGGCCGCCGCCAGCGCCCCGAAGGCCGCCGCCCGCACCAGCGGATCGGGATCGCCGAGCAGCGGGACCAGCGGCCCGGGCTCCGGTACGGACACCGCCGCGAGTCCCTTCGCGACCGCGACCCGCACCTCACGGGCCGGGTCGTCCGCGGCGGCGGCCAGCGCGCCGGCCGCGTCCACGGACACCAGCGCCCGCACCGCCTGGAGCCGCACCTCCGTCGCCGGATCGGCCAGCGCGGCCGCGTACGTCCCGGCGTCGCCGAGGCCGCGGGAGCGCAGCACCTCGACCGCCACCGCCCGCACCGACGGATCCTCCGTCGCCAGGGCGGCCCGCAGACCGTCTCCCAACTCGACGTCCGTCACCAGCACTTCGGCCAGCTCGCGGAGCGCTCCGACGGCGGCGGCGCGTACCCCCGCGTCCGGGTCCCGCAGCCGGTCCGCCAGCGCCGGGCCCGTCCCGGCGGGCGCGGTCTCCGCCAGGGCCGCTACGGCCGCCGCCCGCACCTCGGGACGGCGGTCCGTCAGATACGGCTCCAGGGCGGCGAGTTCCGGCGATTCCTCGGCGAGCGCCAGCAGGTCCAGCAGGCGAGGGTCCGGGCCGGCCGGGGCCGTCGCGCGGTCCGGGGTGCCGCCGACGGGGCGGGAGGCCGGCGGCGCCTCGCGCGGGCCGGCCGTCGCCACCGGCACCAGCGCCACCTCGCCCAGCGGACGCTCCGGCCCGGCCGGAGGCGCGTACTCCGGCACCGGCACCGCGTACGGCTCCACCGGCCGCGCCGTGAACTCCATCGTGCCGCGCGGCGACTTGCGCAGGTCCAGGTGGTACAGCCACGCCGCGTCGTCCCGCTCCGGATGGTCCAGCCGCTCGTGGTACAGGCCCCAGCGGGACTCCGTCCTCGCCAGCGAGGCGCGCGCGGCCATCTCGGCGCAGTCCCGGATGAACGACACCTCCGCGCACCGCATCAGCTCGTGCGGCGTCCGGCCGCCCATGCCCGCGATCTCCCCGGCCATCCGCTCGAACGCCTCCACGGCGAGGGAGAGCCGCGCGCCGGACTTCGGCGGCGCCACGTAGTCGTTCACGAACCGGCGCAGCTTGTACTCGACCTGCGACTGCGGCGGCCCGTCCGGGTTCCGCAGCGGCCGGTAGACCAGTTCGTGCGCCGCCTCCAGCTGCGCCCGGTCCAGCTCGCCCTCGTACGCGCGGTACCGTGCCGCGTCCTCGCCCGCCAGGTCGCCGTAGACGAACGCGCCGATCATGTAGTTGTGCGGGACGCACGCCAGGTCGCCGGCGGCGTAGAGGCGGGGCACGGTGGTGCGGGCGTGCGCGTCGACCCGCACCCCCGAGGCCGAGTGGCCGCCGCACAGGCCGATCTCGGAGATGTGCATCTCGATGTCGTGGGTGCGGTAGTCGTGCCCGCGGTTCGCGTGGAAGGTGCCGCGGGTCGGCCGCTCGGTGGAGTGCAGGATCGACTCGACCGCGCCGATCGTCTCCTCCGGCAGATGGCTCAGCTTCAGGTACACCGGGGCCCGGTCGGAGGCGAGTTCGGCCGCGAACTCGGCCATCATGTGCCCGGACCAGTAGTCCGACTCGACGAACCGCTCGCCGTGCCGGTTCACCTGGTACCCGCCGAACGGATTGGCCACGTAGGCGCACGCCGGACCGTTGTAGTCCTTGATCAGGGGGTTGATCTGGAAGCACTCGATGCCGGTGAGGGCGGCGCCCGCGTGGTACGCCATCGCGTAGCCGTCACCGGCGTTCGTCGGGTTCTCGTACGTGCCGTAGAGGTAGCCGGAGGCGGGCAGGCCGAGCCGGCCGCACGCGCCCGTCGCGAGGATCACCGCGCCGGCCCGCACGATCACGAACTCACCCGTGCGGGTGTGGAGTCCGGCGACGCCGACGGCGCGCCCGTCCTCCGGGTGGGTCAGCACCCGGACCGGCATGACGCGGTTCTCGATCCGGATCCGCTCCCGCATCTCGCGCCGCCGCAGCTGCCGGTAGAGGACCTTCTTCACGTCCTTGCCCTCGGGCATCGGCAGCACGTACGACCCCGAGCGGTGCACCTGGCGGACGGCGTACTCGCCGTGCTCGTCCTTCTCGAACTTCACCCCGTACGACTCCAGGCGCCGGACCATGTCGTAGCCGCGGACGGCCGTCTGACGGACCGTGGACTGGTCGACCAGGCCGTCGTTCGCGCGGGTGATCTCCGCGACGTAGTCGTCCGGGTCGGCCCGGCCGGGAATCACCGCGTTGTTCACCCCGTCCATGCCCATGGCGAGGGCGCCGGAGTGCCGGACGTGGGCCTTCTCCAGGAGGATCACGTCGGCGCCGCGGCCCGCGGCGGTGAGCGCCGCCATCGTGCCGGCGGTGCCGCCGCCGACGACGAGCACGTCGCAGGAGAGCTCGACCGCTTCGTCGAGGGCGGGCACGGTGGTCAGGGGGCTGGTCACGACGGGCCTTTCCGGGGAGGGGAGTGCGCGCCCCCGCCGAGGGGGCGGTACGGGGCGGCGCGAGGGGGTCAGAGGGAGTCGAGGACGCGGCGGCGCAGCCGGCGGGTCTCCGGGGCGCCGGCGGCCGACCGGTCCCGGGGGTGCGGGACGTCGAGCACGTCGCCCGAGGGCAGCAGGGCGATCCGGTCGCCCAGGTGGACGGCCTCGTCCACGTCGTGGGTCACGAACACGACCGTCGCGCCGGTGCCGTGCAGGATGCCGGCCAGCAGGTCCTGCATGCCGGTCCTGGTGTGCGCGTCGAGCGCGCCGAACGGCTCGTCCATCAGCACCGCGCGCGGCCGGCCGGCCAGCGCCCGGGCCAGCTGCACCCGCTGGCGCTGCCCGCCGGACAGCTGGTGCGGCCACTTCGCCGCGTGCCCGGCGAGGCCCACCCGGTCCAGCCACTCCTCGGCGGACCGCCGGCGGCCGGCCCGGTCCACACCCCGTACGGCGAGCGGCAGTTCGACGTTGGCCCGCACCGTCCGCCACGGCAGCAGCGCGTCGTGCTGGAAGACCAGCGCCCGGTCCGCGCCGGGCCGCAGGACCGGCACCCCGTCCTGGGTGACGCCGCCGGCGAGCGGCGGCAGCAGCCCGGCGAGGGCGCGCAGTAGGGTCGTCTTCCCGCAGCCGGACGGGCCGACCACGGCCAGCACCTCGCCGGGCGCGATCCGCAGGGTCAGCCGCCCGGGCAGGGCGGTCCCGTCGGGGTGCCCGAGCCGCACCCCGTCGAGGGCGAGGCCGGCACCGGCGAGCGGGACGGCGGGCGTGGCGGTGCTCATGGGACCGGCTCCTTCTCGGGGGCGGTGGCCGCGGCAGCGGCGGGCGTTCCGGTGACGGCACCGGGGCGCGGGGACGAGGCCGGCGGGGCGGCCGGGCGCGGGGCCGGGCCTCGGGCCGCGGGGCGCGGCAGCCAGGACGTCACCCGGCGGCCCACCGCCTCCACGGCCGTCGACGTCAGCAGGCCCAGGGCGCCGATCGTGGCCATGCCGACGAAGACCCCGGGGTAGTCCACGACCGTGTAGTCCTGCCAGGTGCGGTAGCCGACCCCGTACTCGCCGGAGATCATCTCGGCGGAGATCACACAGATCCACGCCACGCCGATGCCGACCGACAGCCCGCCGAACACCCCCGGCAGGGCACCCGGCAGCACCACCGACCACAGCACCCGGGCGCGCCCGCCGCCCAGCGTGAGGACGGCCTCCTCCCACACCGGGTTCAGCGCCCGCACCGCGTGCCGGGTCGACACCAGGACCGGGAAGAACGCGGCGGCGCAGGTGATGAAGACGATGCCCTGCTCGTTCGTCGGCAGCAGCAGGATCGCCACCGGCACCAGGGCGATCGCCGGAACCGGGCGCACCACCTCCACCAGCGGCCCCAGCAGGTCCGCCGCCCACCGCGAGCGGGCGATCGCCGTACCGGCGGCCACGCCGAGGACCGCCGCCAGCAGGAAGCCGGTGACGATCCGGCGCAGGCTGTGCCCCAGGTCCCGCCAGTAGGCGGCCGTGCCCACCCGGTCGGCGAACGCCGAGGCGACCTCGCCGACCGTCGGGAACTGCTCGAACCGCAGCCACAGGTTCACGTCGTACGCGGTCAGCACCTGCCAGACGGCGAGCGCGCCGGCCAGCGCGCCCGCCCGGACCAGCCGGCGCCCCGCGGTCGTCGCCGCGCTCACGACCCCGCCGCCCGCACCGCGTCGGCGTACGAAACGATCCGCGCGCCCGGACGGTCCGCGACCCACCGCTCCGCCGCCGCCCGGGTCACGAACGCCCGCCACTCCGCGCCGTCCGCGACCCACACCGCCCGGTCCGCGAACCACGGGGTGCCGGTCACCGCGTCCGGCACGTACGCCGCCCGCACCGACCCCGGAGCGGTCGCCGCGACCGCCCTCAGCAGCTCCCCGGCCGAGCCGAACGTCCGGGTCGCCGCCGCGCCCCGCGGCCACAGCTCCGGCCGCGCCGAGCCCGCCCGCGGATACGCGGGTGCCGTGACTGCCCGCCGCAGCGGCGCCGGGTCCACGAACGCGTCCACGTCGACGTCCTTCACCAGCCCGGCCTCCCGCAGCACCGGCACGTCCTCCTTCAGCGCGGCCAGCAGTTCGGGGCGCAGCGCCGGGTCGAAGGTCGCGATGCCTTGGGCGCCGTTGTAGAGGTACACGACCTCCGCCGGCAGCCCGGTCTCCTTCGCCACCGACTCGGCGGACGCTACCGGCGCCGACCGGAGCCGGTCGGTGGCCCGCCGCTGCGCGCGCAGGAACGCGTCGAGCACTCCGGCCCGCTCCCGTGCGAACTCCTCGCGCACGGTGACCCCGTGAAAGGTCGGCAGGTCCAGCTCGGCCCCGTCGTAGAGCGCCTCCGCCTTGCCCTGGAAGGCGAGCAGCCCCGGCCAGGCCACGAACTGGGACAGCGCGTCGGCGCTGCCGCCCGCGAGCGCCGAAGCCCCCACGCTCGGCTGCTGGTTGAGCTTCTCCACGTCCTTCGCCGGGTCCAGCCCGGCACGGCGCAGCGCCCGGACGAGGGTGCCGTAGGCGGCGGAGCCGACGCTGGTCGACACCCGCTTCCCCTTCAGGTCCGCGAGCGTCCGCAGCGGCGAACCCGGCGCGGCCACCACGGTGTTGAGGCCGCCGCGCAGGTTGTAGCCGGTCACCGACACCAGCCGCGTGGGCTCCTTCAGCTGCCGGCCGCGCGCGGCGTTCAGCAGCAGCGGAAAGTCGCCCATCGACCCGATGTCGATCTTCCCCGCGGTCATCTGGGCGGTGATCGGCGCGCCCGTCGCGTAGTCCTGCCAGCGCACCCGGTAGCGGACGCCGTCCCGGCGGCCCTGGGCGGCCAGTTCCTCCTCGAAGTAGCCGAGGGAGCGGAGCAAGGTGCCGGCGGTCACGGTGTTGATGGTCTTCGACTGGTAGCCGACGGTCACCGTCACGGTCCCGCCGGCCTCGTCGTCCGCGCCGGCCGGACCGCCGCAGCCGGTGGCGAGCGGGAGCAGCAGCAGGGCCAGGGGCAGCCCGAGGCGGGTGATTCTCTTTCCGGTCATGGGGGTCGGGCCTCTCAGCGGAGCAGGTAGGGCATGTTGACGGTCACCGCGCCGGTGGGGCAGCGGGCGGCGCACGGGCCGCAGTACCAGCACTCGTCGACGTGCATGTACGCCTTGCCGTCCTCCTCGCGGATCGCGAGCGAGTCCAGCGGGCACATGTCGACGCAGAGGGTGCAGCCGTCGATGCAGCGGGACTCGTCGATCGTCACGGGCACGTCGGCGCGCTGGGGCACGAGGGGCATGGCGGAGCTCCAGGGGAAGGGGGAAGGAGAAGGGGGGAGGCGTGACCGTCAGGGGGAGCGGCGCAGGACGCCGCTCATGGTGATCCGGTCGCCGCGGAAGCGGATGAACTCGAGGTCCACCGGCCGGCCGCACGGCAGATGGGTGAGCCGTTCCAGCATCAGCAGGGCCGCGCCGCGCGGCGCCTGGAGGACGGCCGCCGCGTGCGCGTCGGCGTTCACCGCCTCCAGGGTGATCTCGGCGTGGCCGAGCGGCCCGCCGGTCAGCTGCTCCAGCAGCCGGAACACGTCCGTGTGCTCCAGGTCGCAGCCGATCAGCCCGCCGCCGACGTCCATCGGCAGGTACGACAGGTCGAGCGAGAGCGGCAGCCCGCCGAGCCGCCGCAGCCGCTCCACGCACAGCACGTCGGCGCCGTCCGGCAGGCCGAGCCGGTGGGCCACCGGGCCCGGCGCCCGCACGGGTCCGAGGTTCCGCACCTCGTTGGTGACCGTGCCGTGCTCGCGCAGGGTCTCGGCGAGGCCCTGGAGGCGGTCCAGGCCGTGCGGGTACTTCTCGCCGACGACGACCGTCCCCACCCCGGGCTGCCGCTCCACCAGACCCTCGCCGCGCAGCAGGTCGAGGGCCTGCCGGACGGTGTTCCGGCTGGCGTGGTGGTCGGCCGCGAGCACGTCCTCCAGCGGCAGCACCCCCTGCGGGAAGGCGCCGGTGAGGATCTGGTGCCGCAGCAGGTCGGCGAGCTGCCGGGCCCGGTCCGCGCGCAGCCGGCGACGGCGGGCGGCGGCGACCGGGAGGGCGGCGGGGGTGCGTTCGGCGGGCATGGCAAGGAACGTAACCGGGCCGCCGCTCGGGTGGTGTTGCCGCAGTATTGCGCCACCGGCAGCCGGTTGCGTACGGCTCTGACCTGCGGCGACGTCGAGGACGGGCGGAGATCCGCCACCACGCCGCCCACCAGCTGGACTCCGGGGCGCCCGCCATGCGGACGCCACGTCCCGGTCAGTCTCCGGTCGCCCCGCTCTGCGGCAGGGTCCGCGTCAGGGTTTCCGTCAGGTGGTGGTGGAGGACGCCGAGCGGGGGGCGGTCCGGCGGGAGGAGCGGGGCGGCCAGCTTCCAGTACCGCGCCATCACCGTCGTCTCCTCCCGGCCGAGCAGCCCGGCGAGCCGCCCCCGGAACGCCGGCGAGTCCGGTTCGCCCAGGGCCCGGGCGTACGCGTCCGCGAAGCAGTCCAGGACGCCCCGGCCGCCGGGCGGGCGCCCCGCCCGCACCTCCGCGCCCGCCAGTTCGTACGCCTCCGCCAGCCCCTCGTACAGCACCGCCGGCCGGTACCGCTCGCCCCGCAGCGGCGGCGCCGGCGCCCGCTCCGGCCGGGGGTCCGACACCAGCGCCCGCAGCAGCGCGAAGGCCCGCACCTGACCGGGCGACGGCTCGTCCGGCGGCACCGGCACGACCTCGTCCAGGACCCGCGCCACCAGCGGCGCCGGCAGCCGCACGGGCAGCGACCGGCGCCAGAACCGGACCACCGCGTCCGTGTCCGGCGGCAGCGCGGACGCGCCCAACAGGGGCAGCAGCTCGGTCCGTTCGGCACCGTCGCACTCCGCGAGCAGCCGCAGCGACGCCTCCCGCCACGCCAGCGCCGCCCGCTCCCGCGCCACGCCCCGCAGCTCCCCGGCGACCACGTCCGCCAGCCGCCCGTCGTCCTCCAGCGCCCGCGCCACCTCGGGCACGCCGAGGCCCAGCGCGCGCAGCGAGCGGATCTCCCGCAGCCGCGCCAGCGCCCCGGGACTGTACCGCCGGTGCCCGCCGCCGCTGCGCCCGGCCTCCGGCAGCAGCCCCCGGTCGGAGTAGTACCGCACGGTCTTCACCGTCACCCCGGCCCGTCCGGCCAGCTCCCCGATGCTCCACGTCCCGTCCGCGTCCACCCCGCACCTCCCGCGGCCGACCCTAACCGCCCGCGCGCACGGTGGAATCTCCCCCAGGGGGAGTTCCTAGCCTGCCGGCGACCGCGACGGGCGGCGAGGACGAGGAGGCGGGGATGACGACGTTCGTTCTGGTGGGAGAGGCGTTCACCGGCGGGTGGCTGTGGGACCGGGTCGCGGAGCGGCTGCGGGACGCGGGCGCCGCGGTCCTTCCGGTGACCCTGGACGGCGACCCCGGCGCCGGACTCGGCACGCACATCGGGGAGGTGACCGCGATCGTGGACGGGATCGACGACCCGGAGGTCGTCCTCGTCGGGCACGCCTACGGCATCCACCCCGTGCTCGGCGCCGCCGACCGGCGGCCGGACCGGGTCGCCAGGGTCGTGTACGTGGCCGCCGGGTTGCCCTCGGACGGCGACCCGGCGCTGCTCCTCGTCCGCGACGAGACCGTCCGGGACCGGCTCGGCCACGACACCGCGCCGCTCCCCGCGCCCCGCGGGGAGGAGTGGGCGCGCTGGGGCAGCCTCGCCGGACTGTCCGCCGCCGACCTCGCCCGCCTCGACCGGCTCGCGGCGCCGCAGCCCGCCCGGACCCTCACCGAACCCCTGCGGCTCGGCGGCGCCGTGGAACGGGTGCCCGCGAGCGCGGTGATGTGCACCGCCGACGGGCCGGGCGTCGACGTCGTCGAAATGCTCGTCCGGACGGGACCCGCGCACCTCAGGAAGCTCGCCGGACCCGGCTACGCCTTCTTCGAACTGCCCGCCGGACACTGGCCGATGCTCACCCACCCCGCCGAACTCGCCGCACTGCTGCTGCGGTCGGCGGCGGGGGAGGGCCGGAGGCTCACGCTCGCCGACGACCAGCCGAACTACGAGGAGGTGGAGTTCCTGCTGGAGACCCGGGAGTTCCCGTACGAGCGGCACGGCCGGCTCGACGTGTACGCGCCCGACGGGGAAGGGCGCCGGCCCGCCGTCCTCCTCGTGCACGGCGGCCCCGTCGACGCCGACCGCACCCCCACCCCGCGCGAGACGCCCTTCTACCGGGGCTACGCCCGCCACCTGGCCGGGCTCGGCGTCGTCGGCGCCACCGTCGACCACCGGCTGCACGCCCTGACCGACTACGCCCGCGCCGCCGACGACCTCGCCGAGGCGGTCGCACTGCTCCGCGCCCACCCGCGCACCGACCCCGACCGGATCGCGCTCTGGATCTTCTCCGGCGGCGGCCTCCTCGCCGCCGACTGGCTGGCCGCGCCGCCGCCGTGGCTGCGCTGCCTCGCCCTCTCCTACCCGGTCCTCGGCACACCGCCCGGCTGGGAGACCGTCCCGTCCCGCTTCCGCCCGGTGACGGCGGTCGCCGGCGCCGGCCCGCTGCCGGTCGTCCTCGTCCGCGCCGGACGCGAACACCCCGCGTTCGCGGCCACGGTGGAGGACTTCCTCACCGCGGCCGGCGAGCACGGGACGGACGTCGAGATCGTCGACGTCCCGGAGGGCCGCCACGGCTTCGAGGCGTTCGACCGCACGGACGCCTCCCGCGCCGCCGTGACCCGCGCCGCCCGGGCCGTACTCGACCGGCTCGGCGGGGCGGCCGCCGGCCCGGCGCGCTGAGCCCGCGCCGAACGGGGGGAGGGCGGGCTGCCGGGTGAGCGGCGCCACGTTCCCCGGTGCCGCCCGGCGGCCGCCCGGGCCGGACGAGGCCGACGCTCACACCTCGTACACCAGCCGGCCGCCGACGTACGTGCGCTCCACCCGGGCCTCGGCGATCTCGTCCGCGGGCGCGGCCAGGACGTCCCGGTCGAGCACGACGAGGTCGGCGAGGTGGCCGGGCATCAGGCTGCCCGCGTCGTCGAGGCCGTTCACATGGGCCGTGCCGGCCGTGTACGCGGTGAGCGCCGAGAGCAGGTCGAGGCGCTCCTCCGGGTAGAACACCCGGTCGTCCCCCGCCTCCGGGTCGCGCCGGTTCACGGCGACGTGGATGCCCTCGATCGGGTTCGGGCTCGACACCGGCCAGTCGCTGCCCGCCGCCAGCGTGGCCCCGGCGCGCAGCAGCGAGGCGAACGGGTACTGCCAGGACGCCCGTTCCGGACCCAGGAACGGGATCGTGAGGTCGTCCATCTGCGGCTCGTGCGCCGCCCACAGCGGCTGGATGTTGGCGATGGCGCCGAGGGCGGCGAAGCGCGGCAGGTCGTCCGGGTGGACGACCTGGAGGTGGGCGAGGTGGTGGCGGTTGCCGCGCCGCCCGTTGGCCGCGATCGCCGCCTCGATCGCGTCCAGCGCCTCCCGCACGGCGCGGTCGCCGAGCGCGTGGAAGTGCACCTGGAAGCCGAGGGCGTCGAGCGCGGCCACATGGCCGCGCAGCGCCACCGGGTCGACGAAGCTCAGCCCGGTGTTGCCGGTCGCGCAGCCGCAGCCGTCGAGGTATGGGGTGAGCATCGCGGCCGTGAAGTTCTCCGCGATGCCGTCCTGCATGATCTTGACCGAGGTGGCGCGGAACCGGCCCGAGGTCAACTGCTCGCGCCGGTCGACCAGTTCGGCGATCTGCTCGGAACCGCGCTCGCGGTCCCACCAGAGCGCCCCGGTCACCCGGGCGGTGAGCGAACCGTCCTTCGCCGCCGTCAGATAGGCGTCCGACGGGTCCGACATGCCGTTGAAGGACCCGAGCAGCGCGTCCTGCCAGCCGGTGATCCCCAGCGAGTGCAGCAACCGCTGCGCCCGCAGCAGGCCCGCCAGCCGGTCCTCCGCCGTCCTGTCCGGCACCAGGCGGGAGACCAGCGCGGTCGCGCCCTCCTGGAGCATGCCGTTCGGGGTGCCGTCGGGATCCCGCTCGATCCGGCCGTCCGCCGGGTCCGGCGTGTCCGCGGTGAGGCCGGCCAGTTCCAGCGCCCGGGAGTTCGCCCAGGCGCCGTGGTGGTCGCGGTTCGCCAGCAGGACCGGGCGGTCCGGGACGGCCGCGTCGAGGAGCTCACGGGTCGGCATGCCGCCCTCGAAGCTCTCCATCGACCAGCCGCCGCCGGTGATCCACTCCCGGTCCGGGTGCGCCTCGGCGTACTCGCGGATCCGCGCCAGGTACTCCGTGACGTCGGTGCTGCCGGTGAGGTCGCACTCGGCGAGCTCGGTGCCGCCGCCCACCGCGTGGATGTGGGAGTCCTGGAAACCGGGCAGCAGGAGCTTGCCGGTCAGGTCCACCACCTCGGTGCCGGGCCCGATCAGCTCGCGCACCTCGTCGTGGCCGACGGCGGTGATCCGGTCGCCGGCCACGGCGAGCGAGGTGGCCCGGCTCCGCGCCGGGTCCAGGGTGAGGACGGGGCCTCGGGTGAAGACCAGATCGGCCTGGGGCATACGGCGGCTCCCTTGCGTGCGGCCGCGCCGGCGGGGGCGCGGGGCGGACGACGGCCGGCCGGAGCGCGGTGCGGCGCGGGGCGGCCGTCGGACGGGTCGTACCGGGCGGCGGCCGGACCGGGCCGGCGCCGCCGTTTCGGGTGACGGGCGCCATGGAAGCCCGCGAGCCGTTTACACGTCAATGGTGTTGACGTAAGGTCCCCGGCCATGTCCGCACGCGTCGTACCCGAAGGAAACCGGCAGCGCCGCCGCCCCACCAAGCGGGGCGCCGTCCTCTCCGAACGGCTCATCGTCGACACCGCGCTGCGCCTGGTCGCCCAGCACGGCGCCGCAGCCCTCTCCGTACGCCGGCTGGGCGCGGCCCTCGGCGCCGACCCCAGCGCCCTCTACCGGTACTTCCGCAACACCGACGCCCTGCTCCTCGCGATCGCCGACGAGGTCATCGGGCGGGCCCAGGAGGGCTGGGAGCCGACCGGCGACTGGCGCGCCGACCTGCGCGCCCTGGGCCTGCGCATCCACGCCGCGTACGTGGCCCAGCCCCAGGCCGCCCTCCTCGCCGCGCACCGCACGACCGGCCGCGCCCACGAGACGCGGGCGGTCGAGAACATCCTCGGCATCCTGCGGGACGGCGGCTTCCCGGACGCCCTGGCGGTCCGGATCTACCACGCCTTCGTCGACCAGGCACTGGCCTTCGCCGCCCAGGACGCGGCAGCCGGGGCGATGCCGCCGGTCGCGCGCGAGGCGGACACCGAGGTCTGGCACCAGGTCTACGGCCGTCTTCCCGCCGACACCCACCCGCACATCGCCGCCACCTATCCCCTCCTCGCCGCCGAGATGCGCGACAGCGGCTACCCCTTCGCCCTGGAACTGACGCTCGCCGCCGCGGCGGCCCTCCACCCCGCCGCCGGACCGCCCGCACCCGGCCGCCACGACGACGCCGCGGGCGCGGCTACCGGCCACCGCGAGGCGTGACCGGGCGCGCCGCACCGGGACCGGGCAGGCTCAGCCGGTGGGGACGGCGGCGTGGCGGCCCACCGCCGCCAGGTCCGCCGAGATCCGGCCGGCGGTCTCCCGCAGCTGCGGCAGCAGGACCGCCAGGCTCTCCTCCGGGGCGCAACGGCCCGCGTGCAGCGCCACGTTGAGTGCCGCGACCACCCGGCCGGTGCCGTCGCGGACCGGCACCGCGACCGACCGCAGCCCCTCCTCCAGCTCCTCCTCCACCCATCCGAACCCGCGCCCGGCGGTCTCCGCCACGGCCTCCCGCAGCTCCGCGGGCCCGGTGAGGGTCCGGGGGGTCAGGGCCTCCGGGGTGATCCGCGCCAGCCGCGCGTCCCGCTCGGCCCCGGGCAGGGCGCCGAGCAGCACCCGCCCCATCGAGGTGGCGTACGCGGGCAGGCGGGTGCCCACGACGATGTCGATGTGCATCACGCGACTGCCCGCCACCCGGGCCACGTACCGGATGTCGTCGCCGTCCAGCACCGCCACCGAAGCGGACTCGCGCACCGCACGCACCAGCCGGACGAGGTGCGGCGTGGCGATCTCCGGGAGGGTGAGGGCGGACAGCAGGGCGTGGCCGAGTCCGAGGACCCGGGGGAGCAGCACGAACCCCCCGGCCTCCTCCCGGACGTACCCCAAGTGGCACAGCGTGATCAGCGACCGCCGGGCGGTCGCCCGGGGCAGCCCGGCGAGCGCGGCGAGATCCGTGAGCCGCGCCGGCCCGCGTACGGCTCCGAAGGCGCGCAGCACGTCGAGCCCCCGGGCCAGCGACTGGAGGTAGCCCGACCCCAACTCCTCCTTGAGCGCGCGCGAGTGGGCCGGTCCGGCGGCGCGCGCACCTCCCCGCCCCGAGGCGAGCGCGGCCTCCATCGCCGCGACGGTCCGGGCCAGCGGGGCGAGGACCAGCGCCTCCAGGGCGGCGGCGTCGTGCCGGCTGGTGTGGCTGACGACGCTGACCGCGCACACGACGGCCCCCGCCGGGTCCCGTACGGGCAGGGCGACGGCCACCAGCCCCGGCTCGATCAGCTGGTCGTCGACGGCCACCCCCCGCTCGCGGGCCTCCCGCACCCGCGCCGGGAACCCGACGTCGCCGGGGTGCCGCTCCCGCCACGCGGCGAACCGCTCCTCATCCCAGCCGGCGGCGAACAGGGCGCCGGGCGCGCAGCGTTCGGCGGGCAGCAGGTCGCCGGGCCGGAACGAGATCGCCATGGCGCGCCGCCGGGACGCCTGCGTGAGGAAGCGGACCCCGTCCCCGTCCGCGACGGCGAGCGACACGGGCGCGTCGGCCTCCTCGGCGAGCGCGGCCACGTGCGGCCCGAGAAGGGCGGGCAGCCCGCAGAAGTCCAGATAAGCGTTGCCGAGCTCGGCGGCACCCGGCGCGAGCACCAGATCGCGCCCCTCGGCGCGCAGCACCCCGAGGACGGTGAGCGTGGTGGCGACCCGGTCCACAGTGGCCCGCGCGAGCCCGGTCACCCGCGCCACCTCCCCGACCCCGCGCCGCCCGCCGCCGTCGACGACGGCCCGCAGCACGGCGACCCCCCGTTCCAGGGGCCCCACCACCTCGTCGGGCCGTACGACCGCCATGTCCGCCTCCCTCGTCCGCGCGGCACGACCGTACCCGGCGCGCCCGGCGCAGGCCCTTCCGGGAGCGGGCGGTCGCATGGGCGGTCCGGGCCGGCGTCCGGAGGGCACGGCGAACCGCCGGGGTCGCGCCGTACGCTGATCCCCGGACCCGGAGGGAGACGCGGTGAAGGACGGACGGCTGCTGCACGTCTTCGACATGGACGGCACGCTGCTGAGGGACACCTCGGCCAGTCTGGAGATCGCCGCGCGGCTCGGCTGCCTGGACGAACTGCGGGCGCTGGAGGTCGCGTTCGCGGCGGGCGGCATCGACACACGGGGGTTCGCCGCCGCGCTGCACGGGCTGTGGCGGGAGCTGACGCCGGGCGTCGTCGCCGCGGCCTTCGACGGGGCGCCGTGGATCGGCGGGCTCGCGGAGGTCCTTGCGGACATCCGCGAGCGCGGCGACCGGGCCGTCGTCGTCACCATGTCGCCGGACTTCTTCGCCGAACGGCTCCGCGGCCTCGGCGTCGACGACGTGGTGGCGTCCGGCTTCCCGCCGCCGCCGTTCCGGGCGGCGCTCGACCCCGCGCGGATCCTCGTCCCGCAGGACAAGGTGACCGCCGTCGACCGGCTCCGCACCGCCCTCGGCCTCGACCGGGACTCCTGCGTCGCCTACGGCGACTCCGGCTCCGACGTGCCGCTCTTCTCCGTCCTGCGGCACACCGTCGCCGTCAACGCCTCCCCGGCGCTGCGCGCGCTGGCCGGCGCCGGATACGAGGGCGACGACCTGCGCGCCGCGTACGCCCTCGGCAGAGAACTGCGCGCCCGCGCCTGAACGGACCGGCACGGGCGCGCAGTTCACGGTCGGCGGATCACCAGGTGACGGGACGACCCCCGAAGGTGGCGGCGAGCGAACCGTCCGGCGCGAACGACCAGCCGAGGGCGCCGCTGTAGGCCGCGCAGCGCGAGCCGTTCGTGCCGGTCCAGAACTGGTTCGTGCCGTCCGCGTCGCCCACCAGCTTGTCACTGGTTCCCGAACTGGTGCTGCGGCACGAGGTGTTGCCCCGGAAGACCGACGTACCGGCCTCGAAGGTGAAGTTGCGCTGCGCGTTGTCGACCGAGATGTTCTCGGAGACCTTCAGCGAGCCCGGGTTGCTGTTGTACGTGAAGCCGTGCTTGCCGTTGCGGTAGGCGATGCTCCGCCGTACGACGTGGTCGACGGCGACGGACTCCCCGCCGAGCTTGTAGCCGTTGCGGTCGCCGTTCGCGTTCACGGTGCCGTCGGAGAGGGTGCCGTTGGTGTACGCGAGGGAGTACTCGATCGTCACCGGGTCGATCGGGCCGGTGTCCGGCTTGGTGTAGAGGTCCCAGCCGTCGTCGATGTTGTGGTGGGCGACCGCGTACCGGAAGACGTTCCCCGGCCCGGTCGTCAGCTTCGCGGCGAAGCCGTCGGCGTTCTCGCCGGCCGTGTCGGCGTTGTCGTGCGACTCGACGCTCACCATGAGGTTGCGGGCCGGCCACTGGTCGCGCGGGGTCGTGGAGGCGATCCGGCCGAGCTGGAGCCCGGTGTCCCGGTTGAAGCGGGTGACCGTGCGCTCGATGACGTTGTCGCTGCCGCCGACGTAGATGCCGTTGTCGCCGGCGCGCTGCACGATCAGGCCCTTCACGTGCCAGTGGTTGCCGTTCAGGGCGAGCCCGCGGTTGGACGACGCCTCGGCCATCGCGGAGAAGTCGAGCACCGGCGTCTCGCCCGGGTAGGCGGCGATCGTCTTGCGGGCGGCGGCGGTGCCGTTGTTGCCCGGGGCGACCGTGACGGTGGTGGTGTGCGCGTACGTGCCGCCGCGCAGGTAGATCGTGCCGCCGGCGCCGATCCGGGTGATCGCGGAGGCGAGAGTCGTCGGGTCGGCCTGGGTGCCGGAGGCGCCCGCGGTGCCGGTGGGGGAGACGTAGAGGGCGGGGCCGGACGGGGCGGGGGAGTCGGCGGTGCTCAGCTCGACGTGGTCGACGTTGGGCAGCCCGGCGGCCGTCGTCGGCGAGAGGCGTACGGTGTTGGCGCCGACCGCGACCGGCACGGTGAACGTCCGGGACGTCCAGCCCGTCCACGTACCGGTCGGCGCGAAGGAGGCCGAGGCGGCGACGGTCGACCCGTTGACCACGACGGAGGCCGGGCGGTCGGCCGTCGTCCCGTTGGCGTACCGCACGGTGAGCGTCGCGCTCCCGGCGGCGGGCGCCGTGACGGTGAACTGCGCGTGGGCGCCGACGGCGTTGGTGCCGTTGCAGAACCCGCTGCCGGAGTACCCGGTCCAGTCGGAGTCGATGGTGCCGGTGCAGACGGCGGGCGAGACCTCGGCCTCGTACCGGGCGGTCGCGGCCTGGGCGGTACCGGCGCCTGACAACGCGGCGAGGGTGCCTGCGGCGAGGGCCGCGCTCAGGGCGAGGGAAGGGGTGCGCTTCGTGCGCTTCGTGCGCATCGGTGTCTCCTGGTGGGGGATGCGGCTCGGACACGGGAGGAGGGGGAAAGCGCTTTCTGGAGTGCTGGCGCCGACGCTAGGGGGAGTGTCGGAGACACGTCAATATGCGCGTACGTGAAGGGTGTTCATGGGTGTGAACGACGGGGGAGCGCCGTGGCCGGTGGCCTGCTTCGCTCGCCGTGGCCCAAGCCCGTTTCCGGCACTGCGAGTTGGGGCCGTATCCTCGCCTGCCGGCCAGGGCGCACATATCCGGAGGTGCCGGAGGAACGCCCTCCCTATGATGGCCGGATGCCGTCGATCAAGAAGCTCCAGATCACCTTCGACTGCGCGGAACCGGAACGGGTCGCGCGCTTCTGGCGTGCGGTGCTCGGGCACGACGTGCCGCCGGCGCCCGAGGGGTTCGCCTCCTGGGCGGAGTTCGACGCCGCCGAGCCCGGGCGGCGGGGCGCGGACTGGGCCGCCATCGACCCGGTCGGCGACGAACCGCGGCTCTCCTTCCAGCGCGTCCCCGAGGGCAAGACCGTCAAGAACCGGGTCCACCTCGACGTACGCGCCGGCACCTGCCTCGTCGGCGCGGAGCGCCTGGCCGCGCTGGAGGCGGAGTGCGCCCGCCTGGTCGCGCTCGGCGCGGTCCACGACCGGACGCTGTACGCCGACGGCGTCAACGAGTCCTGCATCAACATGCGGGACGTCGAGGGCAACGAGTTCTGCCTCGACTGAGCGGATGCGGATGCGGATACGCGTACGCATACGGATGCGGGGCGCGCGGCACAGGGGCAGCGTGAGCCGTACGAAAGGCCCGCGCGGCACACGGGCCGCGCGGGCACACCTGAGGAGGCCCCCGGTGGTAGAGATCCGTCCCACGACCGACGCCGACCTCGGCGTGTTCGTCGACACCCTGCACGCCGCCTTCGGACGGTTCCCGGAGACCCCGGGCGAGGACGGCGGCGGCGTCTGGTGGTCGGCCCTGGAGATGGACCGGAACCTGCTCGCCGTCGCTCCCGACGGACGGCCCGTCGGCACCTCGGGCGCGTACTCCTTCGAGCTCACGCTGCCCGGCGGGACCATCGTCCCGGTCGCCGGCGTGACCGCCGTCGGCGTGCTGCCCTCGCACCGGCGGCAGGGCGTGCTCAGCGCGATGATGCGGCATCAGCTCACCGGGCTGAAGGCCCGGGGCGAGGTCCTGTCCGTGCTGCTGGCCTCCGAGGCCGTCATCTACCGCAGGTTCGGCTACGGACCGGCGACCTCCACGCAGCGGATGACCGTCCCGCGCCACCGGAGCGCGTTCGCGGCACTTCGAGGCGTACCGCGCGACGCCTCGGGACCGGCGTCCCCGGACCTCACGGCAGCCGCCCCCGGCTCCGTCGAACTGGTCCGGCGGGCCGATGCAGGCGCCGTCCTCGAAGAGGTCTACGACGACTACCGCCGCACCCAGCCCGGCGCCCTCTCCCGGCCGCCCCGCTGGTGGGCGCTCGGCGCCGGACAGCCCCCGGTCGCGAAGGCGCCGCGTCACGTCGCCGTCCACCGGGGCGCCGACGGAAGCCCGGACGGGTACGCCTCGTACTCCCTCGACGGCGGGACGCTGACGGTCGACGAGATCATCGCCGCCGACGACGCGGTGTTCGCCGCGCTGGCCCGGTTCGCGCTCGACCACGACCTGGCCGAGAAGATCGTCCTCAAGCACGTGCCGCCCGGTCATCCGCTGCGGTACCGGTTCGCGGACTACCGCGCCGCCGAGGTCAGCCACGACACCGACTGGCTGTGGGTGCGGATCCTGGACGTCCCGGCGGCGCTCACCGCGCGCGGCTGGCTCGCCGACGGGGAGCTCGTCCTCGACGTCCACGACCCGTTCCTCGGCACGTCCGGCCGCCACCTGCTGACCGTCCGGGACGGCAAGGCCGACTGCGTCCCCACGGACCGGCGGCCCGACCTGTCGCTGGACGTCAGCGACCTGGGCTCGGTCTACCTCGGCGGTACGGCCCCGAGCGCGCTGGTCCGCGCCGGCCACGTACGCGCCCACCACGCGGAGGCGGCCGATCGCGCCGACGCCCTCTTCCGGACCGCCCGCCCGCCGCACTGCCTGCACTGGTTCTGAACGCCCACCCTGTCGTGGCCTGCCTCAGCCGCCGTCGGGCCAGGCGTCGCTGCGCCAGGCGCGTTCCTCGACGCCCCGGTCCCGGTGGGCGGCGAGAGCGGTGGCGAGGTCGCCGTGGACCGCGATGGCCACCGGCCCGTCGCCGAAACCGCCGCCCGCCGGCACGGCGGCGAGCTCCAGCCCGCGCCCCTCGGCGGCCAGCCGCGACGCGGCCTCGGACACGGCGAGCCGTCCGCCGTCGGACCAGCCGCGCAACCCGGTCAGGTCGAGGACGACCGGCCCGGTACCGCGCGCGAGCGCCCAGCCGACGGCCCCCTGGAACCGTCCCACGGCCTCCTGCCCGAGGAAACCGGCCAGGGAGAGCACACCGAGGCCGGGGTGGATGGTGTAGCGCCACTCGATGGTCATCGTCGTCTCTCCTCGCTCCCGGCCCCTCTCCGGCCGTCCGCAGCATCCTCACCCGAGAGCCCGCCCCCGTGCACCACCGGTCCACGGATCGGTCACCCGTCCCGGGATGTGGAGGGCGGCGGGGGAGGGGCGCCGGGTGACGCGGGTCACGCAGCCGGGGGCGTATCGCCCGAGGGGGCCGACCCGTCGAACCAGGGTGTACGGCCGTCCAGAGCCACGACCCCACGGCGGTGACCATCCGCCCGCCCGCCCGGTCACCGGACCCCACCCCCCGCCTTCCCCAGGCCCCGAGGAGCCCCGCCATGACGACCCGCCCGGCCCCGACCAGCCCAGCCCCCGCATCCGCCCCGGCCCCCACTCCCGATGTCCTCCCCCAGTCCCTCCTGGACACGGCCCGGGAGGCCCGGCATGCGTTTCTGGCCGCTCTGGAGCCGCTGCGGGGCGAGCTGTTCCGGTACTGCCGACGGCTGACCGGCAGCGTCTGGGACGCGGAGGACCTGGCGCAGGAGACGCCGGCGCGGGCCTTCGCGCGGGCGGCGGAGTCGCACCAGGCGGTCGAGCGGC
Source organism: Streptomyces sp. NPDC057854 (assembly GCF_042797055.1). NCBI lineage: Bacteria > Bacillati > Actinomycetota > Actinomycetes > Kitasatosporales > Streptomycetaceae > Streptomyces > Streptomyces sp. NPDC057854. The sequence continues at coordinate 34,898 of NZ_JBHVMF010000007.1, forward strand.
CGATCGCCTGGCTCGTACGCATCGCGACCAACGCCTACCTCGACCAGGCGCGCCGCCCCGCTCTACTGCCGCCGGCGCCGACCGAGCGCGCCGCACCGTCCGTCGCCGACCCCGTCGAGGTGCGGGACGCGCTCGCCGAGGTGGCGACGCTGCCGGCGCCGCAGGAACGGGCCGCGGTCGTGCTCAAGGACGTCTTCGACCTGTCCCTCAAGGAGATCGCCGCGATGCCGGGCACCACGGAAGGCGCGGTCAAGGCCGCCCTGCACCGCGGCCGGGGACGGCTCGCCGACCCCGGCAGGGCTGCCGCCCTCGCCCGGCGCACCGCGCCCGACCGCGCCACGCTCGACGCGCTCGCGGCGGCGTTCAGCGCCTCCGACCTGGCCGGTTTCGCCGGGCTCTTCGCCGAGGACGCGGTGAGCGAGGTGATCGGCGTCGCCCACGAGGTCGGGCGCGAGCGGATCGCCGCCGGCTCGCCGCACCACACGCTGCACCGGGAGACGCCCGTCCGCTGGCGCGCGGAAGTGCGCGACATGGACGGGGAGGCGCTGATCCTCATGTGGGCCCTCCCGGCCGACGGCTCCGGCCCCGAGGCGGTGGAGGACGTCCTGCGCGCCGAGACCGCCGACGGCGCGCTCACCCGCCTGCGCTGGTACTTCTTCTGCCCGCAGACGCCGGCAGAGGTGGCGGGCCGCCTCGGCGTCCCCTTCCGCACCCACGGCCACACCCCCACCCCGGTCCCCGTGGCCGTCCCCGCCCCCACGCGCTGAACCCGCCCCGCCGGCCTCCCTACGATGGGCGCATGGCGGATCCCGTACGTGACAAGGCCGAGTCCCCCGTCCACCCACGGACGCCCGGGGCGCCGCAGCTCGCGGCGGCGGCCGAGGTGTTCGGGCTGCTCAGCGACCCGACCCGGCTGCAGTTGCTGTGGGTGCTGACCCGGGGCGAGGCCGACGTCGGCGCGCTGACGGAGGCGTGCGGGGCCGCGCGGCCGGCGGTCAGCCAGCACCTGGCCAAACTGAGGCTCGGCGGCCTGGTCCAGGCGCGGAAGGACGGCCGGCGCGTGGTCTACACCCTGCCGGACGGTCACCTGAAGCGCCTGGTCGTCGAGGCCCTGAACCGCGCCGACCACGTCGTCACGGGGGAGCCCTGGCACGACTGAGGCGCGCCGGTGGCGGGCGCTCGGGCAGCGGCGCACGCACGCCACCGCCCGTTCCAGACAACTCACTCTCGACATGTGCGCACATGTGCACGCGTCGGCTACGGTGGAGAGGACCGCACTCCCGCCGACCGAGGGCGTCCCCATGCTGTCCGTCCTGCGCGACCGCACGTACCGGCACCTCTTCCTCGCCCAGGTCGTCGCCCTCACGGGCACCGGCCTCGCGACCGTCGCCCTCGCCCTGCTCGCGTACGACCTCGCCGGCGGGAACGCCCCCGCCGTGCTCGGCACCGCGCTCGCGCTCAAGATGACGGCGTACGTCGCTCTCGCCCCGCTCGCCGGGGCGCTGGCCCGACGGGTGCCGCGCCGGGCGCTGCTCGTCGGGGCCGACCTCGTACGGCTGCTCGCCGCGCTGGTCCTGCCGTTCGTGGGCCAGATCTGGCAGGTGTACGCCCTCGTGCTGCTGCTCCAGGCCGCCTCCGCCGTCTTCACGCCCGCCTTCCAGGCGACCATCCCGCGCGTGCTGCCCGAGGAACGCGACTACACCCGCGCGCTCGCCCTCTCCCGGCTCGCCTACGACCTGGAGAGCCTCGCCAGCCCGGCCCTGGCCGCCGCGCTCCTCGCCCTCGTGCCGTACGGGTGGCTGTTCACCGGGACGGCGGCCGGGTTCCTCGTCTCCGCGCTGCTCGTCCTGCCCCTGCGCCTCCCGGCGGAGGACCGGCCGGGGCCCGCCGCGGAGCGGGTCCTCGGCGTCCGGCTGCTGCTCGCCACGCCCCGGCTGCGCGCCCTGCTCGCGCTGGACCTCGCCGTCGCCGCCGCGGGCGCGGTGGTCCTGGTCGACACCGTCGTCCTCGTGCAGGACGGACTGGGCCGGCCGGCCGGCGACGTGTCCCTCGCCCTCGCCGCGTGCGGGGCGGGCTCGATGGCCGTGGCCCTGCCGCTGCCGCGCCTGCTCGGCCGGACGGGCGACCGCGCCCTCATGCTGCCGGCCGCCGCCGTCCTCGCCGCCGCGCTCGCCCTGCTGACCGCCGGCCTCGCCTCCGGCTGGGCCGCCGCCCACCGGGCGGGCGCCTGGCCGGCGCTGCTCGCCCTCTGGTTCTGCCTGGGCGCGGCGACCTCGGCGGTCCTCACCCCCGGCGGCCGGCTGCTGCGCCGGTCCGCCGGCGACGCCGACCTGCCCGCCGTCTTCGCCGCCCGGTTCTCCCTGTCGCACGGCTGCTGGCTGCTGACGTACCCGCTGGCCGGCTGGCTCGCCGCCCGTGCGGGCACGGCCGCCTCCGCCGCCGCCCTCACGGCCTTCGCCGCGACCGCCGCCGCCGGCGCGGCCCGCCTCTGGCCGCGCACCGACCCGGACGCACTGGAACACGCCCACCCCAAACTCCCCGCCGACCACCCCCACATGGCCGCCGCGACCGGCCCCGGCCACCGGCACGTCCACCCCTTCCGCATCGACCCCCTCCACCGCCACTGGCCCACCCCCACGAGCTGAGCCCCCCCGCGATCTGAGCCCACCCTCCACGAGCCGAGCCCACCCCCCCCCGCGAGCTGAGTCCCCCCCCCGCGAGCTGAGCTCGCGCCGTGCGGGCAGAATGCCCGCCATGCCGACGCCTCCCGAGCCCGCCGCCCTGTACCCCGACGTCGCCGCGGCCGGAGGCCGGGACCGGGGCACCCTCGCCGCCGCGCTCCGCGCCGCCGCGGGCGGCGCCCTCGACCACATACCGCTCATGTCCCCCGACACCGCCCCCCTCACCGAGGCCACCGGCGGCAGCGCTCTGCCGCACCGGTCCGCGATGCGGGTCTCGGCATGGGCGCACGAGCGGAAGTGGTCCGTCTCCGCCGGCGAGCCGCTGCTGGGACTGGCCCTCATCCACGGCGTGACGGACGACCTGACGCAGGTCGCGCGGGCCCTGCGGGCCTGGCACGACGGGGCGAGCCCGGAGGACGTCCACGCGGCGGCCCCCTTCGCCCGGCCCACCGGCCGCCTCGAACTCACCGAGCCGGACCCGGTGCGCATGACCGAGTCCGAATGGCGGCACCTGCGCACGGAGGCCGCCGAACTCGACACCTCCTTCGCCCCCGCGTACCGGGCTCTGGTCGACGCGGCCCACGCCGAACCCCGCCTGCGGGCCCTCTACCCCTTCACGAGCCACTGGGCGCTGCGCTTCTCCACGGCCACCCGCCCGCATCTCCAAGTCGTGGGGCCGAACCTGGTCTGCTCCGGCGAGGGCGGCTATCGGGTGGCGCGGCTCATGGCGGAGCGGGGGCGGCACGTCGCCACGGCGCGGGAGGCGGTCGCGGAGGCCGTACGGCTGCTGCCGGAGGGGCGGGAGCCGGTGAGGTACGGCGCCGCGCCCCGAGGTGCGGAAAATCCGGTCGAGGCGGCGGGGCAACCTTGAGAGGGTGAGGTGTCCCCCGCCGGGGCGGCCCCTGATCCGGCGTCAACCGCCACCGAGCGGCGAGCGCCCGCCGCCGAGCGGCGTCAACCGCCCCACCCCCGAAAGGCCCCCCATGCCCCGCGCCGTCAGCCTCATCCGTTCCTCCTCCCTCTCCGACGTCGCCGAGTACGCCTACGCCGCGACCGCGCCGGCCGACGCCCGGCTGATCTTCCTGGCGGGTGCGTGCCCGCTCGACGCCGACGGCGTGACCGTCGCCGTCGGCGACGTCGCCGGGCAGGCCGCCGCCTGCGTCGAGAACCTGCGGACCGCGCTGAAGGACGCGGGCGCCGACATCGAGGACGTCATCAGCACCCGCGTCCTCGTGGCGACGACCCGTCAGGAGGACCTGGTCGCCGCCTGGCAGGTGGTGCGGGACGCCTTCGGCGCGCACGACGTGCCGAGCACGCTGATGGGCGTGACGGTGCTCGGGTACCACGACCAGCTGGTCGAGGTCGAGGCCGTCGCCGCCGTCCTGGACGCCTGACCCTTCCTCACCGTTCCTCACGCGGACGGGCGTGTCCACAGCGTGAGGTCGCTGGAGGTGGCGACCGCCAGCGTCCGGCCCGTGGGGGAGAACCCGGCGGCGCGGAGGGTGGACCAGGTCGAGTGGAAGACGTGCCACCAGCCCTCGGTGTGCGGCGGCCGGTGCCAATCGCCGCCGGTCGCCGACAGCAGCACCCGGTGGTGCGGCCAGTCAGGGGCCTCGACGTCCACGCTCCAGCCGTCGCCGCTCACGCTGTGCAGCCCGCCGCCGTACAGTCCGGCGACGCGGACGCGCTGTCCGGCGAGCGGCCCGATCCCGGGGCAGGTCAGGTCGGGCGTGCCGTCCGGCCCGTCGTCCTCGGGGTCCCGGTCCCGCGCGATCCGCTCGCCCGTCACCGCGTCGAAGACGCCGTACCCCTGCTGGGAGACGACCATCACCAGGTCGTGGCCGGTGCCGGGGTGCACGCCGAACCCGATGCCGGTGAGCCCGCCGACGGCGGCGCAGCCGTCGAACACGTTCCGCCAGGGCGCAGGAGCCGGGACGACCGGAGCGGCGAGCAGGCGCCGGCGCAGACCCTCCTGGTACGGGGAGAGGGCGGGGGCCGAGGGCTCGGGGGCTTCGGGCGGGGTCTTCTCGCGCATGCCCCGATCATGACGGGTGCCCGGGCGGGCGGTGCTTCCGGGGCCGCCCCGCGTCCGTCGGCCGCCCCGCGCCCGCCGGCGGCCGCCCCGCGTCGCCGAGGCCCGTCCGTCACCCCTCCTCCGCCCCTCCTTCATCCCTCCACCACCCGTCCGGCTTCCGTGCGGCGGCGTCCGGTGGCCGGTCCTCGGGGGTGGAGGCCGGATCGTTTCGCCGCTTGAGGCGGGGTGTTTCGTGGCGGTTCGGCGGGGGTTCGGCGGAGTCTCCGTGGCGGCTGTGTGTCGGATGCATGACAAGCGGTCAACTTCCTTGATCCGCCCTGCCGTTGCGGCACAGGCTACTGCTCACGCCGAGCGGAGGCCCGCCTCCCCCCGGCGGTGCGTGCGACCGCACGCGACCCCCACACCGCGGCGCCCGACCCGGGCGCCACGCCAAGAGGAGGAACCCCTCGCCATGGCACTCCCCGTGAACCGCACCGCCCGCCGGGCGCTCGTCGCCTCGGCCGCCACCGTCGCCGCGCTCGCCACCGGCCTCGCCGTGGCCCCGGTGTCGCAGGCCGCCCCCACGCCCGCGGAGGGCGTCGTCCTCGCGGCCGGTTCGCCCGACGCCGTCGCCGGCAGCTACCTCGTCACGCTCAAGCCGGGCGCCGGATTCGCCGCCGGTTCCGCCAAGGGCCGCGCGCTGATAGCCGGTTACGGCGGCAAGGTCGGCAAGACCTTCGGCGCGGCCCTCAACGGCTACACCGTCACCCTCGACGAGAAGGCCGCCCGCCGGCTCGCCGCCGACCCGGCCGTGGCGACCGTCGAGCAGAACCAGGTCGTCCGCGCCGACGCCACGCAGACCAACGCGCCCTGGGGTCTCGACCGCATCGACCAGGCCGACCTGCCGCTCTCGGGCACGTACACGTACCCGGACAGCGCGGGCGCCGGCGTCACCGCGTACGTCATCGACACCGGCGTACGGATCAGCCACGGCGAGCTCGCGGGCCGGGCCGTCAACGGCTACGACGCCGTCGAGGGCGACTCGGTCGCGCAGGACGGCAACGGCCACGGCACCCACGTCGCCACCACCATCGCCGGCTCCACCTACGGCGTGGCGAAGGCCGCCAAGGTCGTCGCGGTCCGCGTCCTCGACAACAACGGCTCCGGCACCACCGCCGGCGTCGTCGCCGGCATCGACTGGGTGACCTCCCACCACGCCGCCGGCGCCCCGGCCGTCGCCAACCTCTCGCTCGGCGGCGGCGCCTCCACCACCCTCGACAACGCCGTGAAGCGCTCCATCGCGGACGGCGTCACCTACGCGGTCGCCGCCGGCAACTCCGGCGTCAACGCCCGCAACACCTCGCCCGCCCGGGTCACCGAGGCCATCACCGTCGGCGCCACGAGCAACACCGACGCGAAGGCCAGCTGGTCCAACTACGGCTCGGTGCTGGACCTGTTCGCCCCCGGCGTCTCCATCACCGCCGGCTGGCACACCGGCGACACGGCGACGAACACCATCTCCGGCACCTCCATGGCCACCCCGCACGTCGCGGGCGCCGCCGCCGTCTACCTCGCCGGCCACACCTCCGCCACGCCCGCGCAGGTCGCCACCGCCCTCGTGAACGGCGCCACCCCCAACAAGGTCACCAGCCCCGGCACCGGCTCCCCGAACCGCCTCCTCCGCCTGGTCCCGTAGTTCCGTAGTCCCGTAGTTCCGTCCCCCCACGAGACGACCGTGCCCCGGCGGCCACCAGGCCACCGGGGCACGGCCGGACGGGCGCGGGGCCCGTGCCGTCGTCGGTCCGCCGACGTCTGCGTCAGGGGACGATCAGGTCCGGTACGAGCGCGCGGAGTTCGGACACCGGCAGGACGCCGTCGCGGACCAGGCGCGGGGTGTCGCCGCTCAGGTCCACGATGGACGACGACACCGCGCCGGCGGTGCGCCCGCCGTCGAGGTAGACCGCCACCGCGTCACCGAGCATCGCCTGCGCGGCGTCGCAGTCCTGCGGCGACGGGTGGTCCGTCAGATTGGCGCTGGAGACCGCCAGCGGGCCCGTCGCCGCGAGCAGTTCCAGGGTCAGCGGGTGGTCCGGCATGCGGACGGCCACCGTGCCGCCGGTCTCGCCGAGGTCCCAGTCCAGGGAGGCCCGGTGGCGGACCACCAGGGTCAGCCCGCCCGGCCAGAAGGCGTCGATCAACGCCCTGGCCGCGTCGGGCAGTTCGTCGGTCAGCTCGCCGAGGGCGGCGGCCGAGTCGACCAGGACGGGCGACGGCTTGTGCCGCCCCCGGCCCTTCGCGGCCAGCAGCGAGGCCACCGCCTTCGGGTCGAAGGCGTCCGCGCCGACCCCGTACACGGTGTCCGTCGGCAGGACCACCAGCTCGCCGCGGCGCACCGCGGCCGTGGCCTCGGCGAGGCCCGCCGCGCGGGCCGCCGGGTCCGAGCAGTCGAAGCGGGTCGTCACGCCGGAGTGCCCTCCTCCACGGTGACACCGCGCGTGGTCACCAGGCGGGCGCTGCCCTCGGCCAGCTGGTAGCCGAGGCCGACGACGGCCGTCTCGCCCGCCGCGACCTGGTCGGACAGCAGGCGGGAGCGCTCCAGCAGCAGGTCGACGGTGTGCCGGATGTGCTCGTCGATGATGTCGCTGTCGCCGGTCAGGCCGGCCTTGCGGGCCGCCAGGATGCTCGGCGTCACGCGCTCCACGACGTCCCGCACGAAGCCGCCCGCCGCGAAGCCGTCCTCGACGGCCGCGCGGGCCGCGGAGACCGCGCCGCAGGAGTCGTGGCCGAGGACGACGACGAGCCGCGCGCCGAGGATGCTCGTCGCGTACTCGACGCTGCCGAGGACCTCGGGGCCGACGACGTGACCGGCGGTGCGGACGACGAACAGGTCGCCGAGCCCGCGGTCGAAGATGATCTCGGCCGCGAGCCGCGAGTCGGAGCAGCCGAGGATCACCGCGAACGGGTCCTGGCCGGGGGCGAGCTCGGTGCGGCGGGCGGCGTCCTGGTTGGGGTGCTCGGGCGTGCCCGAGACGAAACGACGGTTGCCTTCGAGGAGGGCGTCCAGGGCAAGGGCCGGAGAAGTTCTGGGCATGCCGCCACCCTAATTCGTGCGCCCGCCCCCGCGCGCTACCGGGTCACCCCTGTGGACCCCTCTGTGACGGACTCCACCCGACCGCGTCCGGATCCTGTCCGCCGCGTCCGGATTCCGCCCCTCCGCGTCCGGTTCCCGTCCCGTTCCGGCCCGGGATGGCTCAGGCCGTCGCCTCCCAGGCGCGCGTCAGTCCGTCCAGCCAGGCCGGTGGCAGCTCGGCCGCGTCCCACTCCTCCCGCAGCTCCGCCGGGCGGGCGGCGAGCCGTTCCAGCACGGCGAGGCTGGTGGGGGAGTGCACGAGCGTGTAGCGGCCGTGGATGGCGATCGCGCTGCCCGGCCCGTACGTGGCGTACAGCCGTTCCAGGCGTGACCGGTGCTCCGCCGCGAACGCCGTCAGCCGCCCCGGGTACGCCGCCCGCTGACGGACCCCCATGGTCGCGAGCGAGGCCGCGAGGACCTGCTCGGTGACCTCCGGGTCGAGGTCGGACTCCTCGGTGAAGGATAGGTACAGGGGCACCACCGCCACCTTGGCCCGCTCGACCTCCATCCGGCCGACCGGCGCCCGCGCCTCCGGGTCCTCCCCGGCCTCGGCCGCGACCGCCGCCGCCAGGGCGCGGTCGGCGAGGCCCGCGAGACCCTCGGTGACGGCCCGTGAGCCGTCGCGCCAGCCCGCGCCGTACTGCTCGCCGCTCCCGGGCGGGGCCTGCCGTCCGGTGCCGGCCAGGGTCGTGTGGGCGACGGCGAGCGCGCCCGCCTCCACCAGGCCGATCAGCTCCTCGGCGTCGCCGGAGTACACCCCCGCCCGCGCGAGGAGCTGGAGCAGCGTCGTCCTCGCGTTGTCGACGCTCGCGGCGTCGAGCTGGAGCCGTTCTTCCCGGGCGGCGGTCATCATGGGTCCTCCTCCTCGCGGTTCCGGCGCGTACGGGTGCGGCGGACGCGCCTTCGAGGACGCGACGATCACGGGGCCGGGCCACGCTCCCCTCGCGGCGGCGCACGGACGCGACCGGTGATCGGGTCCTCGAACGCCGAGGTTTCCAGCTCCCCGGCCCCTCCGTCCAGCCGACGTCCCGGTCCCCGCCGACCAGGCACCCGGTGCCACCCGGGGCGCCGCTCGGCGATGACCGGCGACCACCCCGGCCTTCCGGGGATCACATACCCCCGGGTGGTAAGTGGGGCGCTCGGTGGGAGGCCGGATCGCGGGCGGGCAGGAGACACGAAGTGCCACCAAGCCATCAAGCCATCAGGCTGTCAGAAGCTCCTCGGCGGCGAAGAGTTCCCGCACCCAGTACGCGCTCGCGTCGTGGCTGGTGAGGAGCGGCGTGCCCGGGAACAGCCGGAACCAGGTGCCCGCCCGCGCCAGCGCCGCCAGCCGCACCGCGACGCCCGCGGCCCGCCGCAGCTCCGCCGGTGACGGGCCCAGGCCCGTCCAGTGCTCCAGGTACGCGTCCACCATCGGGCCCACGTGCTCGGGGCCGTACCGCTCCCGCACCGACCGGACCGGGATCAGCAGGCTGCCGAAGGGATGCGCGACGGACGCGTCACCCCAGTCGAAGAAGGTGAAGCGGCCCGGGGCCGGGGCGAGGAGCTGCCCGTCGTGCAGGTCGCAGTGGTCCAGCGAGTCGGGCAGGCCGTACGCGTCGAGCTCGGCGCACAGCTCGACCAGCCGGGGCCGCTGCCGCAGCAGCGCGGCGCGCTCGTCCGCGTCGAAGAGGGGGTTGTCGGCCACGAGCGCGTCGAAGGCGTCCGGCAGCTCACGGATCCGCGCCCGCGGCACCCCGAGCCCGGCCAGCCGGTCCGCGTACGGGACGAGCCGGCGCTGCATCGCCCCGTACTGCCCCAGCGCCGCCGTCCACGCCTCCGGGCCGGCCTCGCCCGCGTCGACGAGCCCGCGGAACAGCGGTCCGCCGTCGGGCAGCAGCGTCACCCCGAGGCCGGCGTCCACCGCAAGCGGGGTCATCACGTGCTCCGGCACCCACGCGGCGAGCGCCTCGGAGAGCCCGGCCTCGAAGGCGTTCGCCGGGGCGCCCGCCTTCAGCCACACCGCGTCCCGCTCGCCGCCGCCGGTCGCGAACCGGACCAGCACCGACCAGGGCCGCACCCGCACCTCCCGCGCCCCGGTCTCCACCAGACCGCGCCCGGCCAGCACGCGCTCGGCCCAGCCCAGCACGTCCCGCCGCCACTCCTCGTCGTCCCAGGGCGTCACCGCGTCCGGAAACCGCCCCCGGTCCACCACCGTCGCCCGCTCGTCGTCGCTGCGCATCCGGCGATTCCATCACCGGAACCGCCCGGGACGCACCGGAATATGCCGGTGGCGGGGGACCCGGACCGGACCGCACCGGGCCCCGGGCCGGGGCGGGTGCCGAAACGGGTGCCGCCGGACCGTGGCGCTCCGGGCCCGCCGGCTGGCACCGTGGGCGCCGACGGCGGCCGGGGAGGGCCCGGCCGGAGGGCGAAAGGGGTGGGGCCGGCATGAGCGGCGGCGGCGCGTACGGCGGGCGGTACGGCGACTACCAGAACGAGATCTATCTCGCCGGGCTCGGCGGCGTCCTCCCCTCCCACCCCATGACCTTCGCCGACCTGGAGGCACGGGCGAGCGCGGCGCTGCCGCCGTCCGTGCTGTCGTACGTGGCGGGCGGCGCCGGCGACGAGTTCACCCAGCGGGCGAACGTGACGGCGTTCGAACGCTGGGGCCTGGTCCCGCGGATGATGGTGGGAGCCGTCCAGCGCGACCTCGCCGTCGACCTCTTCGGGCTCCGCCTGCCCTCCCCGCTGTTCATGGCGCCGATCGGCGTCCTCGGGCTCTGCGCCCAGGACGGGCACGGCGACCTCGCCGCCGCCCGCGCGGCCCGCCGCACCGGCGTGCCCATGGTCGCCTCGACGCTGAGCGTGGACCCGATGGAGGAGGTGGCCGCCGAGTTCGGCGACACCCCCGGCTTCTTCCAGCTCTACACCCCCACCGACCGGGACCTCGCGGAGAGCCTGGTGCGCCGCGCGGAAGCGGCCGGGTTCCGGGGGATCGTCGTCACGCTCGACACCTGGGTCACCGGCTGGCGCCCGCGCGACCTCGCCGCCGCCAACTTCCCGCAGCTCCGCGGCCACTGCCTCGCCAACTACACGTCCGACCCGGTCTTCCGCGCCCGGCTCGCCAAGCCGCCGGAGGAGGACCCCGGGGCGGCCATCCTCGAATGGGTCGGCCTCTTCGGCGCGCCGCTCACCTGGGCCGACCTGCCCTGGCTGCGGTCCCTCACCGACCTGCCGCTGATCCTCAAGGGCCTCTGCCACCCCGAGGACGTCCGGCGCGCCCGGGACGGCGGGGTGCACGCGGTGTACTGCTCCAACCACGGCGGCCGGCAGGCCAACGGCGGGCTGCCCGCCCTCGACGCCCTCCCCGGCGTCGTCGAGGCCGCCGACGGCCTGCCGGTCCTCTTCGACTCGGGCGTCCGCACCGGCGCCGACGCCGTCAAGGCCCTCGCGCTTGGTGCCACCGCCGTCGGAATCGGCCGCCCGTACGCGTACGGTCTCGCGGCCGGCGGCGAGGACGGCCTCGTCCACGTCCTGCGCGCCCTCCTCGCCGAGACGGACCTCCTCATGGCCGTGGACGGCTACCCGACCCTCGCGAGCCTCCGCGAGGGGGGTGCGCTGCGCCGCCTCTGACGGCCGGCCGGGCCGGCGGGGTCCCGGCCGGCCGCGGACGGCTCAGGTGGTGGGGCGGGAGACGTCCGAGACGAGGTCGCCGACCGTGCTGTCGGGCAGGCGGCGCGCCACGTCCGCCTGCGCGATGATGCCGACCAGGACGTGTCCGTCGATCACGGGGACCCGGCGGATCTTCCGGTCGGCCATCACCTCCAGGACCCGCTCCAGCGAGTCGTCGGCGCCGACCCAGACCACCTCGCCCTGGGCCAGCTCGCCCGCCGTGCACGCGGACGGATCGCGGCCCTCGGCGACCACCCGCACCACGATGTCGCGGTCGGTGAGCATGCCCTTCAGGCGTTCGTCGGGCCCGCAGATCGGCAGCGCGCCGACATCGAGCTCGACCATCTTCCGCGCGGCGTCGACCGCACTCTCGTCGCTCCGGACGCAGGTCACGTCCGGGGTCATGATCTCGCGTGCCGTGGTCATGGCGACCCCCTGCCGCTCGTCGTGTCGTCGTGGACTCTCGTCCCAGGCGGCGGCTGCCCCGTCCCCGCGCGGGCATGCGGGGACGGGGCGGAAGGGGAGCACCGGAGAGCCGGCGGGAAGCCGGACGTACCCCCGGCTTCGTAGAGCGCTGGACGTACCCCCCGCTTCGTGTCGCCGGACCGTCAGGCGTACGTCTCGAACTCGGCGACGCGGGGCGTGCCGGTGGCGGACGTGATCTCGAAGGTGACCTTGCTCAGCGAGGTCGCCGGGAAGGTGATCGTGCCGGCCGCGCCGCCGGTCGCGAGGACGGCGCCGGTGTCGGCGTTCAGCAGCCGCCACCCGGTGACCGTGCCCGCGCCGGACGCCTCGCGGACGCGGACCGACGAGATCGTCGTCGGGGCGCTCCACTTGACCGAGACGGATCCGGTGGTGCCGGCCGGCGACCAGTACGTGCTCAGGCTGCCGTCGCGGACGTTGCCGTAGCTGGTGCCGTCGGCCTTGCTGGAGCCGTCGGAGCCGGCGCCGATGCTGAGGTTGGTGCCGGTCGGCGGGGTGGTGGTGGCGGTGGCCGTGGGCGTCGGGGTGGGCGTGGGGGTCGCGGTGGCGGTCGGGGTGGGGGTCGGGCTCGGCGTCTGCGGTGTGCAGGAGCCGTCCGAGACGAGCAGGCCCTTGCCGGCGCCGGCCGTCCGCGCCACCACGCCGGGGACGCAGGAGGCGCTGTCGAGGGCGTAGGAGTACGGGACCGACACCGTCGCGTTGGAGACCGGGTTCGGGCCCGCCGGGCGGTAGTCGGAGGCGGACGGGGACCAGGTCACGTTGTCGAAGGTGTTCCCGGCGACCTGCCAGTAGCCGGTCGTGGTCGTGTAGAACGTGCCGAGGACGTCCTTGGAGTCCTGGAAGTAGTTGTTCTCCACCCTGGCGCGGGCGCCCGCGCGGGAGTTGATGCCCGAGTCGTTCAGCCGCCGGTAGTGGTTGTTGTACATGTGCGCGGTGCCGCCGCGCAGCAGGGGGGCGCGGGAGTCGATGTTCTCGTAGAGGTTGTGGTGGTACGTGATGTAGCCGTTGCTCAGCTCGGTCTCGCTGGAGCCGACCAGGCCGCCGCGGCCGGAGTTGCGCAGCACGCTGTAGGAGAGCGTCACGTACTGCGTGTTGTCCTTCATGTCGAAGAGCCCGTCGAAGCCCTCGGACTCGCCGCCGGACGCCTCCAGGGTGACGTGGTCGACCCAGACGTTGCGGACGTCGCTCTCCATGCCGATGGCGTCGCCGCCGTTGGAGACGGGGGAGCCGGACTTCTTGACGTTCCGGACCGTCACGTTCTGGATGATGATGTTGCTCGACTCGCGGATGTGGATGCCGAGCTGGTCGAAGACGGCGCCGCTGCCGACGCCGACGAGCGTGACGTTGCTGATCTGCTTCAGCTCGATGACGCCGTCGGCGGTGCTGCAGCTGGTGCCGGACACCTTGGCGGTGTTGGCATGGTTGATGGTGCCCTCGACCTGGATGACGATCGGGGTGCTGCTGGAGGCGCGCCCGCAGAGGGCCGCGTGGATCTGGGTGCCGGTGGTCGCCCGTACGGTCTGGCCGCCGGCGCCGCCGGTGGTCCCGCCGTTCTGGCTCGCGTAGCCGGTGGCGCCGCCGGCGGTGGCGGCGGCCGAGGCCTCCGGCATGTCCGGGATGGTCAGGACCGCGCCGGTGGCGGCGGCGACGGCCATGGCGGCCAGCGCCGCGCGGAGCCGGGTGGAGGGGGATCGTCGTCCCATGCCTGCCCTTTCGTAGACGCCCGCGGGCTCGCGGACGTATGTCGTCGTCAGCCCCGTCCCTTGGGTAACGCAACATAGAAAGCGCTCTCTGGAAAGCGCTTTCGGCGCGTGACGATAGGGGCGGCGGCGAGCCCGTGACAAGCCTTCGCGCACGACCCACCGAAATCCGCGACGCGCGGCGCGGCACGGGGGCGCCTTCGCGCCGGGGCGGCGCGCCCGGGCGGGCCCGTCCCGGAAGGCGCCTCATCGGGCGCGGGCCCGGCGGCCGGACCTGGGCCGCGCCGGCCGTCGGCCGCCGGTCATGGTCGCTGGTCGCCGGCCGAACCGAACCGGTCGGATGGTTCCGAAGGCGGTCCGGTCAGGTTCGGCTCCTGCCCGGGAGGGAGCCGACCGGGATCGGCCCTGGCAAGGTTCGCCCTTGGCTCGGATCGGCCGTGGATCGGCCGCGGCCCGGACGGCCCGGACGGCCCGGACTGGCCCGGGGGTCCGCCCCGGATCCGGACTGGCCCGGACGGGCCTGGGCAGGCCTGGACACCGGCCGTGCCGCCTTCGGAATCCGGTCGAACCGGTATCGGACCGGATCGGCGCCGGGCGGAACTGTCCCCCGGCCCCGGCGCGCGCCCACTTGGTCGGGCGGCGCGCGGGAGGTCCTGCAGGGACCGACGGCTCCCGGGGGCCCCACGGGGGGCCCGAGCGGGCGCGGGCCCCGGGCTCGGCGCCGTGTCCACCTGGTCGGGCGGCGGGCGCCGGAGGTCCTGCGGGACCCGGTGTCTCCCGGGCTCGCCCGAGGGGCCTGCTACGGGCGGGCGGGGCGGGGTTCGCCGGTGTGCCGGTCCAGGCCGGCCTGCCAGCGGTGCTGCTGCGTGAGCCAGTGCACGTAGCGGGGCGTGGACCCGCGGAGGTCGACGCTGATCGGATACGGGTCGAACTCGTCCAGCAGCAACCCGCGGAGGAACTCGGCCATGCCGCAGGGGAACAGGGTGAAGTCCTCGCGGGTGTGGCGACCGCACACCAGGACCGGCCACCGGTCGGGGTTCGGGTCGGTGGTCAGCCAGCACAGGATGTCCGCGCCGCTGGTGACCCCCCAGGCGAGGATGTGGTCCGGATCGATCGCGAGGTCGCCCTGGCCCTCCACCATCTCCCAGGTGGAGCGGGCGTTCTCCGTCTCCTCCTCGAACGTCCCGGGATCCCACTGGAGGTACGCCTTCGGCAGGGGCATGAGCACGGAGACCCCCTCGAAGGAACCGGCGCCCCACCGGGCCATGAAGTGCCGGTAGTCCCGTGGGAACGGCGTGCCCCACCGCTCCTCCGCCGCCGCCCAGTCGATCTCCTCGTCCGCGCCGAGGTCCGGAGGGAGAACTCCGGCCAGCGCTGCGATACCCGCGATACCCGTGGGGTCTTCCATGGCAATCCCTTCGATCGGACGGCCGCGAGCCTATGCGCACCCACGGACAACCGGCACGGCGGCGGGGGCCGGCCGGTCACCGGAATCGGGTGGGCGGCGCGCGGGTGGCGTGATAGGCACTACCTGCACGGGGGAGGTGCGGGCCGGTCACGGGGTGCCGAAGGCGCGGACGGGCGGCGGGCGGGTGCGGTCGAGGGCCGTGCGCGCCGTCACCGAACCCGGCGGACCGGCACCATCGAACGGAAACACGGAGACACCGCATGCGCGTCAAAGCCTTCGACCACCTCGTCCTCAACGTCACCGACGTCGAGCGGGCCCTCGCCTTCTACACCGGCCCGCTGGGCCTCGCGCCGGAGCGGGTCGAGGAGTGGCGGGCCGGCAAGGTGCCGTTCCCGTCCGTCCGGATCGACGACAGCACCGTCATCGACCTGTTCTCCCGGCCGCGCGGCGAGTCCAACGTCGACCACATCTGTCTCGTCGTCGACCCGCTCGACTGGCAGGAGGTCATCGACTCCGGCGCGTTCGACGTCCTGGAGGGCCCCGTCCCGCGCTGGGGCGCCCGCGGCTCCGCCCAGTCCGTCTACGTGAAGGACCCCGACGGCAACACCGTCGAACTCCGCTGGTACCCGCAGGACGTCCAGGCGTAGCCGCGCCCCCGGGGCCGTACGGGCTGGCAGGCTGCTGCCATGACCGACGACACCTGGACCACCGTCGCCCGCCTCCACGACTGGCTCACGGCCCATCAGGACCTGCCGCCCGGCCAGGAGATCCTGCTCCGCGTCCTCAAGCTCTCCGAGGAGGTCGGGGAGGCGGCGCAGGCGGTGATCGGCGCCACCGGGCAGAACCCCCGGAAGGGCACCAGCCACAGCTGGAGCGACGTGGAGGCGGAGCTCTGCGACGTCGTCATCACCGCCATGGTCGCCCTGCGCACCCTCACCCCGGACGCCGCCGAGGTCTTCGCCGGGCACCTGCGGCGAGTCGCCGAGCGCTCGCTTCCCGGAGACCCCTTTTCCGCCGGCCCGGGTCCCGGCACACCCGCACCCGAACACCCCGTCCCCGGACACCCCGTCCCCGGACACCCCGGATAATGCACGGGTGACAGACAGAGAGCTCCGCGTGGTCCTGGCCGAGGACTCCGTCGTCCTGCGCGACGGCATGGTCGAACTGCTCGGCGCCCGGGGGTGCCGGGTCGTCGCCACCGCGGGGACGGCGTCCGGCCTGCTCGCCGCGGTCGACGAGCACCGGCCCGACGTGGCCGTCGTGGACATTCGCATGCCGCCCACCCACACCGACGAGGGCATCCGCGCCGCCGTCGAGATCCGGACGCGGACGCCCGGCGTCGGCATCCTCGTCTTCTCGCAGCACATCGAGACCGTCTGGGCCGCGCGGCTGCTCGCCGACGGAGCGGCCGGCGTCGGTTACCTGCTGAAGGAACGCGTCGCCCGCACCGACGAGTTCGTGGCGGCGCTGCACCGGGTCGCCGACGGCGGCACGGCGCTCGATCCCGAGGTCGTCACGGGGCTGATGCGCGCCGGGCGGCGCGGCCCGGTCGACTCGCTGACCGCGCGGGAGCGCGAGGTGCTGGAACTGATGGCCCAGGGCCGGTCCAACCGCGCCATCGCCGCGCAGCTCGTGGTGTCGGAGCGGGCCGTGGAGAAGCACGTCGCCGCCGTCTTCACGAAGTTCGGCCTGCGGGCCACCGACACCGACAACCGGCGCGTGAAGGCCGTCCTCACCTACCTCACGGACAGCGCCGGCTGACCGGCCCGACAGCTCCTCACACCCGCAGCGGCAGATCCGCCGTCACCACCGTCGGCCCGCCGGCCGGGCTCGTGACCGTCAGGGTGCCGTCCACCGCCGCCAGGCGCTCCGCCAGCCCGGCGAGACCGGTGCCGGCGTCGGCGGAGGCGCCGCCGCGGCCGTCGTCGCGGACGGTCAGGCGGACGCGTCCGCCGGCGGTGGCCGCCGTGAGGGCGGCGGTACGCGCTCCGCTGTGGCGGGCGACGTTGGTCAGGAGTTCGGCCGCACAGAAGTAGACGGCCCGCTCGACCGCCGGGTCCGGGCGGTCCCGCAGGTCGAGGTGGAGCGTCAGGGGTACGGGGGAGGTGGCGGCCAGGCTCGGCAGGGCCTGCGCGAGACCGCCGTCGAGGGCCACCGGGCGGATGCCCCGGGTGAGCAGCCGCAGTTCGGCGATGGTGGTGTCGGTCTGGCCACGGGCGCGTTCCACCAGCCCGCGCGTCCGCTCCAGGTCGGGGCCGCCGGTGGCGGTGAGCGCGTCGTCGGCGAGCGACAGGGTGATGGCGAGGGCGACCAGCCGGGCCTGGGTGCCGTCGTGCAGGTCGCGCTCCAGCCGGTGGAGCCGGTCGGTGTTCTCCGCGAGCAGGACGGCGCGGGCCGCCTCCAGCCGCCGGACCCGCTGCTGGGCCGGCGCGGGGCCGAGCAGCAGGGCCGCGAGCCGCCGGTTCGCGGCGCTCAGCGCCCGGATCGCGGCGGGCACCGCGGCGAGCAGCAGCAGGCCCAGCGGTACGGAGACGGCGTCGGCCCAGCCGAACGGCCGCGGCCCCGGCCCCGCTTCCAGCAGGCGCACCCACAGCGGGAACCCGATCAGCCACCCGCACCCGGCCGGCAGTCCCACCGCCGCGGCGAACCCCAGCAGCCCGAGCGGCAGCCGCAGCACCAGGTACAGCAGGGTCCGCCAGCCGACCGGGTCGGTCAGCACGGCACGGCCCCGGGCGAGCGGGCCCGTCGGGCGGGGGAGCGGCGCCGGCGCCTCGATCCGCTCCCCGAGCAGCCGTTCGACGAGCCGGCGGTGCGGGGCGCCGAGCGCGCGGGCGCCCCGCAGCGCGGCGACCACGAACGGCAGGCCCAGCACCGTGAGGGACAGCAGCACGCCCGCGTACAGGACGGCGATCGCGTAACCGGCGCAGAGCAGCGCGAGCGGCAGCCCGGCGACGGCGAAGAGCCATTCGCCGCCCCGGACGGCGTACCACGCACCGCCCTCCGGGGACGCGGGCGCCGACCCGGACGCAGGCCCCCTGCACGGGCCGTCCGTCTTCACGCCGTCGTCCCCGCCGTCCGACCTCAAGCCGTCGCCCCCGCCGTCCGACCTCACGCTGTCGTCCCCGTCCCCCGCACCCCTCTCACTCACCATCACCGGCCGCCACCCCCTCCGTCGCCGGGCCGCGGATCGCCCGTACGCCCGTCGCCAGGATCACCGGGACCGTCAGCGCCGCCGCGCCCGCCGCGATCCACCCGCAGACGGCCACGGGGACGGAGGGGACGGCCGAGCCGGTCACGGCCGTGCTGAACGCGGCGGACGCCGCCGCCGCGACGCCGGCGCCCAGCAGCACGCCCACCAGTGCGGTGAGCACGGCCTCCACGGTCAGCATGCGCAGCAGCTGCGACGAGGTCGCGCCCACCAGCCGCAGCAGGGCGAACTCACGGCGCCGGCCGGCGGTGACGGCGACCAGGGTGTTGACCGTGGAGACGGCCGCGAAGCAGACCAGCAGGGCGAGTTCGGTCTGGCGCAGCCAGGTGTCGGTGGCCGAGGTGACGCTGGACGCGGCCATCCCCGGCGCGTTCTCGGCGGTGCTCGTCATGATCGACATGGTGCCCGACAGGCCGACGAGCAGCGCGACCGGCACCACGGCGGACGACAGCCGCCGGGCGTACCCGCGCAGGTTGGCGTCGGCTGCCCAGCCGGTCCGGGGGGCCAGGAGCCGGGCCGCCGCGCCGAGTGCCGCCGCCGGCGGGCGGGCCGCGACCGGGCCGAGGAGGGCGACCGCGACCAGCAGCACCAGTGAGCCGAGCAGCGCCGCCTGCCCCGCCTTGTCGGCCTCGTCCGCGGGCCGGGTGGCCGCCAGCCGCAGCAGCAGGCCGCCGCCGGCGAGGGCCGCGGTGCCGGCGAGCAGCCGCGGCAGCCCGGTCCGGGCGTGTTCGGTCGTACTGGCGGCGAGGGCGGCGGCGGGCGCGATCCGGGAGACGCGGCGGGAGGCGACGGCCGCGGCGGCCAGGCCGACCGCGAGGGTGGCGGCCAGGGCCACCGGCATCGGCAGCGGCAGGAGACCGTCGGGCACCCGCAGGCCGGGGGCGGCCATGCCGCGCCGCTGGAGTTCGGCGAGGAGGCCGCGGGCCGCGGCGGCGCCGGCGGCCCAGCCCGGCAGGGTGACGAGCAGCGTCGTCGCGACGACCTGGCCGCGGACCAGTCGGCGCGTCTGCCGCGGGGTGGCCGCGACGGTCCGCAGCAGGGCGAGTTCGCGGTGCTGCTGCCGGACGGCGAAGCCGAGCGCGTTGACCACGACGAAGAACGCGACGAGGACGGCGATCTCGCCGAACGCGCCCGCGATCACCGCCAGGCCGGGCCCGGCGACCGCCCGCCGGACCTCCTCCCCGGCGGTGAGGTCGGCGGCCAGGAGCAGGCCGAACGCCGTCAGGGTCCCGATGGCCAGGAAGAGGGCGACGGCCAGGCCCGCGAAGGAGGCGGGGCGCCGGCGCATCGGCGTGAGCGCGAGGGCGATCACCGGGCTCACCCGCCCAGCCGGCTCAGGCGCTCGGCGACGCGGGCGGCGGTGGGGCGGTCCAGCTCGTCCACGAGGACCCCGTCGGCGAGGAGCAGCACCCGGTCCGCGTAGCAGGCGGCGACCGGGTCGTGCGTCACCATCACGCAGGTCTGCCCCTCCTGGTCCACCCCGGCGCGCAGCAGGGCCAGGATCTCGTGGCCGGTGGCCCGGTCGAGCGCGCCGGTCGGTTCGTCGGCGAAGAGCACCCGGGGGCGGGTGACGAGGGCGCGGGCGATGGCCACGCGCTGCTGCTGCCCGCCGGACAGCTGCCCGGGCCGGTGCCGTGCGCGCCCGGCGAGCCCGACGCGGGCGAGCGCGTCCCGCACCCGGTCGCGGTCGGGGCGGGCGCCCGCCAGCCGGCCCGGCAGTTCGACGTTCTGGGCCACGGTCATCGCCGGCATCAGGTTGAAGCCCTGGAAGACGAAGCCGACCAGGCCGCGCCGCAGTTCCGCGAGCCGCCGTTCGGGCAGCCGGGAGATCTCCGTACCGCCCCACCAGACCGAGCCGGCCGTCGGCCGGTCCATGCCGGCCAGGCAGTGCAGCAGGGTGGTCTTGCCCGACCCCGACGGCCCCATGACCGCCGTGAACGTGCCGGGCGCGAGCGCCACCGACACCCCGTTCAGCGCCTGTACGGCCGCCTCGCCCCGCCCGTACACCCGCCGCAGTCCCTCCGCCCGCGCCGCCGCTTCCGTACCGATGTCCTTCGCCGTTTCGATCATGCGTCCATCGTCGGCGGACCGGCCTCGCCCGGGCGATGGTGCCCGCCCCCGAACCGGGGGTTCGGAAAACCGAACGGGGGCGGGGCGGAGGCCGGACCCCGAGCCGCGGACGGGTCGGCCGGAGCCGGCGTGTCAGGGCGCGGCGGTGGCGCCGAGGCGGCTGCGGAGGGCGGTGGCGGCGGGGTCCAGGCCGGTGAGTTCGACGGTCTTGCCGCGGCGGGCGTACGCCGCCTCGACGGCGTCCAGCGCGGCGACGGCCGACGCGTCCGTGACGCGCGCGCCGGACAGGTCGAGCACGACCCGGCCGGGGTCGCCGGCGGGGTCGAAGCGGTCGGTGAACGCCTCGGCGGAGGCGAAGAACAGCTCGCCGGAGACGCGGTACACGACGGTCGTCCCGTCCGGGTCGGCGACCGGGGTGACGGTGGTGCGGCGGGCGACCCGCCGGGCGAAGACGAGGGCGGCGGTGACGGTGCCGACGACGACGCCGAGCGCGAGGTTGTGCGAGACCAGGACGCAGGCCAGCGTGACGAACATGACGACGGTCTCACCGACGGGCGCGCGCCGCAGGGTGCGCGGGGCCACGGACTCCCAGTCGAAGGCGGCGACGGACACGATCACCATCACCGCGACCAGCGCGGCCATCGGGATCCGCGACACCACCGGCCCGAGGACGACGCACAGGACCATCAGGAACACGCCGGCGAGGAAGGTGGAGACCCGGGTCCTGGCGCCGGCCACCTTCACGTTCATCATGGTCTGGCCGATGACGGCGCAGCCGCCCATGCCGCCGAAGAGTCCCGTGACGACGTTGGCGACGCCCTGCCCGACCGACTCGCGGGTCTTGTTCGACGGGGTGTCGGTGAGGTCGTCGACGAGCTTCGCCGTCAGCAGCGACTCGACGAGGCCGACGAGGGCGACGGCGAGGGCGTACGGGGCGATCGTCGCCAGCGTGCCGGCGGTGAACGGCACGTCGGGCAGGCCGGGCACGGGGAGCGCGGACGGCAGCGCGCCGCGGTCGCCGACGGTCGGCACGGCGATGCCGGCGGCGACCGTCACCACGGTGAGGACGGTGATCGTGACGAGCGGCGCCGGGATCAGCGTCGTCACCTTCGGGAAGAGGACGAGCAGGACGATGCCTGCCGCGATCAGCCCGTAGACCGCCGCGGGCACGTTCCGGGTCTCCGGGAGCTGGGCGAGGAAGACCAGCGCGGCCAGCGAGTTCACGGAGCCGACCAGCACCGGGCGCGGCACGAACCGCATCAGCTTCGCCACCCCGGCCAGCCCCAGCACGATCTGGAAGACGCCCGCGAGGACGACGGTGGCGATGAGGAACTCGACGCCGTGCTCGCGGTTGACCGGCGCGATGACGAGCGCCACGGCCCCGGTGGCGGCCGACACCATGGCCCGCCGTCCGCCGACGACCGCTGTCGTGACCGCCATGGTGAAGGAGGCGAAGAGGCCCATCGCCGGGTCGACGCCGGCGATCACCGAGAAGGCGATGGCCTCGGGGATCAGCGCCAGCGCGACGACGAGCCCCGCGAGGACTTCGGTCCGCCACACCCGTGGATCGCGCATCCAGTCGGGCATAGGGGAGCGGAACCGGGAGACGGCGGGGGTGGGGGCGGAGGCGCGGGCGCCGGTGGCGGGCGGGGCGGAAGGCAAGACGGCGGGACCTGTCGTACGGGGGGAGGGGGAGGCGATCCCCGGGCGGCGCGGCGGCCGGGGCGGACCGGGTGACCCGGGTGACCCGGGTGACCGGCTGAACCCGGAGACCCGGAGACCTGGAGACCGGAGAGGCGACCGGGTGAATCCGGAGACCCGGAGACTTTACCCGCCCGCGCCGCCTCGGGCCGACCGCGTGTTCGACGACGGCGGGGCGGGGTCAGCTCTCCCGCACCGGGTGCTTGCTGAGGATCGAGACCCGGTTGAAGGCGTTGATGGTGATGGCCACCCAGATCACGGCCGAGAGCGCGGCGTCGTCCAGGACCTCGCGCGCCTCGGCGTAGGCCCGCTCCTGCGCGTCGGCGTCGGCCGGGTGGGTGGTGGCCTCGGCGAGCGCGAGCGCGGCGCGCTCGCGCGGGGTGAAGAGCGCGGTGTCCCGCCACGCGGCGAGCACGCCGAGGCGGCGCGGGGTCTCGCCGGCGGCGAGCGCGGCGCGGGTGTGGGTGTCGAGGCAGTAGGCGCAGCCGTTGAGCTGGGACACCCGCAGGTTGACCAGCTCGACGAGGACGCGGTCGAGACCGGCGGCGTCGGCGGCGGCCCGGACCGTCTGGGCGGTCTTGACGTACGCCTTGAAGGCGTCCGGGGTCTGCTTGTCGAGGAAGATCCGCTGCCCGGCCGGTGCCGCCACGGCGTCGCTCACTGTCCGCTCCTTCGTCGTGCCTCGCCTCGCCCCGGCCGCGCGGGCCGCGGGCCGGGTGTGTGCGGCCATCATCCCCCGACGGATGGTTGAAAATCAAACAATCAAGCTGCATTCGAGACGCGGACGGACCGGGAGCCCGCCACCCGCTGAGGGCGGCGGGCTCCCGGGGGTCGGGGCCGGCGCGGATTCACCAGCGGTACCACCGCGAACCCGAGCCGCGGAAGAAGAAGCCGAGCACCCACAGCACCAGCACCGCAAGGGCGACGTACCAGAGGGCCTCGACGGCGAAGCCGGTGCCGAAGAGCACCAGGATCAACAGGAGGACGAGCAGAATCGGGACCATGACCAGGGCCTTTCGGGTGTCGGGATCGGGGGCGGACCGGGATCGGGCGCCAAGGCTCAGGGGGGCGGCATCGCGGGGCCGGGGGGACCGGAGGGCGGGGGCGGGGGTGGAGGCGGAGCCGGCGGTACGGCGCCGGGCCCCGCGCCGGAGGAGCGCACCGCGCCGGCGGGCCGGAGCCGGCCGCGCCAGCCGCCGGTCGCCGCGTGCCGGTCCTCCACGAAGTCCTTGAACCGCCGGAGGTCGCCGGACACCCGGCTGGACACCACGCCCAGCGCCAGGGCCGCCTTCTCCGCCGGCCCCTCGGGCTCCACCTCCATCGCCAGCCGCACGCGCGTGTGCGTCGCGTCGACCGGCTCGAAGGTCACGACGCCCCGCTGTCGCAGCCCGCCGCCCACCGTGCGCCAGGCGATCCGCTCGTCCGGCACCTGGTCGACGATCTCGGTGTCGAAGGCGCGCCGGACCCCGGCGATGCCGGTCCGCCAGCGCAGGTGCCGGTCGTCGGTCTGCCGCACCGCCACCACGCCGTGCATGAAGCGCGGGAACTCCTCGAACTGCGTCCACTGGTCGTACACCCGCCGCAGCGGCGCCTCGACCAGGATCGTGCCGCGGACCACGTCGCCACCTCCTCGCACGGCCGGGCGGAACCGGCGTCACACCCCGCGAGTGCCCCGTCGCGCGCGGACCACTCGCGCGAGCCCGGCCCCGCGGCACTTGTCCAGGGACCGCGCGTCGCGGAGGATCTTCCTCGAACGACCGGGCGGGGAACGAGGGGAAGGGGCGGGGCGGATGACGACGCTGATCAAGGGGGGCAACGGGTTCGTGCCCACGGTGCCGTTGCGGATCGCCGTCCGCGGCCGGGGCGTCGACGCCATGGCGCTCCTGCTCACCGGGCAGGGGCTCGTCCGCGGCGACGCCGACGTGGTCTTCCACGGGCAGCCCGCGCACCCGAACGGCGCCGTGCGGTTCGCCCGCGCCGAGGACGGCGGCGACTGGCTGGAGGTCGCGCTGCCGGCCCTCGAACCCGGCGTCGAGCGCGTCCTCGTCGTCGGCTCCACGGACCGGGGCGCCCTCCAGGACGTGCCCGGGCTCGCCGTGGAGGCGTTCGCCCCCGACGGCACCCCGGTGGCCCGCTACGACGTGACGGACGCGGCGGGGGAGACCGCGATGGTCCTCGCCGAGCTGTACCGGCGGGCGGGCGGCTGGAAGTTCCGGGCCGTCGGACAGGGCTGGGCCCACGGTTTGGCGGGCCTGGCCACCGACCACGGCGTCCACGTCGCCGACCCGGACCCGCGGCCGGCATCCGCCCCTGCGCCCACACCCGCCCCCACGCCCACACCCACGCCCGCGCCTCTTCCCGGAGCGCAGCCACCCGCCCCGCCCTTCGCGACCCCGGCCCCCGCACCAGAACCCGCCCCGGCCCCCGCCTTCGCGCCGCCGCCCGCCCCCTACGCGCCGCCGCCCGCGCCCCCGGCCCCCGTACCGGGCTTCGCGCCCCCGGCCCCCGTACCGGGCTTCGCGCCCCCGGCCCCCGTACCGGGCTTCGCGCCCCCGGCAGCCGCGCCGGGCGCCGTGCCCCCGCAGCAGCCGGCGCCGCCACGGGACGACACGTGGGCGTACGGGCCGGTGTTCACCCCGTACGTCGAGACCGGGCGCGACAACGACGTGATCACCGTCGACGGACTGCCGCCCGGCCCCGTCGTCGTCGAACTGGAGGTGCCCGACGCCGGCTACACCGGCCTCGACGTCCTCGACAAGCGCAACAAGGAGCAGGACAACCTCGTCAACAGCACCGAGGACCACTACGTCGGGCGGCTGCTCACCACCGTCCCCAAGAGCGGCACCCTCCGGCTCCGGCTCCAGGCCGACGGCCGCTGGCGGATCGTGGTCTCGCCGCTCGCCTCGGCCCGCCGGCTGACCGAGCGGGAGCAGGAGTTCCGGGGCCCCGACGTGCTGCTGCACACCGGCGGCGTCGCCGACCTGGCGATCCACTACCGCGGCGACTCCAACCTCATCGTCAACCTCTTCGAACTCGCCGGGCACGAGGACCACGCCGAGCTCCCGGACGACGACAACGTGGTCAACGAGATCGGCCGCCGGACCGAGAAGGTGCCGCTGCCCGAGGGGCCGCTCGTCGTCCAGTTCGAGCACGCGGACGGCCCGTGGACCGCCCGGCTCAAGCGCGTCCAGCCGCGCACCGGCCCGCTCTTCCCCGACGGCACGCCCGCGAACCCCTGGCAGGCGCCGCCGCCCGCCGCCGACCGCAGGGGCTGGTTCCACCGCCGCTGAGCCGACGCCGGCCGAGCGGACGTCAGAGGACGGGGCCGCCGCCCACCGGCGGCGGCCCGCCGAAGACCTCGTCCCGGGCGGCCGTCAGCGCCAGGTCGAGCGCGCCGGCCAGCACCGGGTTCCCGGCCACCTCCGACAGGCGGATCACGGCCCGCGAGTGGGAGAGGACCCGCAGCTCGCGCTCGACCAGCGCGCGCAGCGGCTCGCCGCCCGCGGCGCACAGCCGCCCCGCGAGGACGACGAGCCCGGGGTCCACGACCGTGACGATCGACGCGAGACCCGCCGCGAGCCGGGCCGCCACCCGCCCGAGCCCCGCCCGCGCCGCCTCCGCACCGGACGCCTCCGCCGCACCCGCCGCACCCTCGTACCCGGCCCGGCGCACCGCCTCCGCGACCGTCTCCGCGAAGTCGGCGCCCGGCACCCCGTGGGCGTGCAGCAGGTCCCGTACGGCGTCCCCGCCCGCCAGCTCCTGGTAGCCGTGACGGCCGTACGGGCCGCCGGCCTCGCGGGCCGTCGGCGCGCCGGGCAGCGGCAGGTAGCCGACCTCGCCCGCGCCGCCGAAGTGGCCGCGGTGCAGCCGCCCGTCGAGGACGAGCGCCGCGCCCAGCCCCTCGTCCGCCCACAGCAGGACGAAGTCCCGGCAGTCGGCCGCCGCGTGCGCCCGCTCGGCGACGGCCGCGAGGTTCACGTCGTTCTCGATCCGGACCGGCAGCCCGAGCTCCGCGCCGAGCGTCCGCTCCACGTCCGGGAAGAACCAGGCCGCCATGTCCTCCTCGCTGGCGTGGGCCAGCCGGCCGGTCGTCGGGTCCACCGCGCCCTGCACGCCGACCACCACCCGCCGCGGCGGCTCCGGCGTCGGCACCCGGCCGAGCGCCGCGCGCAGCGCCGCCACCAGCGCCTCCCGGCCGGCCGAGGCCGGCGGTGGCGCCTCCGCCTCGCCGAGCACCGCGCCGGTGACGTCGGCCGTCCGGACCGCGATCCACTCCGGCGTCACGTCCACGGCCGTCGCGTAGGCCGCCGCCGGATTGACCCGGTACGTCTCCGGGACGCGGCCCGGCAGGCCGGTGCGCAGCCCGTTGCCGACCACCAGGCCCGCCTCCTCCAGCCGGGCCAGGACCTGCGAGGCGGTCGGCTTGGACAGGCCGGTGAGGCGGCTGATCTCGGGGCGGGTCAGCGGTCCCTGACGGAGCAGCAGGTGGAGGGCGGCGCGGTCGTTGACCGCCCGGACCAGTCCGGGGGTGCCGCGGACGAGCTCGCTCAACTGCCCTCCGCAACGCGCGTCGGCCTCGGTCGGGACGATCAGCCTACAGCGCGGCCCCGGGCCCGTGGGCCGGTCCGGCGGGCGGGGCGCCGTGGCCCGTTCGGAGGACGCCGGGGGCCCGTCGCGTGTCCCTCCGGCGGAACGTTCCGTTGTGGGGGCGTGACCTCATCTCGACGCATCTCCTCGGTCCTCGCCGTCGCCGCCGCGTTCTCGTGCCTCGGCGGTGCCGCCACCCAGGCCGCCGCCGCTCCGGCGGGGCCGCTCGGACCCCCGATCAGCCCGATCGCCGAACTCGACGGCCTCGCCACCACCGGCATGACGGACGAGGCCCGCGCCGGCTACCCCGGCGTCCGCGAGCAGCTCGGCGGACTGAGCCGCATCAACGAACTCCACCAGCTCCACCAGCTCACCGACCAGGCGGCGCCCGTCCTGGGCGTGCTGCCCGAGATCTCCACCTGACCCACCGCCCCTCCGGGGAATCCGCCCCTGGGGAATCCGGCGCCCGGACGGCCGCAGCACGCCCGTCCGGGCGCCGGTCCGCGTCCCCGGGGACACGGACCGGCCGGCCGGGTGGGTCAGCGCAGATCGAAGCGGTCCAGCTCCATGACCTTCGTCCACGCGGCGACGAAGTCGCGGACGAACTTCGCCTCCGCGTCCCGCGCGGCGTACACCTCCGACAGCGCGCGCAGCTGGGCGTGGGCGCCGAAGACGAGGTCCACGGCGGTGGCCGTCCACCGCAGGTCGCCGGTGGCCCGGTCCCGGCCCTCGTAGACGTTCTCGTCGGAGTCCGAGACCTTCCACTCCGTCCGCATGTCCAGCAGGTTGACGAAGAAGTCGGTGGTCAGGCTGCCCGGGCGGTCGGTGAGGACGCCGTGGCGGGCCCCCGCGTGGCCGGTGTCGAGCGCCCGCATGCCGCCGATCAGCGCCGTCATCTCCGGGGCCGTCAGCGTCAGCATGCTGGCCCGGTCGAGCAGCAGCGTCTCCGGCGACAGCTTCTCGCCCGGCTTCAGGTAGTTGCGGAAGCCGTCGGCGCGCGGTTCGAGGACCGCGAACGACTCGACGTCGGTCTGCTCCTGCGTGGCGTCCGTCCGCCCGGGGGTGAACGGCACGGTCACCGGGTGGCCCGCGTCCTTCGCGGCCCGCTCCACGGCCGCGCAGCCGCCCAGCACGATCAGGTCGGCGAGCGAGATCCGGGTGTTGTCGCTCCGGCCGGCGGCGAACTCGTCCCGGACGGTCTCCAGGGTGCGGAGCGTCTCGGCCACCTCCGGCACGTCGTTGACCGCCCAGTCCTTCTGCGGCGCGAGCCGGATCCGCGCGCCGTTGGCGCCGCCGCGCTTGTCGGTGCCGCGGAAACTGGCCGCGGCGGCCCAGGCGGTGGTGACCAGCTGGGGGACGGTCAGCCCGGAGGACAGGATCCGCTCCTTGAGCGCGGCGATCTCCTCGTCCCCGACCAGGTCGTGGTCGACCGGCGGCACCGGGTCCTGCCACAGCTGCGGCTCCGGCACCCACGGGCCGAGGTACCGCGACAGCGGCCCCATGTCGCGGTGGAGCAGCTTGTACCAGGCCCGGGCGTAGGCGTCCGCGACGAGTTCCGGGTTCTCGTGGAAGCGGCGGGCGATCGGCTCGTACACCGGGTCGGCGCGCAGCGCCAGGTCGGTCGTCAGCATCATCGGCGCGTGCCGCTTCGACGGGTCGTGCGCGTCCGGGACGGTGTCCTGCGCCGCCGGATCGGTGGGCTTCCACTGCTGGGCGCCGGCGGGGCTGGTCGTCAGCTCCCACTCGTATCGGAAGAGGTTGTCGAGGTAGCCGTTGTCCCACCGGGTCGGATGGTTCGTCCAGGCGCCTTCGAGGCCGCTGGTGAGGGCGTCGCCGCCGGCGCCGGTGCCGGACGCGTTCTTCCAGCCGAGGCCCATCTGCTCGATCGGCGCCGCCTCCGGCTCCGGGCCGATGAACTCGGGGCTCACGGCGCCGTGGCACTTGCCGAAGGTGTGGCCGCCGACGATGAGCGCGACGGTCTCCTCGTCGTTCATCGCCATCCGGCCGAAGGTCTCCCGGATGTCACGGGCGGCGGCCAGCGGGTCCGGGTTCCCGTTCGGGCCCTCCGGGTTGACGTAGATCAGGCCCATCTGGACCGCGCCGAGCGGCCCCGACAGCTCCCGGTCGCCGCTGTACCGCTCGTCGCCGAGCCAGGTGTCCTCCGGCCCCCAGAAGATCTCCTCCGGCTCCCAGATGTCCTCGCGGCCGAATCCGAATCCGAAGGTCTTGAATCCCATGGATTCCATCGCGCAGTTGCCGGCGAAAACCAGGAGATCGGCCCAGGAGATCTTCTGGCCGTACTTCTGCTTGACCGGCCAGAGAAGCCGGCGCGCCTTGTCCAGGCTCGCGTTGTCCGGCCAGCTGTTCAGCGGTGCGAAACGCTGCGCGCCGCTTCCGCCGCCGCCCCGGCCGTCGGCGATGCGGTACGTGCCCGCCGCGTGCCAGCTCATCCGGATGAACAGCGGACCGTAGTGGCCGTAGTCCGCCGGCCACCAGTCCTGCGAATCCGTCATCAGCGCGATGACGTCCCGCTTCAGCGCCTCGATGTCGAGGCCCGCGAACTCCTTCGCGTAGTCGAAGTCCTTGTCGAGGGGGTCGGCCTGCGGGGCGTTCCGATGGAGTACGGAGAGGTCCAGCTGGTTCGGCCACCAGTCCCGGTTCGTCCGGGGCCGGGTGTCCTTCGGGGTGGGGGAGGGAATTGCCGGGTTCTCGCTCTCGCTGCCGGTCACGTACGGCCTTCTTCCTGTGTGCTCGCTCTTTCCCGCCGCCGGCCGGGATTTCTCACGGCGGCGCGTCCGTATGGTCGCGCACACCCGTCCTCCGGGCCCGCGGAACACGCGGGGAGCGGCGGCCCCGGGACGGCGGAAAGGAATCGGCTCAGGAAGCGGCGAACGGATCGGGGCCGCCGCGCCGCACGTCGAGGGTGGCGCAGTGGAAGGAGCCGCCGAACGGCGCGTAATGCAGGAGATCGCAGGGCACCGGCTCGAATCCCCAGCGTTCCAGGGCGCGCAGCATTCCGGTGTGGTGCCGTTCCGCCACGACCCGCTTCTCGTCGAGCATCAGCACGTTCATGCTCAGCCACCGGCCGCACATCGAGGTGAGCCGCAGCAGCCGGTCCGGCAGCGGGTCGGGCTCCGGCGCGGTCAGGATCTCCCAGTCGTCCAGGACCGGCGGCAGCCGGCCGGGGTTGACGTACTCCGGGTTCACCAGCGCCCGGCGGGGACCGAGCGGCATGAACGTGGTGTCGATGTGCATGGGGGTCCGGCAGCGGCTCTCGATCTCGTGGATCCGGTACCGCGGCCCGAGATGCCGGCGCAGCCACGCGATGCCCATGCGGTTGGTGACGTTGCTCGGCGTCACGAACAGGTCCCGGCCCGCGCGGACGAAGTCGGCCGCGTCGAAGACCGGCTCGAACTCCGTCACCAGGCGGCGCACCGGCTGCCCGGGCGGCGACACCCGGAACGCGGGGTCGAAGAGCTCGTCCGTCAGCTGCGGCCGGGGCGCCGCCGTCCAGCGGGCCCCGCCCCGGAAGTACTCCTTCAGCAGCGTGCGGTAGGCGTGCGTCTCGAAGTACCGGCACGGCCAGGCCATCGGCGTCTCGATGATCTCGTCGCCGACGACGAGCATGCTGTCGCGCGGGCAGGCGGTGCAGAAGCCCCGCGACGACCACTCGGGGGTCCCGAACCGCCGCCGGTGGACCACCGGATCCGGCCGCCGGACCGTCACCCCCAACGACTCCAGCAGCGCGACGAACCCCTCGACCTCCTCCTCCGCCTTCCCGACCAGCGCCCGCGGATAGCGGAAACCGGCGGCGGCGCCCTGGAGCCGCGCCGCCCACGCGGGCATGGTGCAGCGGACCGCCGGATGCCGCGACGGGATGGTGGCGCCGTCGACCCGCCCCACCACGACCTCCTCCAGCGGATCCCATTCGGTGTACGAGAGGACCGGCGACCTCGCCGCGGTCTCGGCCCCCGCGACGGGGGCGGCGGACGGGGCGGGCGGCGGGGCGGGCGGGGAGAGCTCACGGGAGCGGAACCGGAAGGGCGTCACGACTGCCTCCTGCGGGGCCGGCGGCGCGGCACCGGACGCCGCGCGCGCAGAGCGCGGCTTCCCCGGAAGGTCCTCCCGCATGCCCCGCCCGGTGCGGCGGACCGGATGCGGGCGCCCGCCCCGGGTTGAGGGCCCGGAGAACCGTTTCTACGCTGGGGCGGGGGAGACGGGAGGGTGCCCATGGGCGCCGTCGTCGTGCACCGCGCCGTCCTCGGCGGCGGACGGCCGACGCTTCCGTACGCGGAGGCGGGCCGCGCCGGCAGCGGGCCCCCGGCCGTCCTCGTCCACGGGTACGCCGACTCCTGGTGGAGCTTCGAACCGGTGCTCCGGTCCCTGCCGTCCGCGGTGCACGCCTACGCGCCGACCCAGCGCGGCCACGGCGACGCGGACAAGCCGGCGGAGGGATACCTCCCGGACGACTTCGCCGACGACCTCGTCGCCCTCCTCGACCACCTCGGCGTCGAACGGGCCGTCCTCGTCGGCGGCTCCAGCGGCGGCGTCCCGGCCCGGATCGTCGCCGGCCGGCGCCCCGACCGGGTCGCCGGCCTCGTCCTGCTCGGTGTCCCGGCCGTGCTCGCCGGCAAACCCGGCGTCACGGAGATGTGGGAGACCGTCCGGACCCTGGAGGACCCGGTCGGCCGGGAGTTCGCCGCCGCGTTCACCCGCGGGCTCGCCGCCGGCCGGGTGGCGCCCGGCCTCCTGGAGACCATGGTCGACGAGAACCTGAAGGTCCCGGCCCGCGTCTGGCGCGAGACCCTGCGCGGCCTCCTGGAGACCGACCTCGCGGCCACGCTCACCGGGATCCTCGTGCCCACCCTGGTCGTCTGGGGCGACCGCGACCCGCTGCTCACCCGTTCGGACCAACAGCTGATCCTCGACGCCGTCCCCGACTCCCGGCTCCTCGTCCACGAGGGCGCCGGACACCTCCTGTACGCGGAGACCCCGGAGCGCGTCGCCCGCGAACTCGCCGCCTTCACCGCCGCGCTGAGCCGCTGACCGTACCGGAACCGGCCGCGCCGCCCGGAAAATCCGTGGACCGGCCGGTCCGTCCTCCGCCACACTCCGTGACCGTATGCGCCGGAACGACGACGGAAGGTCGCGATGGGAACACCAGAACAACCCAGCGGCGGGCCGGGCGCGGGCCCCGTCCGCCTCGCACTCCGCCATTACGGGGGAGAACTGCTGCGGCTGCGGTGGGTCGCCGCCCCCGCGCTGCTGCTCCCGGCCCTCGGGAACATCGGCATCCTCTACCTCGCCCCCCTCATCGTCGCCAAGCTCGTCGGCCAGGTCGCCGACGACGGCTCGGCCACCCTCGACGCGGTCCTGCCCTACGCCCTCGCCTTCGCCGGCGTCATGCTCCTCGGCGAGGCCCTGTGGCGGATCGGACTCCACTGCCTCAACCGGCTCGACGCCCGCGGCATCGAGCACCTCTACGTCGTCGGCATGGACGAACTCCTCGCCAAGGACGCCACGTTCTTCCACGACAACTTCGCCGGCTCCCTCACCAAACGGGTCATCAGCTTCGCCGCCCGCTTCGAGGAGTTCGCCGACACCCTCGTCTTCCAGATCATGGGCCGCATGGTCCCGCTGCTGTTCGCCGCGGTCATCCTGTGGCAGTACGACCCGCTGCTCGTCGTCGGACTGTTCGTCATGATCACGGTCACCGCCGTCTGCGTGGTGCCGCTGATCCGCCGCCGGCAGCTCATCGTCGCCGAGCGCGAGGAGGCCATCGCCCGGGTCTCCGGGCACGTCTCCGACGTGCTGGCGAACATGGACACCGTCCGCGCCTTCGCCGCCGAGGAGCGGGAGGCCGCCGAACACCGGTCCCGCGTCGCCGAATCGCGCCGGATCACCCTGCGCTCCTGGGACTACGGCAACCTGCGCATCGACACCCTCGTCGCGCCGCTCTCCGTCGTCACCAACGTGCTCGGCCTGGTCCTCGCCCTGACGCTCGGCGCGGGGGAGCGGGGCGTGGAGGCGATCATCGTGGCGTTCACGTACTACGCCAACGCCACCCGGATCATGTTCGAGTTCAACCAGATCTACCGGCGCCTCGAAAGCTCCATGACGGAGGCCGCCCAGTTCACCGCGCTCCTCCTCGAACCGCCGACCGTCGTGGACCCGCCCGCGCCCGAGCCGCTCGCCGGCCCGGCCGGCCACGTCCGCTTCGAGAACGTGCACTTCGCCCACCGGGGCGCGAAGCCGCTGTTCGAAGGGCTCGACCTGGACGTGCCCAGCGGCACCAAGGTCGGCTTCGTCGGCCGGTCCGGCGGCGGCAAGACCACCCTCACCCGGCTGCTGCTGCGGATGACCGACGTCGACGCCGGCCGGATCCTGATCGGCGGTCAGGACATCAGCCGCATGCGCCAGTCCGACCTGCGCGGCCTCATCGCCTCCGTACCGCAGGATCCGGCCATGTTCCACCGCAGCCTGCGGGAGAACATCGCCTTCGCCCGGCCCGGCGCCACCGAGGCCGAGATCCGCAGGGCCGCCGAGGCCGCCCACGTCACGGAGTTCGCCGACGCGCTGCCCGACGGCTTCGACACCCTGGTCGGAGAGCGCGGGGTGAAGCTCTCCGGCGGCCAGCGGCAGCGCGTCGCGCTGGCCCGGGCGATCCTCCGGGACGCGCCGATCCTCCTCCTCGACGAGGCGACCAGCGCCCTCGACTCCGAGAGCGAACTCCTCGTCCAGGACGCCCTGTGGCGCCTGATGGAGGGCAGGACCGCGCTCGTCGTGGCCCACCGGCTCTCCACCGTCGCGGGCATGGACCGGCTCGTCGTCCTCGACCGCGGCCGGATCGTCGAGCAGGGCGACCACCACCAACTCCTCGCCGCCGACGGGGCGTACGCCAAGCTCTGGCAGCACCAGTCGGGCGGCTTCCTCGACGACGCCGCGCCCGAGCGGACCGCACCCGAGGCCACCATGACGCACTGACCCGCACACCCGGCCCGACCAGCGGGTTCGCCGGACCCGCCGGTCCGGGCGGCTGCGGGCCGTGCGGGTGCGGACACGGTCCGCGTCTGCCAGCCTGGTGCTTGCGTGCCGGCACAACGCCTTGACGGAAACCGCCCGTCCCCCCGCCCCCGGGCGGCGGGGACGGCGTACGACGGAAGGAGGCGGTCATGCTCATCGGCCACGCCTTCGAGGAAGGCGTCCTGCACCTGTCGCTCCCCGGCGACCTCTCCCTCACCAGCCGCTCCGCGGCCGACCTGGAGGCCGAGGCCCTGGCCCTCGCCCACCGTCCCCGGCACGTCCGGGTCCAGCTCTCCACCGCCGACCCCAGCCCCGCCTCGCTCAGCGTGCTCTCCAAGGTGCGCCGCTTCTGCGAGAACGTCCGGATACCCCTCACCGTCGTCGGCCCCGTCGCCGTGGCC
Organism: Streptomyces sp. NPDC057854; assembly: GCF_042797055.1. Classification (NCBI taxonomy): domain Bacteria; kingdom Bacillati; phylum Actinomycetota; class Actinomycetes; order Kitasatosporales; family Streptomycetaceae; genus Streptomyces; species Streptomyces sp. NPDC057854. The sequence continues at coordinate 68,958 of NZ_JBHVMF010000007.1, forward strand.
GCCGCCCCACCCCGTCACGAATGACCCCGGCCCCCGGCGCCCGCCGCCGGGGGCTTCCCGCCCGGACCGCCGCCGCGCCGTTTACGACCGCGCGGCCCCGGCAAGGCGCCGCGCATGACGAATTTCGGCTACACGATGATGACCGAGCAGGCGGGCCCCCGTGAGCTCGTCGACCACGTGGTCGAGGCCGAACGCGTCGGCTTCGACTTCTCCGTGATCTCCGATCACTCGTTCCCCTGGCTCGACGCCCAGGGACACGCCCCGTACGCGTGGAGCGTGCTGGGTGCCGCCGCCCAGGCCACCAGCCGCATCCCGCTGATGACCTTCGTGACCTGCCCGACCTTCCGCTACCACCCGGCCGTCGTCGCCCAGAAGGCCGCGACGCTCCAGCTCCTCTCGGAGGGCCGGTTCCGGCTCGGCCTCGGGTCCGGCGAGAACCTCAACGAGCACATCACCGGAGAGGGCTGGCCCACCGCCCGGGTCCGCCTGGAACGCCTGGAGGAGGCCGTGGACATCATCCGCGCCCTCTTCACCGGCGAGTACGTGAACCACCACGGGCGCCACTACGACGTGACCGCCGCCCGCCTCTGGGACCTGCCCGACCAGCCGCCGCCGATCGGGATCGCGGCCTCAGGCCCCCGCTCCAGCGCGCTCGCCGGCCGCCGCGGCGACCTGCTCGTCGCCGTCGAACCGCGCCGCGACCTCACCGAGGACTTCGACCGGCACGGCGGCTCCGGGAAGCCCCGGATCGGCCAGCTCGCGATCTGCTACGACACCGACCGCGACGCCGCCGTCGCCCGCGCCCACGAGCAGTTCCGCTGGTCGCTCGGCGGCTGGCGGGTCAACCCGGAGCTGCCGCTGCCGAAGAGCTTCGACCAGGCGTCCGGGCACCTCACGCCCGAGGACGTGGCCGAGGCGATCCCCTGCGGCGACGACCCCGACGCGGTCGTGAAGGCCGCCGACGCCTACCGCGAGGCCGGCTTCACCGACCTCGCCCTCGTCCAGATCGGCGGCGGCCACCAGGAGCCCTTCCTGGAATGGGCCCGCACCACCCTGCTGCCCGCCCTGCGCGCCTCCGACGGCTGACGGCGCCCCCCGGCCGCCGGACGGGCGTCCTTCCCCGGGATGCGGGCCGCCGGGCCCTGCCGTTGACTGGGCCCGACGACCGCACGCGAGCCGAGGGAGACCACGACATGACCGGACGCTGGGTACGGGGCGCCGCCGGCGGCCTGCTGGCCGGAGCCGTGCTGCTGACCACGGCCGCCTGCTCGGACGACGGCGACAACCCCGTCTCGGGGGCCGTCAGCGAGGCCGCCTCGGCCGTCGCCTCCGCCGCCGAGGGCGTCTCGGACGCCGCCCGGCAGGCCGCCGACAAGGCCGAGAAGCAGCTGTCCGAGATCAAGAACGGCGTCGACGCCAAGGACGACGTCACCCTCGGCGACGTGGCCACCGACGCCGACGGCCGCACCACCGTCCCCGTCACCGTGGACAACAAGGACGACAAGACCCGCTCCTTCGCGGTCCAGGTGCAGTTCAAGGACGGCGACGACAAGGTCGTCGACACCGTCGTCCTCACCCTCTCCGACGTGCCGGCCGGCAAGCCGGGCGACGGCACCGCCCGCAGCACCCACAAGCTCTCCGGCACCGTCACCCCGTCGGTCGGCACCGCCCTGCGCTACTGACCCGGCGCAGGCCCGCCGCCGGGAAAACCGGTACCGTCCGGCCCGCCGAGCGCCCAGACTCGCCCCATGACCGACATGGACGCCTTCCGGGCCGAGGTCGCCGCCTGGGCGGCCGGCGGACCCGGCGACCCCGCGCGCGAGCGCGCCGCCCGCCTCCCCGTCCGCACCGCCGTGCTCCTCGAAGGGCGCAGCGACGTCGCCGCGGTCGAGGCGCTGGCCGCCCGCCGGGGCCGCGACCTCGCCGCCGAGGGCGTCTGCGTGCTGTCCATGAACGGCGCCACCAACGCCGCCCGGCACGCCCGGCTGCTCGGCCCGCCCGGCCTCGGCCTGCGCCTCACCGGCCTCTGCGACGACGCCGAACGCTCCCACTACGCGCGCGGCCTCGCGGACGCCGGGGCGGACCCGGACGCCTTCTTCGTCTGCATCGCCGACCTGGAGGACGAACTGATCCGCGCCCTCGGCGTGGCGCGGGTCGAGGAGCTGGTGCACGCCGAGGGCGAGGGCCGCGCCCTGCGCACCTTCCTGAGCCAGCCCGCCCAGCGCGACCGCAGCCCCCTGCTGCGGATGCGCCGCTTCCTCGGTACGACGGCCGGGCGCAAGATCCGCTACGGGCGCGTGCTCACCGAGGCACTGGACCCGGCCCGCGTGCCCGCACCCCTGGACGGCCTGCTCGCCTCCCTCTGACGCGCCCTGTGCTTCAGGCGGGTCAGCCGGCGGGGGCGAGGGCGTCGAGGGCGGCGTCGAGCGCGGCGAGCAGGGCGGGCGCCTCGCCGGGGGCGTAGAGCAGGCGCAGGGCGAGGCCGTCGGAGACGGCGATCAGCGCGTCGGCGGCCGGCCCGGGCCGCGGGCTGCCGGCGGTGGCGAGCCGGTCGGCCAGGGCGTCGCGGAGCTCCCGGTCGACGCGCTGCCGCGCCTCCGCCAGCCGCGGGTGGTGTGCCGCGTGGACCGCGAAGGCCAGCTGGGCGGCCGTCTCGGCGCGCCGCTCCCGGTCCAGCGGCAGGGTGGTCAGGATGAGGGCGCGCAGGGCCGGCCGCAGCGCGAGCCCCGGGTCGACGGCGGCCATCCGCCGCTCGATCCGCTCCCCGGCCAGCTCGGAGGCGAACAGCAGCAGCTCCTCCTTGCTGCGGAAGTACTTCTGCACGGCACCGGGGGACCGGCCGCTCGCCGCGGCCACCGTCCGCACGCTCACCTGGTCGAGCCCCTCCTCACCGGCCAGGCGCAGCAGGGCGGCGCCGATCTGGCGGCGCTGTTCCGACCGGTCGACGGTTCTGGGCATCGTCACGCTCCGGACTTTAGGATACGGTCGTATTCTAACGAAGGGGGGAGCCCATGGACCAGCAGCCCGACCACCCTGCCGACCCGCTCCGGAAACCGGACCCCGCCCCGGGGCGGCCGGTCCCCGAGCGCGCCGCCCCCGAAGGGGCCGCCTCCGGACGACCGGTCCCCGAGCTGCGCGTCTCCGACCGGGAGCGCGACGCCGCCGTCGACATCCTCGCCGCCGCCCTGGCCGAGGGCCGGCTCCTGCCGCACGAGCACGCCGCCCGCGTCGAGGCCGCCCTCCGCGCCCATACCGCCGGCGAACTCGCCCCCCTCACCGCCGACCTGCCCGCCCCCCGGCCCACCGCCGAGGAACGCAAGCGCAAGGAAGTCGCCGAGTGGTACGCCTAATGGCGCCACTGGCTCGGCGGCCTGCTCGTCATGACGGTGATCTGGGGCGTCACGTGCGTCAGCGACGGCGAGCTGAACTTCTACTGGCCGGTGACCCCGCTCGCCATCTGGGCGGCGGTCATCGTCGCCGCCGCGCTCCGGCCGAGCGACGGCAAGGGTGACGACAGCGCCTGACACGCCGGGAGAGGACGCGTCGCGCCCCCGTCTTCGGGGTAAACAGAGACCGAACGCCTCCTCTCCCGAACGGACTTGTGCGCGTTGAGCATGCCACTCGGATCCCGTGTGCCAGGCAGGACCTGGACGATTCGCCTCACCGGCCACCACGACCACTCGGCGCGGGTCAGCTGCACCACCGCGGGCTGCCGCATGCCGGACCGCTCCAAGGACGTGCGCGCGCTGCGCGCCTTCGCCGCCGAGCACGTACGCGCCCACGCCCGGCTGGCCACCCCGCGGCCCAACGCCTCGTGCGCCTGCGGGGGAGCCGGCTGCCGTCACCACGCGTCCCGGGCCCTGTGCTCCGGCCGCACCCTCCTCGTCCTCATCCACAACCCGGCCGTCGGCGAGGTCTGGACGCTCGCCGAGATCTGCGAGGCGTGCGCCCCGCTGATCACCCACGCCCGGGTCGTCGCCCGGGCGGCGAGCCCGGCCGAGACCCGCAGACCGGAACGGGTCCCGGAGCCCCGGACCGCGGCACCGGCCGCCCCCGGCGGCGGCCCGGCCGTCCCCGTGCTGTTCTCCTCGCCGGAGGCCGCCGGCGGCGCCGGCGACCCGGCCGGCCCCCGCCAGGGCCGCCGCCCCCGCCGGGGCGGCCGGGGGAACCGTACGGGCGGCGGACGGCACTGACCGGTCCGCACCCGGCCCCCGGCCCGCCCGGCTACCCGCCCCGGGGGACGAAGGCGGGGCGCAGGGACGGGTCGACCGGGTCGTAGTACCGGTGGAACACCGGGGTCGCCGCCCCCGACAGGGGCGGCACGATCCAGCTCCAGTCCGCCGGCGTCGCCCGGCCGTGCCGCCGCTCCCGCGCGATGTGCTTCAGGAACCGCTCGGACTCGGTGTGGTGGTCGGCCATCGTCACCCCGGCCTCCTGGAAGGAGTGCAGCACCGCCACGTTCAGCTCCACCAGCGCCCGGTCCCGCCACAGCGTCCGCTCCGACGAACGGTCCAGGCCCAGCTTCTCCGCGACCAGCGGCAGCAGGTCGTAGCGGTCCGCGTCCGCGAGGTTCCGGGCGCCTATCTCGGTCCCCATGTACCAGCCGTTGAACGGCGCCGCCGGATACCGCACCCCGCCGATCTCCAGCACCATGTCGCTGATCGCCGGCACCGCGTACCAGCGCAGCCCCAGCTCCGCGAACCACGCGTGCCCGGGATGGCGCAGCGGCACCTCCCGCACCGCGCCGTCGGGCAGCTCGTACCACTCCGGGCGGGCACCGGGCCGCTCCCGCACCATCAGCGGCAGCACCTGGAACGGCTCCTCCTCCCGCTTCCACCCGAGCTCCCGGGCGAGCGCCGTCGTCGCCGCCGCCCGCGGATCGCCGACCCAGCGGCCCGCCGCGGTGCGGTGGCCGGCGTACCGGACCAGCTGGTCGTTGACGATCCGGGGCGCCGGGCGGCCGGGCCGGTCCGGGGCGAAGACGGTGACGACCGGACGGATCCGCCCGCCGTTCTCCGCCGCCCGCAGGTGCTCGGCGCACGCGGCGGCGACCCCGTCCGCCGACGACACCGCGCGCAGGTCGCGGACGACCAGGCTGCTCCAGTAGAGCCGCCCGATGCAGCGGGCCGCGTTGCGCCACGCGACCCGGGCGCCGAAGGCCAGCTCCTCGGGCGTGTGCTCGTAGGTGCCGGTACGGGCGATCTCGGCCCGCACCTGGCGGACCCGGGCGTCCGCGTCCCCCGCGCCCGGGGTCTCCTCGTGGAACTGCCGGACGAACTCCTCCGCCTGCCGCCGGTCCACCCGCTCCGGCTCGCGCGGGGCGGCGGGCGGCGGGACGGCGGCGGGGGCCGAGGGGGCGCCCGAGTAGGGGCAAGCGGCACCAGCGGGCGCGCCCGCGCGGCGACGGATCAGACTGAAGACCACGGTGTTTCCTCCCTGGCCCCATGACTACCGTACGGATTCGTCCGACTGTGGAGAGTGTTCGAACTTCGCCAGGAAGAGCGGCCCGTCCTGCTAAGGTGCCCCGCCGCCGCGCCTCACAGCGCCGTGAGCACGTCCTCGCGGACCCGCTCCAGCACCAGCCCCCCGTCCAGCCGCACCCGGGCCGTGCCGACCGGCCGCCGGTTCCGGTACGCCTGCCACGCCGGCTCCAGCGCCCGCGCCTGCTCCTCCGCCCGCTCCCGGCTCGCCGGCGGCATCTGGGCGCCGAACGACTCCAGCAGCCCGGTCAGGCGCTCGTACTCGGCCGCCTCCGGGTCCGGCCGCGCCTCCTCCGGCGCGTCGACCCGCTCGACGACCCCCTCCGCACCCGCCCCGAGCAGCAGCGCCCCGGCGACCGCCGCCGGCTCCCCGGCCGGGTCGCCGGCCGCCGTGACCGTCCCGGCCAGCCTCAGATCGACCGCGAGGCGTACCCGCCTGCCTGGTGTGAGCGTCGTCATCCGGCCTTCTTAGCACGGCATCCGGCCTTCTGAGCACGGCGGGGCGCGCCCCCGCCCGCGGGGACGCCGGGAGTGACGCCCCGCGGGGACCGCTCGTTCTCCGTGCGTGCAGCAACTCCACGCCTTCCGCGACCGCCCGGCCACGGACATATCCGGTCCGCGCCCCTCACGGGACGCCGCCGAGGCCGCGCTCGTCGAGCACTACCCCGCCCTCGTCCGCCTCGCCCACCTGGTCCTGCCGCCCTCGCTCGGCCGCCAGCGACGGGTCCTCACCGCCCACGCCACCGTCCAGCGGGCCCTGCCCCGCCGCCGGTCCGCCCGGTCGACCCGGTCGGCCCCCGTGCCCCCGCCGCGGACGCCGCGGGAGGAGGCCCGCGCCTGGCTCCGCGCCCGCGTCGTCGCCCGCGCCCTCGCCGCCCGCGCGGCCGGCCCGGCGGCGCTCGCGCTGCCCCGCGTCACCGGACTGCGGCTCTTCCCCCGCGCCGGCGGCGGCGACGAACTCGCTCTCGACCGGGCCCTCGCCGCCGTCACCCCCGAGACCCGGGCCGCCCTCGCCCTCACCGTCCTGGAGGAGCTCACCCCGGAGGAGACCGCGGCCCTGCTGTCCGCGGCCGGGGCGCGGGACCCCGGACGGGCCCTCGCCGCCGCCGAGGAGCTGCGCGCCGCCGTCCCCGGGGACCTCGCCGCCCTGCTGCGCGGCCCCGAGTTCGACCCGTGCACCGTCCACCTGCGCCCCACCGACCTGCTCCGCCGCCGGCGGCGCGGCCGGGTCGCGATCCTGGCGGCCGCCCTTCTCCTCACCGCCGTCCCGCTGGCCGCCGGAGCCCTGCGCACGCAGGCGCCGCCGCCCGCCGCGGCACCGGCCGCGCCCGCCGCCGACCCGGCGGCGCTCCTCCGGACCGACCCCGAACGCTGGGCCGACACCTCCCGGGTCGACTTCACCGCCTGGCCCGCCCGGGGCGCCCGCGGCGGCGACACCGCGCTCCTCGGCCGGGCCCTGGCCGCCTGGGCGGAAGGGGAAGCCGTTCCCCGGACCACCCCGGGCACCGCCCCCTCGCCCCCGTCCGCTCCCCCCGCCCTGCTGTACGCGGGCGACGTCGACGGCGCCGCCGTGGTGCTGCTCCACGACGGCCTCCGGCTCGCCCGCTACACCGAGCCGCCCACGGGCCGGCCGGAGCTCGTGCTGGCCCGCGCGGACGACGCCGACGTCACGTCCGCGGCCTCGGTCGTCCTCTCCCGCACCGGCGCGGGCACCCGCTACCTCCTCGCCCCCTGGATCGCCGAGGCGGGCGTACGCGACCTGGGCGCCCCCGCGACCCCCGCCCGGAAGCTGCCCGTCGCGCGGGACGGGGTCACCGCACCCGTCCCCGCGCCCGGGCCCGCCGCCGCGTGCGCGGGGACCACCGTGCTCCAGCTGCGCTCCTCGTCCCGGATCGTCGAGGACCACGCCTTCCTCGTCGCCGACCTCGGCGGCCTCGGCCCCGCCCACCTCACCTGGACGCCGCTCCCGGCGCCCGGCGTCCCCTCCCGGCAGCCACGGGAGGCCGCGGGGCCGCTCGGGCTCGCGGCCTGGGCGCGCTCCGGCTGCCTCCTCGGAGACCTCCGGGACTCCGGCGTCCGCTCCGTCAACCGCTGGGAGTTCGCCGCGCAGGAGCTGCCCGAACGGGCGGGCCGGGCGCTGTGGACGTGCCTGCGCGCCGAGACCTGGGAGGGCACGGGGCGGGTGGACGTCCTGCTGGAGACACCGGCCCGCGTCCCGGCCCCGCCGCGTCCCCTCGTCACGGTCCCGGACACCGCGGCCTGCGGGCGGTTCGGGCAGCACGTCCTCGCCGGCGGCCCCTGGACGGCCCCGTCGGGCACCCGCTACCTGCTCGCGGCGGGCAGCCGGCACGTCACGGCGATCACCGCGGGCGGCGCCGTCCGGGCCCACGCGCGGGGCAGGCTGCTCGCCGTCCGCTCCGCCGCGGAGGGCGCGGTCGTCCTCGACGGGCGGCTCGCCGGCGGCGGCGTGCTGCGCGGCTGGACGCCCGCCGGCTGACCGGTGGGCGACCCCGGAGCCGGCCGGGTCAGGCCGCTCGGAGGGAGCCGGCCAGCGGCTGCGACGGGACGGGCCGGACGGCCGCGGCCGGCCCGTCGCGGACCACCAGCAGGGCCGTGGTGTCGTCGTCCAGACCGTGCGGGCCGAACCGGTCCAGGTCCTCCCGCAGCAGCTCCGGGATGCGGTCGGCCGGCTGGTCCGCCCAGGCCCGCAGCCGCCGCTCCAGCGGATAGAACGCGCCGCTCGCGTCCCGGGTCTCCGAGACGCCGTCGGTGAACATCAGCAGCCGGTCCCCGGGGCCGAACGGCACCTCCTCCACCGTGAACGCGGCGTCGACCGGCACCGGCAGGTGCACCGGCACCGACGGCGCCGAGAACTCGACGGTCTCCACCGTCCCGCCCCGCTGCACCACCGGCGCCGGATGCCCGCAGCTCAGCAGCCGGATCACCGGCCGGTCGTCGGGGATCTCCGCGAGCAGCACCGTCGAGAAGCGGTCGGCCGCCTCCGACTGCGGGGCCCGTTCCGCGTAGCGCGCCATGCTGGCCTCCAGGCGCTGCGCGATCGCGGGCAGGTCCGGCGCCGTGTACGCGGCCTCCCGGAACGAACCGAGGAGCAGCGACGCCGCCTCCACGGCCGGCAGGCCCTTGCCCTGGACGTCGCCGAGCATGATCCGGACGCCGTCGCGGACCTTCAGCGCCTTGTAGAAGTCGCCGCCGACCTGCGCGCAGGCCGCGGACGTCTCGTACAGCAGCCGCAGGTCGACCGTGCCGAGGCGGGGCGGCAGCGGGCGCAGCACCGCCGACTGCGCGGCCTCGGCGACGGCGCTGAGCTGGCGCACCTCCGTCTCGCGGCGCTGCCGCACCCGGCTGGAGACGACCGCGGCCAGTACGACGACGGCGAGCACGACCTCGTTGCCGATCAGCGCGGGGAGCAGGTTCCCGCCGCGCACGGCGGCGGTGAGGGCCGTCGCGCCCATCGCGAGGGCGCCGATCGCGGCCGTGCCGCGGGCGGACCAGGTGGCCGCGGCGAGCGCCGGGGCGGCGACCAGGAAACGGTCGAACCGTTCGACCGGTGGGGTGAGGACATCGGCGACGGTGGCGAGGACGATCACCAGGAACGGCAGCGTCCGCCCCAGCAGGTAACGGAACTCCGCGCGGCGCGTGGGGGTCCGCCGCGGGTCCGCGATGGGCTCCGCAGACATGACTCTCCTTCGTCGGACTGCTGCCCGGGGGCGGGTCGCAAAGGCGTGCGTGCTGCCAGCATGCCGGGCGGTCCGGGCCGCCCGGCAGGGCCGTACGTCCCCGTCCGGCGGTGACGTTCGGCCCTCCCCGGAGCCTGCACTCAGGGGCCCCCGGGGATTCAGTCCGGGAGGTTGTGCTCCGCCCACACGACCTTGCCGCCCGAGGTGCGGCACGTGCCCCAGCGGCGGCACAGCATGTTCACGAGCTGGAGGCCGCGCCCGCCCTCGTCGCTGAGGTCGGCGTGCTGGATCTGCGGCAGGTCGGGGCCGGTGTCCGACACCTCGACGACGAGCCGTTCGCCGCGCAGCAGCCGCAGCTCGCCCGGCCCGTTCCCGTACCGCAGGGCGTTGCCGACCAGTTCGGAGACGACCAGTTCGCACCCGTCCGCGAGGTCGTCCAGGCCCCACTCGGCGAGCTGGCCGGTGACCAGCCGCCGCGCCTCCGACGCGGCCCGGCCGTCGCCGGACAGCGGCCACACCCGCAGCCCGCTCGCCCCGCCGAGCGGCACCGCCCGGGCCGTCAGCAGCACCGCCTCGTCGAACCGGCCGGGCCCCGCCGGGGCCGCCGTGATCAGCCCGCCGCCCTCCAGCGCCGGTGCCGGCAGCGCGAGCGCCGCGCTCCGCAGCCGGCCCAGCTGCTCCTCCAGGTCGGCGCCGCGCGCCTTCACCAGCCCGTCGGTGAACAGCACCAGCGCCCCGCCGTCCGGCACGGTCACCGTCACCGGGTCGTACGGGATCACCCCGGCGCCCAGCGGCGCCCCGGCCGGCAGCGGGACGAACGCGGCCCCGCCGCGCCCGTCGAGCAGCAGCGGCGGGAGGTGGCCCGCGCCGGCCAGCGTGCAGGAGGAGTCCGCCGGGTCGTAGACCGCGCAGAGGAAGGTGGCGACCTGGTCGTCCTCCAGGTCGCGGGTGGCGAGGTCGAGGCGGGCCAGCACCCGCTCGGGCGCCATGTCGAGGGTCATCAGGGTACGGGCGACGGCCCGCAGCCGTCCCATGGTGGCGGCGGCGGGCAGGCCCTGGCCCATGACGTCGCCCGCCATCAGCGCCGTACGCCCGCCGGGGAGCGACATGACGTCGTACCAGTCGCCGCCGACGGTGTGGCGGGCCGCCGACGGCGCGTACTCGCCGTGCACCCGCAGCCCCGGGGTGACCGGTGTGGCGCGGGGCAGCAGGCTGCGCTGGAGCGAGACGACGTGCTCGCGCTCACGGCCGTACAGCCGGGCGTTGTCGATGAAGACGGCGGCGCGGGAGGCCAGCTGCTCGGCGAGGACCAGGTCGGTGGGGGAGAAGGGCGGGCTGCCGGGGCCGCGGACGAAGTCGGCGCTGCCCAGCAGCAGCCCGCGGGCGATGAGCGGCACCGCGAGGTAGCTGTGCACGCCGAGCGCCCGCATCTTCGCCGCGCCGCTGGCGGTGGGGGCGACGCGGGCGAAGTCCTCCTCGCGCATCCGGGCCACCAGGACGGGCTCGCCGCGCCGCAGGCAGTACTGGTGGAGCAGCGTCTCGTGCCGGGTCTGGTCGCGTACGTAGGTCTCGCCGACCGGCACGGCCTCCAGTGTCGACATGGTGTCGACGGCCGAGAGCGCGACCGCGCGCATCGGGGGGACGCCGCTGCCGGTCCAGCGCGCGCCCTCCTCGCCGTGCAGGACGCTCTCCAGGATGTCGACCGCGGCCCCGTCGGCGAACCCGGGGACGGTGAAGTCGGCCAGCTCCCGGGCGGTGCTCTCCAGGTCCAGCGTGGTGCCGATGCGGGTGCTCGCGGCGTTCAGCCAGGCGAGCCGTTCCTCGGTGCCGGCGGCGTCGAGCGGAATCCCGCCGTCGGCGCGGCGGCGCCGGGCCCGGAGTGCCGCGGACCGGTACACGGTCGAGGTCCGCACGGGCGAGACCCTGCCGGTCAGGCGCCGTCCGCCGCTGCCGCCGCTCACTCTTCCGGCCTCCAGACGGGAACTCGACCAGGTGTGGTGCACAGTCTGCACCGGAACCCCGCCCGGCGCACCATCCGAACAGCAGTCGAATCGCGATCGAACGACTCTTCCGTCACATCCGCCGAATGGGTGAAACCTGTTCGGGGGATGTTTCGTCCTCTCCCCCGTGAGCGCCTCGGGAGGCGCGGGGTCGCAACGGGAACGCGAGGATCGGAGGGCGCATGCGCCGGATGGGCAAGTACACCGCGCACGTGGCCGTGTTGGCATCGGCGGTCGGCATCAGCCTCGCCGCGTGGGGCGCGACGGCGCTGGTGGGCGGCGACGAGGAGAACGCGGCGGCGCCGGGCGCCGGGGGCGCGGCCCGGCCCGGGCTGCCCGCCCAGCGGAACGCGGAGCCCATCCGGCCGGCGAAGCCCGTGGTCCGGGTGCCGGAGGGCATCGCCCACGCGGCCGAGGCCGGCGGACGGGCCGTCAACATCACCATCGACGACGGCCCGGACCCGCGCTGGACGCCGCAGATGCTCGACATCCTGAAGGAGCACGACGTCAAGGCCGTCTTCTGCATGATCGGCCCGCAGGCGAAGCAGCACCCCGGCCTGGTGAAGCGCGTGGTGGCCGAGGGGCACCGGCTGTGCGACCACACCATGACCCATGACACCACCATGGACCGCAAACCCGTCGCGTACCAGAAGCAGCAGATCCTTGACGCGCGGAAGCTGATCGAGGAGGCGGCCGGCGGGGTCGAGGTGCAGTACTACCGGGCCCCGGGCGGGGCGTTCACGCCGGACAGCCGGAAGATCGCCGCCGCGGCCGGGATGCGTCCGCTCGGCTGGAACGTCGACACCAAGGACTTCGAGCGCCCGGGCGCCGCCGCCATCGTCGCCACCGTCAAGAACGAGCTGCCCAACGGCCCGACCATCCTCTTCCACGACGGCGGCGGCGACCGCTCGCAGAGCGTGGCGGCACTGCGCGAGGTCCTGCCGTGGCTCAAGGAACAGGGCCGCACCTTCAGCTTCCCGGTCCGCACCGCCCCCGACACCCCCTGACCCCGCCCGCCGCCCGGCCGTCCGGCGGCCCGTAGGATCACCGGGTCGTACGGGTGAGCGAGGAGCGCGTTGCAGTGACCGCCGTGGTGGAACCGACCCTGCCGGAGCTCCTGGAGCGGGACGAGGACGGACGGGTGCTCGGGGCGCTGGTCTGGCGGTACGGGACCGGCTGGCGGGCCGTCAGCAGCGCGGTGCTCGGCGGCGGCATCGGCGCGCGGGCCTGGGTGATGAACGTGCAGGTCGCGCACGGCTACACCCGCACCGACCCCGAGGCGCACCTCGCCGCCCTCGCCCGGCGGGCCGGGCTGCGCGGCCCCGGCGTCGGCCTCATGACCGCAGCCGACGTCGCCCGGCGCGGCACCGCCTCCGACGGCGGCGTCGACGCCGTGGCCACCGCCGGGATCGAGGTCCGCGGCTGGGCGGCGGCCCCCGGACCGGCCGTCCCCGCGCCCCAGGCCCCGGGCACCATCAACATCGTCGTCACCGTGCCCGCCCCGCTCACCGACGGCGCCCTCGTCAACGCCGTCGCGACCGCCACCGAGGCCAAGACCCAGGCGCTCCTCGACGCCGGCCACGACTGCTCCGGCACCCCCACCGACGCGGTCTGCGTCCTCGCCCGCCACCCCGCCCCCGGCGGCCCCGCGGAGCCCTTCGCCGGACCCCGCTCCCTGTGGGGCGCCCGGCTGGCACGGGCCGTCCACGCGGCGGTCGGCGCCGCGCTGCCCGCGCCCGTCAGCTGAGCGCCGCGACCCCGGCGAGCAGGTCCTCCCGGCCGATGGCGCCGGCGGCGGTGGCCGGGACCGTACAGGCGAAGGCGCCGGCCACCGCCCCGTACCGGGCGCAGCGCTCCGGGGGCTCGCCGGCGAGCCGGCCGAAGAGGAAACCGGCCGCGTAGGCGTCGCCCGCGCCGTTGGAGTCCACGACCTCGCCGGGCGGCGGGGCCGCCGGCACGTGCAGCGGCTCCCGGCGGTCGCGGGTCAGCAGGTACGAGCCCGCCGCGCCGGCGGTCGCGACGGCGACCTCCGCCCGGCCGCGCTCCAGCACCCGGCGCAGCGTCGCGGCCGGGTCCGGCAGGGCGGCGGCCGAGACGAAGACGACGTCGGAGCCGTACGCGAACGGCTCGTGGTACGGGTTCTCGCCGTCCCAGTCGTGCAGGTCCGTCGAGACGGAGAGGCCCGCCTCGTGGAGCAGCGGCAGCGCGTGCGCGCACGGGTGCGTGATTGAGACGTGCGCGTGCCGGGAGGCCGTGGCCAGCTCGCGCACCAGGTCCTCCGGGAGCCGGTCCGACTCCCGGGAGCGGCTGTCGTCGTAGAGCGACAGCCGCCGCCCGTCCGGGCCCACGAGGTTGACGGCCCGCTTGGTGCCGGCGGGCTGCGGGACCTCGGTGAAGCCGATGCCCCGGTCGCGGTGGAGGGCGCGGACCAGGTCGCCGAACACGTCGTCGCCGATCATGTCGACGTGGTGGGTGCGCAGCCCCAGCGCGGTGGTGCCCAGCGCCACGAAGTCGCCGGTCTGGCCCGCGCGGGGCTCGATGCCGGGGCGGATCATGTAGCTGTCGGCGTACGGCAGCGGCAGCTCGGGGACGTACACGACCGTGTCGACGCCCGACCCGCCCAGCACGAGGACGTCGTACGCGTGGCTCATGCCACCCCTCTCGCTCGTGGATCCCGGGCGAGTCAACCAGCCCCGCCCCCGGCTCCGCAAGAAGTTGCGGAAGCTTGCAGAAGCGGGGGAAGGCACGCGGTGGCCCGCTCCCCGAGGGGAACGGGCCACCAGGGCGAGCGCGTGCGGACGTCAGGCGAGGACGACCGGCAGCTCGAAGAGGTCGTTCTGGGTGACGACCGGCTTGTTCCTCAGCTCCTCGCGCGGCACCGCGAGCCGCAGCCCGGGGAAACGCGCGTACAGCGCCGGGAGCGCCACCGCGGCCTCCAGGCGGGAGAGCGCCGCGCCGGGGCAGACGTGCGGGCCGTGGCCGAAGGCGATGTGCCGGATCGGCTCGCGGGTGACGTCGAAGTCGCCCGCCGTCGGACCGTGCTGGAGCTCGTCCCGGCCGATCGCGCCGTGCGACACGATCAGCCCCTCGCCCTTCGGCAGGACCCGGTCGCCGACCTGGATGTCCTCGCTCGCGAAGCGGATGAGCACGTGCGAGGTGGGCGTCGACCAGCGCAGGGTCTCCTCGATCACGTTCTCCCACGGCACCTCGCCCTTGAGCACCAGGGCGCGCTGCTCCGGGTGCGTCTCCAGGGCCACCACGGCGTTCACGATCAGGCTGATGGTCGTCTCGTGGCCGGCGGCCACCATCAGCTGGAGCGTGTTGGTGATCTCCTCCGTGGTGAGCCGGTCGCCGCCCTCCGAGGCCGCGATCAGCGCGCTCGTCAGGTCGTCGCCGGGCGACTCCCGCTTGCCCGCCACGATCCCGGCGAAGAGCGCCCCGAGGTCCGCCATCATCTGCGGCACCTCCTCCGGCGGCGTCTGCGTCGAGAAGAACTTCTCGAACAGCGCCTTCATCCGCGGGTGGTCCGCCGCGTCCAGGCCCATCAGCTCGCCGACCACGTTCATCGGCAGCGGGTAGGCGAACTCCGCCTTCAGGTCCACCGTCTCGCCCGCCGGACGCTCCGCGAGCCGGTCGAGCAGGCCCGCCGTCAGCGCCTCGATGCCCGCCCGCAGCCGCTCCACCCGGCGCGCGGTGAGCGCCTGGGCGACCAGCGTGCGCAGCCGGCGGTGCTCCGCGCCGTCGACCGTCAGCATCGACCTGCCGGGGTTGGCGAGACCGATCAGCGGCCAGTCGAGCGGTATCTCGCCGCGCTGCCAGGCCCCCCACTGCTCGATGTCCTTGACGAGGCGGGGGTCGGTGAGGAGCGCCCGGGCCTCGGCGTGCCGGGTGACGGCGTAGCAGGGCACGCCGCCGGGCAGGACCACCCGGGCCAGCGGGCCGGCCTCGCGGAGCCGGGCACCCTCCCCGTCGAGGTCCGTGACGAAGGGGTCGAGGACGACGGGCGCGCCACCCGCGGTGTGGTCGATGGGGCAGGTCATGCGGTCCCTCCAAGGGCGGGGGTCGGGGTGTACGTCACCGGCAGCGCGGTGAGGCCGCGCAGCCAGGGGGAGGGGCGACGGGTCAGGGAGGTCTCGGCGACGGCGAGGTCGACGTCCGGAAGCCGGTCCAGCAGCACCTCGATGCCGGTCCTGGCGACGGTCTCGGCGACCTCCTGCGCGGGGAACGGGCAGCGGTGCTCGCCGTGGCCGAAGGAGAGGTGCGCGCTGTTGCCGCCGGTGAGAGCGCCGGCGTCGGCCCGGACGTGCGGGTCGGCGTTGGCGGCGGCGAGCCCGAGCAGCACCAGGTCGCCGCGGGCGATGTGCCGGCCGCCGAGGCGGGTGTCGCGGGAGGCCCAGCGGCCGGCGACGTTCTGCGTGGGCGTGTCCTCCCACAGCACCTCGTTCATCGCCTCGCCGACGCTGTGCCGGCCGCCGGAGAGCGAGGCGGCGAAGCGGTCGTCGGTCAGCATCAGGCGCAGCGAGTTGCCGATCCAGTCGGCGGTCGGCTGGTGGCCCGCGGCCATCATCACCATGAGGTCCTGGGCGACCTCCTCGACGGTGAACCCGGCGGTGTTGCCGAGCATCCGCGAGGCGACGTCGTCGCCGGGCGACTCCGCCTTGGCGGCGAGCAGCGCCACCATCGACTCGGCGAGGTGCCGCTGCCCGGCCAGCGCGCCGGGACCGCCGTTGATCATGTCGTTCATGGCGGTCACGAGCCCCGGGCCCTGCTCATCGGCGAAGCCGTAGATGCTGGCGAGCACCCGGACCGGCAGCAGCATGGCGTACTCGGCGATGATGTCGCACGCGCCCTTGCCGCACAGCCCGTCGATGAGCTCGTCGGCGAACCGCTCGGCGCGCCCCCGCAGTTCGAAGGGGTCGACGGCCTCCAGGGCGGCCGAGATCACCCCGGCCCGCTCGCGGTGGCGCTCGCCCACCGTGTACAGGATCGACGGCTGCTTGCGGCCGATCATGGGCAGCAGCGGCCAGTCGTCGGGGATCGCGTCCCACTGGTTCCACAGGTCGGAGTCGCGCGAGAAGAGCACGGGGTCGCTGGTGACCTGGTGCAGCTCGCGGTAGCCGAGGACCAGCCAGGCGGGGACGTCGCCGTCGAGGACGACGGGGGCGACGGCCCCGTGGTCCCGCCGGATGCGCCGGTACAGCTCGACCGGGTCGGTGTGGAAGCGCGGACCGCTCAGCGGGACCGGCGCGGGCTCGGCAGGGTTCACGGGGCGGGCTCCGGGACGGGCCGCCGACCGCGCTCGGGGTCGGCGGCGACGACGTGCTTCAGGTGTTCGACGAGCGCGATGAGGACCTGCTTGCTGGACTCCCGGGACCGGGCGTCGCAGAAGACCAGCGGGACGTCCTCGGGGAGGTCGAGGGCGTCGCGGATCTCGTCGGCGGTGTGCGCGGGTCCGCCGAAGTCGTTGCAGGCGACGACGAAGGGGGTGCCGTGGTGCTCCAGGCGGTCGACCGCGTACCAGGAGTCCGCGATCCGCCGGGTGTCGACGAGGACGACCGCCCCGAGCGTCCCGGAGAACAGCCGGTCCCACAGGAACCAGAACCGCTCCTGCCCCGGCGCGCCGAACAGGTAGAGCACGTTGCGGGCGTCGAGCGAGATCCGCCCGAAGTCGAAGGCGACCGTGGTCGCCGTCTTGGCGGCGACGCCCCCGGTGTCGTCGATGCCCTCGCCCGCCTGCGACATCGTCTCCTCGGTGTTCAGCGGACGGATCTCGCTGACCGAGCGCACCAGGGTCGTCTTGCCCACCCCGAAACCGCCGACGACGACGATCTTCAGCCCGTTGTCGGCGGTGCTGCTCAGGGCCGGGCCCTGCTGCTGCTCAGAGATTGCGGAGTCCAACGAGCACCTGCTCCAGGATGTCGTGATCGGGAAGGCGGTACGAGGAGGGGCGCGGGTGCCGCGCGCTGATCCGGCCGGTGTCGTGCAGGTCGGCCAGGAGGATCCTGGTGATCGACACGGGCAGCCCCAGCCCGGCGGCTACCTCCACCACGGCGGTGGGGAAGCGGCACATCCGCAGGATGGCGGCGTGCTCGGACTGCATGCCGGGCACCGGGTCGCTCTCCGCCACCACGAGCGTGACCACGTCGAAGGCGGTGGACCCGGAGCTGCTGCGGCCGCCGGTCAGGGTGTAGAGCCGGTCGGGGGAGTCGTCGCGACCCGGCCTGACGCGGCTCATCCCCGCGGCCTCGCGACGAGGTGCTCGCCCAGCTGCTCGACCAGTTCGGTCATGTTGTGCCCCACGAGCCCGGCGTCGGCGTCCTCGTCGGCGACGAGCGCGAGGTGGGCGCCCTCCCCGGCCTCGACGATGAAGAGGATCCCGCCGTAGAACTCGGCCATCGCGGAGCGCACCCCGCCGGTGCCGTCGCCGAACTCCATGGACGCGCCGTGGGACAGGCTCTGGATGCCCGCGGCGATCGCGGCGAGCTGGTCGGCCTGGTCGACGGAGAGCCCGGAGGTGCGGCAGAGCTTCAGGCCGTCCCGGGAGAGCACCAGGGCGTGCCGGGTGCCCGGGGTCCGTTCGAGCAGGCCCTCCAGGAGCCAGCTGAGCTTGTCGTCGGTGGTCGTGCCGGTCATCGCGGAGTGCCTTCCGAAGGGGGGTCGTTCGCGGGCGGCGCGGTCGGTTCCGCCGCGGAGGTGGAGGGGCCGGGGGTGTCGGCGGACCTGCCGTCTGCGCCGCGCAGGGCGCTCTGGAAGCCGCCGAAGCGGGCGCGGGTGGTCTCGCCTGTGCGGGGTGCGGGCGTGCGGGCCGGGTCGGCGGGCGTCCGCTCCTGGTGCGCGGCGAGGGTCTGGCCGCGCCGCCGGCGCGGCAGCAGCGGCCCGGCCGGCGCGTCCTGCGCCGGCGGCTCCGGCGCGGTCGCGTGCGAGGTCTCCGGCTCCGCCGCGGGCACGGCCGGCACGGGGCGGGGCGCGGCGGTCCGCGCGGGCAGCGCGCGCGGGGCGGGCACCGCGGCGGGTGCGGCGGCGGGCGCTGCGGTGGTCTCGGCGCCGCGGCTGACGATCTCCGAGGGGATCACCAGGACGACGCCGGTGCCGCCGCGCGCGGAGGGCCGGAAGGAGACCGACAGGTTGTGCTTGCGGGCCAGCCGGCCGACCACGTGGAGGCCGAGGCGGGTGCCGGAGAGGCCGGCCAGGTCCTGGGCCGTCGCGCCCACGGCGGCCTCGGCGCGCCGCAGCTGCACGTCGCTCATGGTCAGTCCGCTGTCCTCGACGGTGATGACGACGCCCGCCGGGACCTCCTCCACGTAGACATGGACCTCCGCGCTGGGCGGGGAGAAGTTGGCGGCGTTGTCGAGGACTTCGGCCAGCGCGTGCATGACGCCCTCGGCGGCGTGGCCGGCGACGGCCGCCTCGCACGTGGAGTGCAGCCGGACCCGCTGGTAGCCGGAGATGCGGCCCATGGCGCCGCGCAGGATCGACTCCATGACGATGGGCCGGGCCCAGCGGCGGCCGGAGCGGGCGCCGGTGAGGACGGCCACGGAGTCGGCGAGCCGGCCCGCCTGGGCGGTGCGGTGGTCGAGGTGGAGGAGGTCGGCGAGCACGTCCTCGTCCGCGTGCCGGTGCTCCATCTCGCGCAGGTCGGCCATCATGCTCGTGGCCAGCGCCTGCATCCGGCCGGCCGCGTTGGCGGCGGCGGCGAGGGCGGCGGAGCGGGCGGACTCGGCGCGCCGCACCCGCTGCTCCAGGCCGGCGACGACCGCCGCGTGCCCGGCGGCGAGCCGCTCGGCCTCGGCCCGCTGGGCGCGGACCAGTTCCTCGGTACGGGCGGTGTGCGCGGCGGCCTCGGCGGCGGCCCGGGCCTCGTGGCGCGCCTTCAGGTCGGCGGCCTCGCGCTCGGCGGCGGCCTGGCGCTGCGCGGCGTACGTCTCCTGGGAGGCGACCTGGGCGGCCAGCCGTTCGGCCCGCTTGGCGAGGCCGCGGGCGGTGCGCGCGTACCAGGTGACGGCGAAGGCCGCGGCGGCGAGCAGCAGGACCCCGCAGATCGTGAACCAGGCCAGGGGGGCCCGGACTTCTGCCGGGGCGGCGCTCGTCGCGGCGGCGACGAGCGCACCGCCTGCGGCGACGGTCAGCACGGAGGCGATCAGGGCGGGGCGGAACGGTGTGGGCGACGCCGACATCTACCGGACTCTCGTGAGGCAGGCACAGGGAGGTTCGGAACGACCGCACTATAGAGCTGTTCTTGATCGGTCTGAAACTCGCTCTGATCGGATCGGTATCCGGAGTGACACAAAACCTTCCAAATGAGGGGTCCGAGGGCGGCCAGGCGGCGGGAAGAGCCAACGGGCGCCCGTCGTGGGCAGAATGACGGACCGTACGCACGTCCCCGAACCGGAAGGCACCCCGGTGAAGCTGCCCGACACCGGCAGGAACGTCCTCGTCAGCGGCGCCTCGCGCGGACTCGGCCGGGCGGTCGCCCGCGCCTTCGCCGCCCACGGCGACCGCGTCGCCGTCCACTACGGCACGCGCGCCGACGAGGCCCGCGCGACCCTCGCCTCCCTCGACGGCACCGGCCACGTCCTCGTCGGCGGCGACCTCGCGGACCCCGCCGGAGCGGCCCGGGTCGTCGAGGCGGCGGCCGAGGGGTTCGGTGAGGGGGGCATCGACGTCCTGGTGAACAACGCCGCCGTCAACCTCGCGCACCCCCTGGCCGAGACCTCGTACGAGGAGTGGGCGGAGCTCTGGCAGCGGCACGTCGCCGTGAACCTGCTCGCCACCGCCCACCTCAGCCACCTGGTGGCCCGCCGGATGATCGACCGGGGCGCGCCCGGCCGGATCGTCAACATCGGCTCCCGGGGCGCCTTCCGCGGCGAACCCGACCACCCCGCCTACGGTGCCACCAAGGCCGCCGTCCACGCCCTCGGCCAGTCCCTCGCCGTCTCCCTCGCCCCGCACGGCATCGGCGTCGCCTCGGTCGCCCCCGGCTTTTTCGCCACCGAACGGGTCGCGCCCCGCCTGAGCGGGCCCGAGGGCGAGGCGATCCGCGCGCAGAGCCCCTTCGGCCGGGTCGCGGACCCCGACGAGATCGCGGCGGCGGTGCTCTGGCTCGCCTCCCCGGCCGCCGAATGGGCGTCCGGCACCATCCTCGACCTCAACGGAGCCTCGTACCTCCGCAGTTGACCGCCCCGCCGCCGTCCGCCGCCGGACCCCGCCGTCCCGTGCGCCGGGCGAACGGTTCGAACGCGTGCCTCCCGCGCGCCTGCCCGAAAGGATGAACGCCGGGCGTCGGCGGCGTTTCGCGGCGGGGCCGCCGCCACGCTGCTGCCGTGCGTAAGGAGCGCGAGTCCACGGTCCCCTCCCAGCGGTCGCCCCGCCGGACCCGGCCCGGCGCGGCACCGGCCGTCCGGGCGGCCCGGCCACCGGCACCGGACCCGGCGGCCCGCCCCGGCGTGCGCGCCCGCGCGCGGTACTGGGTCGACCGCACCGTGGTGCGCGGGGTGCCGGCCCTCGCCGGCTGGCTGGCCCTCGCCTGCCTGGCCCTGGTCGCCCCGGCCAGCGCGCTCCTCGTGTGGACCGACCAGAAGGCGCCCGACACCCTCCAGGGCAAGGCCGCCACCGTCTGGCGGACCGTCGGCCAGACCCTCCGGCTCGGCGGCGAGGTCGGCCCGCCGCTGCGGATCGCCCTCACGGTCTTCCTGGCCCTGGTCTCCCTCCTGTACGTCTCCTTCCTGGTCGGCATCGTCACCACCGCCCTCACCGACCGGCTCGCCGAACTCGAACGCGGCCAGACCACCGTCGTCGAACGCGGCCACACCCTCGTCCTCGGCTGGTCCGGGCAGGCCCCCACGGTCGTCGCCGAACTCCTCGCCGCCCACGCCCAGCGCCGGCGCGGCGCCGTCGTGCTCCTCGCCGACCGCGACAAGGCGGAGCTGGAGCGCGAGACCCGCACCGCGCCGCGGACCCGCCGCCGGGTGCGGCTGCTGTGCCGCCGGGGCCGCCCCGCCGACCCGGCCGCGCTCGCCCGCGTCACCCCCGCCGCCGCCCGCGCCGTCGTCGTCCTGCCGCCGGACGCCCCCGGCGGCGACGCGCAGGTCGTCAGGGCGCTCCTCGCGCTCCGGGCGGCCCTCGGCGACGGCCGCCCGGTCCCCGTCGTGGCGGCCGTCCGCGACGCCGCCCACCTCCCGGCCGCCCGCCTGGCCGCCGGCCCCGCCGCGACCGTCCTCGACGTCGACGACCTCGCGGCCCGGCTGCTCGTCCAGTGCGCCCTGGAGCCCGGCCTCGCGCTCGTCCTGGAGGACCTGCTCGACTTCGCGGGCGCGGAACTCCACGTCCTCCGCCCTCCCGGCCTCCCCGGCCGCCGCTACGGCGAACTCGCCGCCGCCTGCCCGGACGCCTGCGCGGCCGGCATCGTCCGCGCGGACGGCACCCCGCTCCTCAACCCGCCCCCGCAGACCGTCCTGGCCCCCGGCGACGGCCTCCTCGTGCTGGCCGAGGACCACCGGGCGACCGTCCTCCCGGCCGCGCCCCAGCTCCCCGCGCCCACTCCGCCCGCCCCGCCCTCCCGGTCCCCGGCGCGGGCCGCCGCGCGCCGGGTCCTGGTCCTGGGCCGGAACCGGCGCGGCGGGCGCGTGACGGACGGCCTGGCGGCGGCCGGGGCGACCCCGGTGCGGCACGACGGCACCGCGCCGCCGGCGGAAGCGGAGGCGTACGACCAGGTGGTCGTCCTCGCCGGCCCGGACGGCGACGGGCCGGCCGATCCCGACCACGCCACCCTCGTCGCCCTCCTCCACCTCCGCGAGCGGGAGCGGGCCACCGGCCGGGCCCTGCCCACGGCCGCCGAGCTCACCGACGCCCGCAACCGGCCCCTCGCCCCGGCGGGCCCCCGCACCGACCTCGTCGTCACCGGCCGGCTGACCGCCCTGGTGATGGCCCAGGTCTCCCAGAACCCGCACCTCGCCGCCGTCTTCGACGCCCTCTTCGCCCCCACCGGCGACAACGTCCGCCTCCGCCCCGCCACCGACTTCGTCCCGCCCGGCACCGAAGCCCCCTTCGCGGCGCTCGCCACTGCCGCCGCCCGGCACGGCGCCGCCGCCCTCGGCTACCGGGCCCGCGACACCCGCACCCCCCGCCTCAACCCCCCGAGGACCGAGACCAGACGCTGGATCCCCGGAGACGTCCTCATCGTCATCGCCCCCGCCTGAACCCCCTGATCAGCACGTTCCCTTGGGCGATACGAGCGCCGCCCGCCCGGCTTCTCGTGCCATCCGACAGTACGGCGGCCGGGCCGGCCCGGCGCAGACTCGGTGCCACCACACGACCCGAGGACCACGAGGGGGCAGCACATGACGGTGCAGCAGTACGACGGGATCGGCGAGGCGTTCGAGGGCTTCAAGGCCCTGCCGGTCATCCGCTACGGGGAGGTGCCCAGCGTCCTTGACATGGTCGGCGACGTCACCGGCAGGACGGTGCTCGACGTCGCCTGCGGCACCGGCTTCTACAGCCGCGAGCTGAAGCGGCGCGGCGCCGCCGACGTCCTCGGCGTCGACATCTCCTCCGAGATGATCGCCGCCGCCCGGGCCATCGAGGACCGCGACCCGCTCGGCGTGCGCTACGAGGTCGGCGACGTCGCCGAACTCGCCCGGTTCGACGAGCCGTTCGACCTCGCGCTCGGCGTCCAGTGCCTCAACTACGCGGAATCCCTCGCCGAGATGGAACGGATGTGCGCCCGCATCCACCGCAGCCTGGTGCCGGGCGGCTGGTTCCACGTCTTCGCGCAGAACCCCGACTACGCCTTCGACTGCGCGTCCCTGGAGACGTACGGCTTCCGCTGCGAACCGACGGGGGAGGAGATCGAGACCGGCCCCCGCGTCCGCGTCACGGCCCTCCTCGACCCGCACCCGATCAGCATCGTCGGCTCCGCCCCGCGCCGCGAGGTCTACGAGGACTCCCTGGCCGCGGCCGGCTTCCGCGACATCGAGTGGCTGCCGCTGCGGATCTCCGAGGAGGGGATCCGCGCGTACGGCGAGGAGTTCTGGGCCGACCTCCTCGCCCACCCCCCGCTGGAACTCCTCCGCTGCCGCGCCTGACCCCCGAAGCCCCAGGAGGACCGGGGGTCAGGCCGGACCGCCGCCGGTCAGTTCCGGCAGCAGGCCGGGGTTGACGATCCGGAGGATCGCCGCCACCTGCGCGGGGTCGGCCGCCGCCCACAGCACCCGGCGCGCCTCCCGGTACTTGGCGGCGAGCCGGTCCCGCTGCTCCGGCGGGAGGGCGGCCGCCCGGTCCGGGCGGCTGTTGTGCGCGTTGTCGGCGATCTTCACCAGGGTGGCGTCCGGGTCCCGGGCCACCCGCCGGATCTTCTCCGCGTACGCCGCCGGGGAGCCGCCCGGGTCGTTGGTGACGACCTCGACGATCCTGACCACCCGGTCCGGGACCCCGGCGGCCCGTAGGGCCCCGGCGATCCACGCCGTGTCCTCGACGACGTCGTGGAGGAGTCCCGCCATGACCAGCTCGGGGCCGAACGGCACCAGCCCGGCCGCGACGGCTCGCACGTGCTCCACGTACGGGACACCGGTCTTGTCCACCTGACCGGCGTGCGCGCGGTCGGCCAGGGCGTCCACTTCGGCGAGCGTCATCATGGCCCCATCATCGCCGCACGCGCGCGCGTGCGGCGAGGGGCGGGCCGGCGCCGGGCCGTCACACGCCGTTCACCGCGCGCCGGAATGCGCCTGCCGCGCGGGCCCGTTGTCGTCTGCATGACTCTTGGTGTGACGCTCAGTTCGACGAACCGGCAGCTCCCCCTCGACGAGACCGTGCGGCTCGCGCGCGAGGCCCGGGACGCCGGACTCCGCTCCGCGTGGTTCGGCCAGTCCTTCGCGTACGACTCGCCCATGCTGGCCGCGCTCGTCGGCCGGGAGGTGCCCGGCCTCCACGTGGGGACGGCCGCGCTCCCCGTCTTCGGCCGCCACCCGCTGCTGGTCTCCAGCCAGGCGCAGACCGCGCAGGCCGCGACCGGCGGCCGCTACCACCTGGGGCTCGCCCTCGGCACCCGCCACCTCACCGAGTCCGCGTTCGGCCTGCCGTACGAGCGGCCCATCGGGCTGCTCCGGGAGTTCCTCACCGCCCTGCGACCGCTCCTCGACAGCGGTGAGGCCGACTTCCACGGCGAGCTGCTGACCGCGACGACCCCGTACCCGGCGACCGTGCCGGGCGCGCGGCCGCCGGTGCCGGTCCTGGTCGCGGCGATGGGGCCGCAGGCCCTGCGCGTCAGCGGCGAGCTCGCCGATGGCATCCTGCCGTTCCTCGCCGGGCCGCGCGCCCTGGCCGAGCACATCGTCCCGGCCGTGACCGCCGCGGCGACGGCCGCCGGCCGGCCCGCGCCGCGCGTCGTCGCCCTGGTGCCGGCCGTGGTCACCGACGACCCCGACGGCGTGCGCCGCCGGGCCGCCGAAGCGCTCGCCCTCTACGAGCGGATCCCCTCGTACCGGCGCGTCCTCGACCTCTCCGGCGCCGGCCGCGCCGCCGACCTGGCGGTGCTGGGCGACGAGGAGACCGTCGCCGCCGAGGTCCGCCGCTACTACGAGGCCGGCGCGACCGAGGTCGTCGTCACCGCGACCGACCTCGGCGGCGAGGACGCCCGGCGCCGGACCTGGAAGCTCCTCGGCGGCCTCTCCGGCGGCCCGGCCGGCTGAGCGGGAGTCGCACAGAGATTCGAGCACCTGTTCGGTTGCGTGGGTATGCTGGGAACCATGACCGCCGCACCGTCCGACCCCGCCGGCCTCCCCGGCCTCCAGGGATCCCTCTTCGACCAGGGCGACGAGCCCCGGCCCGGGCCCCTGGACGGACTGCGGCGCACCCCGCTGGCCCACGGGGCCTGGGTCGACCACCTGCCCGGCTGGTTCCAGGGCGCCGACGCGCTCTTCGCCGAGCTGGCCGGACGGGTGCCGTGGCGGGCCGAGCGGCGCCGGATGTACGACGACGTCGTCGCCGTCCCCCGCCTCCTCGCGCACTACCGCGAGGGCGAACCCCTCCCGCACCCCGCCCTCGCCGAGGCCCGCGCCGCCCTCTGCGCGCACTACGCGGCCGAGCTGGGCGAGGAGTTCGTCACCGCCGGGCTCTGCCTCTACCGCGACGGGCGCGACAGCGTCGCCTGGCACGGCGACCGGACGGGGCGTTCCTCGACCCGCGACACCATGGTCGCCATCCTCTCCCTCGGCGACCCCCGCGACCTGGTCCTCCGTCCCCGGGGCGGCGGCCCGGTCGCCCTCCGGCTCCCGCTCGGCCACGGCGACCTCGTCGTGATGGGCGGGTCGTGCCAGCGCACCTGGGACCACGCCGTCCCCAAGACGAGCCGCGCGGTCGGTCCCCGCATCAGCGTCCAGTTCCGTCCACGCGGCGTACGCTGACCCGGCAGCCGCCGTCAGGCGGAACCGGCCATGGTCGATCCGCCCGCGCGAAACCCCTCAACGGCCCGTCGCGGGCGGCCCCTCAGCTTCAGGAGGACGCAACCGCCCAGCAAGACGCCAGGGTCACCGAGATCCGGAGTCGTTGAATCCGGGGGTTGTGGGCCGGTTCGGGCGGGCAGGTTTGCAGCGTCGCGTGGCGGGAATTGTCGGCTGCCCGTGACAACGGCAACATACGAACGGATTCCGAGGACTGAAGGAGGTGGAGCGACCATGCCCCTGCATGCCGTCGAAATCCCCGAGTTGTGGATGCCTCACCCGCTCAGGGTCAACCCGCACCTGCCGGGTCTGCGGGCGGAGAGCGAGACCTGGGCCCGCGAGATGGGCATGCTCGACGTCGGCGACGGACGGTCCGACCTCCCCCCGATCTGGACCCCGAAGCAGTTCCGGGCGATGACCGTGGACCTGCTCACCGCCTGGACCCTCCCCGACGCCGACCCCGCCGCCCTCCGGCTCAACCACCGCTTCAACATCTGGGCGCTCGCCTGGGACGACTACTTCGCCCACGCCTTCAAGCGGACCAGCGACCTCCAGGGCGCCCACGACTTCACCGCCCGGCTCCACGCCTTCCTGCGCCCGGAGGAGGGCGCCCGGCTCCCCGAGCCCGTCAACGCCGTCGAACGGGGCATCGCCGACCTCCAGCGGCACCTCTTCCCGCCCCGACTCGCCCACTGGCGCCAGGAGTTCTGCCGGGCGCTCGCCCGCTACATCGACGCGGGCGTCGAGGAGCTGGCCAACAGCCGCACCGGCCGCGTCCCCCATCTCATCGACTACGCGCCCTTCCGGCGCGAGAGCTTCGCCGCCCACACCGCCCCCTACTCCGTCGAACTCGCCACGGGCGCCCGAATACCCGAGCGGATCCGGCACAGCCGGACCGTCCGCGGCCTGACCGCCGCGTTCATGGACGTCATGGGCCTGGCGAACGACATCGCCTCCTACGAGCGGGAGGTCCACGAGGAACACGACGTGAACAACCTCGTCGTCGTCCTCGGCACCTCCCTCGGCATCCCCCTCCGCGAGGCCGTGCCGGCCTCCGTCCACCTCGTCAACTCCCGCATGCGCGACTTCGAACAGCTCCGCGAGGAGGACGTCCCGCTGCTCGCCCGGCGCGCCGGACTCAGTCCCGAGGAGCGCGCCGAACTGGACACCTGGCTGGGCGGCGCCTGCAGCTTCCTCTCCGGCCTGCACGCCTGGTACACCGGCGCCCCCCGGTACGTCCCCGCCGAACAGCCCTTCCCGGAACAGCGCCGGCCCGCCTCCGCCGCCGACGAGTGGTTCGGAAGGGGGCCCGGCACGACCGAGCCGACGCCCCCCTCCGCAGTCGGGCTCGGGCGCGACGCCCAGCCCTGAGCGGCCTACCGCAGCCGCAGCAGCCGCAGCAGCCCGTCCCACCAGGACGCCCCCGCGCCGGGCCGGCCGGCCGGAGGCTCCGGGACGGCGGCCGGGGCCGCCTCCGGCGCCGGTGACGGCGCGGGCACCCCGGCGAGCTGCGGCGGCGGCGCCGGCGGCAGCGGCGCTTCGTACTGGTGGCTCCGCGGCGCCCGGGGGGCGAAGGTGACCGGCAGCGCCGTCAGGTGCCGGGCCCAGGTGGACGAGCGCCAGGTCAGCTCCTCCTCCGGGATCGCCAGCACGATGTCCGGCAGCCGGGTGAGCAGGATGTCGATGCCGGTGTCGGCGATGATTCGGCCGATGTCCTGCCCCGGGCACTCGTGGCTCCCGGCGCTGAACGACAGGTGCGCCCGGTTGTGGTGGACGGGCGCCGCCGGATCCGGGCGGACCGCCCGGTCCATGTTCCCCGCCGCCAGGCCCAGCAGCAGCATGTCGCCCGCCATGATCCGCTGCCCGCCGAGCGTGGTCTCCCCGTTGGCGTACCGGGACGGGCAGACCATCAGCGGCGGCTCGTCCCACAGGACCTGCTCGACGGCCTCCGGGAGGGTCATCTGGCCGCCGGCCAGCGAGCCGCGGAACCGCGGGTCGGTCACCACCATCCGGAGCACGTTCGACATCAGGTTGGCGGTGGTCTCGTACCCGGCCAGCAGGATCAGCCGCAGGTGCTGCACCACCTCCTCGTCGGTGAGGCCCGCCGGGTGCGCCATCAGCGCCGAGGCGATGTCGTGCCCCGGCTTCTCGCGCTTGTCCCGGACCAGCTGCTCCAGGCTCGCGACGACGAACGCGTTGCTGGCGAGCGAGGTCTCGGTGGCCTTGAAGAGGTCCCGGGCCGCCTGGACGAGCTTCGGCGCCGCCTCGTCGGACATGCCGAGCAGGTGGATCAGGGTGAGCATCGGCAGGTGCTCGGTGAACCGGTCGACCAGCTCGGCCTCGCCGTCCTCGCAGAACGTGTCGATCAGCTCGTGGGCGAACCGGTTGATCCGGCGCCGGATCCCCCGGTGGTCGAACTGGTCGAGCGAGGCCGTGACCGCGCTGCGCAGCCGCTGGTGCTCCTCGCCGTCCGCGCAGACGCAGTCGGGCCGCCAGCCGATCATCGGCATCAGCGGGGAGGTGGCCGGGTCGATCTCCCCGGTGCTCCAGCCGTGCCAGACCCGCGGGTCGCGGGAGAACTGGGTGGAGCGGGTGGCCACGTCGCGGTTCTCGTTGTAGCCGAGGACCAGCCAGGCGCGGACGTCGCCGTCGAGGAGGACGGGCGCCACCGGGCCGTGCGCGGCGCGCAGTTCCTCGTACAGGCCCATGGGGTCCGTCTCGGCGGCGGGGCCGTAGAGCCGGGCCGCTCCGCCGGGGCCGGTGGCCGCGTGGGCGGGGCAGCCGGGGGGCGGGACGAGCCCGCTCTCGTGCGGGGCGTGCTCGTGGGCGGGGAGGGTCATGCGGTCTCCTGGACGGCGAGGGAGCACAGGTAGACCATCAGCGAGAGCAGGGCGTCCCGGCAGGACGCCCGGTCGCGCGCGTCACAGGTGACGAGGGGGACGGACTCGCTGAGGGCCAGGGCCGTGCGCAATTCCGGTAGCGGGTACTGCGGGGCCTCGGGGAAGGTGTTGACGGCCACCACGAAGGGGACGCGGCGGTCCTCCAGGCGCGTGATGACCTCGAAGCAGACCTCGATCCTGCGGGTGTCGACGAGGACGACGGCGCCGAGCGCGCCCTCGAAGATCCCGTTCCACAGGAACCAGAACCGCTCCTGGCCGGGGGTTCCGAACAGATAGAGGATCAGCTCCTCGTTGATGCTGATCCGGCCGAAGTCCATCGCGACGGTCGTGGTGGTCTTGCCGGAGGCCCCGGGATTGTGGTCGATCCCGACGCCGGCCTGCGTCATCTGTTCCTCGGTGGTCAGCGGGGGGATCTCGCTGACCGATCCGACCATCGTGGTCTTGCCGACGCCGAAGCCGCCGACGACGACGACCTTGACGCCCCTGGCGCCGTGCGGCAGCAGCAGGTCGGTGTCGCGCGGTCCCGCCCTGAGCGTGTCAGAGTCTCCGTAGTCCATGGATCACCGCCTCCAATAGGCCGCGGTCGGGGAAGGCCGCGACGGGCACGGGTGCAATCGCCTCCACGCGTCCGTCGTCGACGAGCTGGGACAGCAGCACGGTGACGACGCTGAACGGGAGGCTGAGGTAGGCCGACACCTCGGCCACCGACAGCGGGTACTCGCACATGGAGAGGATGGCCGCCTGTTCGGGCTGCATCGAGGGTTCCGGTGCGGACCTGGTCGCGATGAGCGTGACGAGGTCGAAGGTCTTGGCAGAGGAGCCCTCGCCGCCGCCGGTGATGACGTACAGCGGTACGGGGGTTCCCTCGTCCCAGGGATGGGGGTTGTCCGAGGTCACATCGCCTGCCGGACGACGTCTTCACGGGGCGGACTGGTCATGTGCCGGCCGATCCGGACCACGAGGGCGCGCATGCGGGCGCCGAGCAGGCCCGCGTCCACCTCTTCGTCGGCGAGGACGGCGAGGTACGCGCCGGGGCCGGCGGCCATCAGCGAGAAGTAGCCGCCGTCGGCCTCGATGCCGACCATGTGGGTGGTGCCGTTGCCGTGCGGGAACATTTGGGCGATGGCCCGGGCCAGGCTCTGGATGCCGGAACAGGCGGCGGCGATCGCGTCGGCGGTGTCGGGGGCGGTGTTGGCCTGGCCGATGCAGAGGCCGTCCGCGGACAGGACGACCACGTGCCGTACGTGCGGAACGCCGCCCACGAGCTCGGTGAGCATCCAGTCGATGTTGGGCAGTGGCTGCATGTTATTCGACCTCATCAGACGGCTGGCTGTGCGGAGTGGGGGAGTCGGTTCCCGAGCGCTTGTCGGCGTTGAACGCCTCCCACATCAGCCCGGGTTCGCGGGTGGTGCGGGGCGGCGGGGTCGGCTCGGGGCCGGTGCGGATCACCGGCGTCGGTACGGGGGTGTCCCGGCGGCGGCGCGGCAGACCGTTGAGGGTCTTCCCGGCGATGTACGGGTCCGCTCCCTCGTCCAGGTCCGGCAGGGAGGGGGCGGGCGCCGGCGGGATCACCGGGGGCGCCGGGGGCGCGGCGGGCGGCGGGACGGACGGGGCGGACGGGGCGGTCCGCGAGGGCAGCGGGCGGACCGGACCGGCCGCGCGCTTCCGGGCGGGCTCTGGGGTTCTCACGACGGGCTTCTCCACCGTGGTGATCAGGCGCCGGGGTACGAGGATCACGGCCCGGACGCCTCCGTAGGCGGAGGGGCGCAGGTCGACGTCGCAGCCGTGCTCGCGGGCCAGCCGGCTGACCACCGGCAGGCCGAGCTGCGTCACCTCGCCCAGACCGGCGAGGAACATGCCGGACGCCGACTCCGTCATCACGCGGTTGATGCGGTGCCGGACCTCCTCGGTGAGGCCGACGCCGCGGTCCTCGATCTCGATCGCGATGCCCGAGGGCACCTCGACCGCGCTCACCTCCACGGGGGTGTGCGGCGGCGAGAACGACGTGGCGTTGTCGAGGAGTTCGGCGAGCAGGTGGATCAGCGGCTCGGCGCCGGGGCCGATGACCGCGGCCTCCGTGACCGACTGGAGCTTGACCCGCGGGTAGTCCACGATGCGCGACATGGCGCCGCGCAGCACGTCGTAGAGCGGGATCGGCTTCGACCACTGGCGGCCGGGGCGGGCGTCGCCGAGGACGGCGATGCTGGCCGCGAGGCGGCCGATGAGGGCGTTGCGGTGGTCGACGTCCTGGAGACCGCGGGCGAGCACGAGGTCCGTGCCGTGGACGATCTGCATCTCGCGGAGGTCCTTGGCGAGCTGGTGCACGATCGCCTGGACACGGCGCGCGACGGCGACGAGCGCCCGCTGGGACGAGTCCCGGGTGTTCTCCTCGGCCTCGACCGCCTCCAGCAGGGTCCGCAGGGCGCCCTTGAGCGCGTCGGTGAACCCGGGGTCGAGGTGGTCGCCGAGGCGGACGGAGTTCACGATCTCCGACGCCGAGTCGCCCTTCTGGAGCCGGGCGACGGCGGCCGGCAGCAGCTCCTCGGCCATCCAGACGGTGGTGGTCCGCTGGTCGGCGAGGCGCGAGAGCAGCGCGGTCTCGCGCTCCGCGTGCGCCTGTTGGGCGGCCTGCACCGCCCGGGTGTGCCGGGCCGCCTCCGCCGCGCGCGTCAGGCGCACGGTCAGCGCGGTGCTGCCGACGGTGAGGGAGACGGCCGCGAAGCCGTACCAGGCCACGGGTGTCCGTATCTGCGCAGGGGCGAAGAGCAGCCCTATGGCGAAGAGCGCGGCCAGGACACCCGGCGGGACGAGCCACACCGGAGCCGCCGCACCGGGCCTGGCTCTGGACGTTGAACCTGCGCGAACCATCAACGGTTTCCCTCAGCGTCTGGAAGGGGCGAGGACTGGAATGGCGCGACGTACCGGCAGGAAAGAGTGAACAGGCGATCGATCGCGTACGCGTGCTCGAATGTGACCGCTCCAAGGGTCCTTCGTCCACGCGTCGATGCCCGCGTCTCCCTGTGGCCGTGCTCCGTCGGGGCGCCCGCTCCCAGCGGTCATGACTCGCTGTGAGCGCGGCAACACATCTGCGGAGCATAGTCAGTTCGGGATTGGCGTGTGACCCCGATGGAAGGAAGGGTTCTATCAGTCAGACTGGCCCTATAAGCGGGCGGGAATGCGTAGCGAAAATGACAAGAACTGATCAGGCTCCGTGCTTTTTACCGGTCATTCCGAAAGGCGGGGGCGGGGGGGCGGTGGGGCCCCCCCCCCCCCCCCGCCCGTGTCCGCGACCCGGCCGGGAGTGCACCGGCGGGCCCCCGCCCCCGGGCGGGCCCCGCCCCCCCC